>JAYVXT010000277.1:0-7087 GCA_043785065.1 Bryobacterales bacterium | reverse complement strand
CCGGCAAACCCGCCGTTATTGTCGACGTTGGGGCCAATGTCGATTCCTCGCCTGAGATGCTTGCCCAATTCGCCTTGATGGGCCACCTCTACTCGAAGCTCATCTTCAAGGAGGAAAGTCCCCGTGTCGGCATTCTCTCCATTGGCGAGGAGGAACACAAGGGCAACGAGCTTACTCGTTCCGCCTCGGCGCTATTGAAGACCATGCCCATCAACTTCATCGGTAACGTTGAAGGCCGCGATGTCTACTCTGGCCTGGCCGATGTCATCGTTTGCGATGGCTTCATCGGCAACGTCGCCTTGAAAGTTAGTGAAGGCCTTGTTGAAGTGATTAAGCACATTTTGAAGGAATCGCTGCAATCCAGTATCTCCGGACAAATCGGGGCCGTCTTTTCCCGCTCGGCATTCAATACCTTTAAAAAGCGTCTTGACTACACCGAATACGGTGGCGCTCCCCTGCTCGGAGTCAAAGGCGTCACCATCATTTCCCATGGCCGTTCCAACGCTAATGCTATGAAAAATGCCATCCGTGTTGCATCGGAATTCGCCAGTGAGCATCTAAACAACATGCTGCATGATAGCCTTGACGAATGGAATCGTAATGCCAAAAGTCAGTCAGCCGCGGATTAATGTGATTCTACAACGCACTCTCGCCGCCTTCCTTCTCGCGATCCCTCTAGCCGCTCAGCCCCAGAATCCTGTCCATTGGACGCTAACTCCGCAGGCCGAAAAAGTCCGGCCCGGTTCCACCGTGATTTTGCGGCTCAACGCGAAAGTCGACCAAGGCTGGCATCTTTATTCGATGACCACGCCAAAAGGCGGAGCCCCATCCACTAAAATCGCCGTCGCTGAAAATCCCGCAATCACCTTCATCAAGTTCCACCAGCAGAAACCGGAAACGCGTCTCGATCCCAACTTCGGCGTGCAAACTGAAAGCTATGAGCATCAGGCCGAGTTCCTCATTGAAGCCGCCGTCGCTGTCAATGCCGCTTCTGGTCCGCTCGATCTAACAGCGCAACTCCGTTACAGTGTCTGTTCTGAAACCCAGTGCCTGCCTCAACGCAAATCTGTCGCCACTTCGCTAACCATTGCTGCCGCCGCGCCCAAGCCCGAAGCTTTCAATGTCCCAGCCGGCTATCAAACAGTAGATCCGTTGGCTGCCAAACGGTCGGCATCTCCGGTACCAGCCACACCAGCCCCCGATGCTAATCGAGGACTCGGCTCATTTCTCCTTCTAGCCTTCAGCCTCGGCTTGGCTTCAATTTTCACTCCTTGCGTCTTTCCCATGATCCCCTTCACCGTTGGAGCCTTCATGGATCAGAAGGAAGGCGGCTGGACGCGTGCCTTGGTTTTCTGCCTCGGCATCATCTTCATGTTCACGGCCCTAGGCTTCGGATTGACTCTGCTGCTGGGACCCTTCGCCGTAAAAAACCTCAGCGCCAATCCCTGGGTAAATGGCTTCACCGCACTCATCTTCCTCGCCTTCGGCCTCAGCCTGCTTGGCGCCTTTGAGCTAACCTTGCCCTACGCCCTCGTCAACAAAATGAACGCCGCTTCCGGACAAGGCGGTTACGTTGGAGCGCTGCTCGCCGGCTTCACCTTTACTCTCACTTCATTCGCTTGCGTCGGCCCCTTCATGGGCACTCTACTTGCTGCCTCCGTCGGCGGTGACAAACTACAACCCGTGATGGGGATGGCCGCCTTCGCCTCCGGCCTCGCCCTGCCGTTCTTCTTTCTCGCCCTGTTCCCAGGCCTTCTCCGCAAAATGCCGCGCAGTGGCGATTGGCTCATGCGCGTCAAAGTGGTGATGGGCTTCATCGTCCTCGCCTGGATGCTGAAGTACGTCAGCAACATCGATTCGGTCCTGCAGCTGGGCCTTTTGCCGCGCGACCGCTTCTTGGCGCTGTGGGTCGTGCTCTTCGCCCTACCCGGAACATACCTATTAGGTTGGTTGCCGCTTGAAGGCATCAGCCGCAAGGAAAAGCTCAGCGTCACTCGTTTGCTGCTTGGCGCCGCCTTCCTTGCATTCGCCATTGGCCTCATCCCCGGCATGCTCGGCTCGCCGCTCGGTGATCTCGATTCGATGGTCCCCGCCGCCGCCCAAACCGCGGGCTCCTCTAAAGGCGGCATTAGCCTGGAATTCATCAAGGACGATTATCCCCGTGCATTAGCGGAAGCCAAGCGCCAAAACAAACTCCTGTTCTTGGAATTCACCGGTTACGCCTGCAGCAACTGCAAATGGATGAAAGCCAATATGTTCCCTAAGCCGGAAATTCAATTCGCCCTCAGCAAGCTTGTGCTGGTGGAACTCTATACCGATGGCTCGGAACCCATTAACGACCAAAACGCCAAGATGCAAGAAGCCCGCTTCAACACCGTCGCCACGCCGCTTTACGTCATTGTCGATGGCGACGACAAAGTCCTAGCCACCTTCCCTGGCTCCACTCGCGACTCGTCCGTGTTCCTGAAATTCCTCCAGACAGGCCAATCTGTCCAATGATCTACCGACTCTCGCTTCTGCTGCTTATGGCCGTCCCGCTAGCGATGGGCCAGGAACCTATTCGCGGTTTCACCCCAGCCGGCGCTCAGCACGAGCTTGAGTTGGAATTAAAAGCCATCGCTTCCATTGATGCCGTCCGCATCGGCCAGCACATCAAAATCATGTCGGCAAAGCCACATGCCGCGGGCTCCCCCGCATCGAAGGAAGTGGCTAACTACGCGCTGGAACAGTTTCGCAAATCGGGCCTCGATGTCCGCATCGAAATGTTTGAGGCCCTGCTGCCTTACCCAATAGAACGATCCCTAGAGCTGGTTTCCCCCGTCCGCCACAAGTTCCGGCTCATCGAGCCAATTCTTAAAGAAGATCCCGATTCTTCTGACGCCCATCAGCTTCCCAGCTACAATGCCTATTCCGCTTCGGGCGAAGTCACAGCGCCTGTGGTTTATGTAAACTACGGCGTTCCGGAGGATTATGAATATCTGAAGAAGCTGGGCATTGACGTCCGCGGTAAGATCGTGCTGGCTCGGTACGGTAAGAGCTGGCGAGGAACCAAGCCAAAGGTGGCGGCGGAAAACGGAGCCGTGGCATGCCTGATTTATTCCGATCCCAAAGATGACGGCTATTGGAAAGGCGATGTTTATCCGGCGGGTCCGTTTCGTCCGGCGCAAGGTATTCAGCGCGGCAGCGTAATGGACATGCCGCTTTACGTAGGCGATCCGCTTACGCCCGGCTGGGCCTCTGAACCTGGTGGGAAAAAACTGGCCATCAAAGACGCCAAAACGTTAATGACGATTCCGGTGATGCCGATCAGCTATGGCGACGCGAAACCGATCCTTGAAAAGCTGGAAGGCCCCGTGGCCCCCGATGATTGGCGCGGTGCGCTGCCGTTCACCTATCACATCGGCGCCGGGCCTTCAACCGTTCATTTGCGCTTGAAGCTAGACAACGGCATTCGACCGATTCATAACGTCATCGCCACTATCGTCGGGCAGACCGCCGATCAATGGGTAATCTATGGCAACCATCATGATGCCTGGGTCAATGGCGCGCATGATCCTATAAGTGGCGCCGCGGTGGTTCTGGAAACCGCCCGCGTGCTTGGAGCTTTGAAAAAGACCGGATGGAAACCGAAGAGGACCATCATGTTTACCTTGTGGGACGCCGAAGAGTTCGGCTTGGTGGGCTCAACGGAATGGGTGGAAAAGCATAGAGATGAGCTGCGGGCCAAAGCAGTGCTCTACATCAATTCCGATACCAATGGGCGGGGCAGTCTTGGCGCTGGCGGTTCTTACTCGTTGGAACAGTTCATGGAACAAATTGCCCGTGATGTGAAAGATCCGGAGTCCGGAAAAAGCTTGCTTCAGTCTCAAAAGCGGGCCGTCGCGCGGACGCCGGCCGCCGATCCAACCGCCCAACTCGCCTTGAAACTTGAACCGTTAGGCGCCGGTTCCGATTACGTGGCGTTTTTCCACTTTGCCGGCGTACCCAGCTTGAACTTAGGTTTTTCCGATCCCAGTGGTGGTGGCGTCTATCATTCCATCTATGATTCCTACGCTTGGTATACCCGTTTTGGCGACAAGAATTTCGAATACGGAAAAGCTCTAGCCGAGGTCATGTCCCGCATCATTTTGCGCATGGCCGAAGCGCATGTGCTGCCGTTTGAATTCGGCCGGCTTGCCGCAACTATCAAACAGCACGTCGAAGAAATAGAAAAACTGGCCGGACCATCGAATGCAAAGATCGATTGGCAGACGACGAAAGCCGAGCTAACCCGCATGGCGGAACTTTCAAGATCGTTCGAGGCGCAAATGGCGCGCCTCACTTCCGTCGCAACCAACGGAAACGGCGCGTTGACCAGCGCAAACGCAACCTTGGCCCGGGCCGAACAATCGTTACAAGCTCCCAACGGATTGCCAGATCGAAGTTGGTATAAGAACGTGCTGACCGCCCCTGGTATGTACACGGGATACGGGGCAAAGACTCTGCCCGGAGTAAGGGAAGCCGTTGATCGCAACCGCTGGAGCGAAGCCAACGAGCAAGCAAAATCCTTGGGGGCGGTCCTTAAGAAATTCAACAACACGCTGGAAGAAGTAACCGCCCAATTCGAACGAATCCACTAAGTCACAAACCCTTCCGTGCAGGGGGAGTACTTCCTGTTCCTGGACAGGCCGTCCGTGGGGCCGGTCGCCGATTACCAATCGGCCCCACTGCTACCACCTAACTGCTCTCCGCTGGTCCACGATACAATCAAGGCAAGCCCAGAAAGTTGACTTATCGCCACAGACTATGGATCGAGTCTTGCTAGTGCATTGGAATGAAGCTGAGGCCAAGGAGCGTGCTGGGCTATTGAGCAAGGCAGGCGTCGAGGTTGCAGGCATGGCGTGGTCGGGCGGCGAAGTGATGAAGACGCTCAAGAAATGCTCTCCGGTGGACGCAATTATTATTAGCCTCGAGCGTCTGCCATCCCACGGCAGAGTTGTGGGCGCGTTCCTCCGGCAAACGAAGTCAACGCGCAGCCTTCCTCTGATTTACGTTGAATGCCCCGACCCGGAGAAATTGGCAAAAGTGAAAGCCGCTTTGCCAGACGCCCAGTTCACAAACTGGAAAGGCGTTGCGGGTGTCGTGAAGAAAGCCAAGCCGCTTGAAGCCCCGCTGGTTCCGGGCTGGAGCATCGCTTCCAGCAAATTGGTGCGCGACAAGCTGGGCATCAAAGAGAATATGCGCATCGGCAAACACGGTGCGCCGGACGAGTTCGAAGAATTGCTGGGCGACCTGCCAGATGGGGTGACGTTTATTGAACGGGGAAAGGCAGATTTATGGTTCTGGTTTGTTCGCTCCGCCGAAGAACTGATCAACGAAATCGACTTCATGTCGCTACGATCCCCTATTTGGATTTGCTGGACTAAGGGCGTGGGTGAGTTGAAGCAACCGCTAATCCGCGAAACAGCCAAGGCAGTGGGTATGGTGGATTACAAGATCTGTTCCATCAATAAAATATGGTCGGGCATGCTATTTCGTGTAAAGGAAAAGCGAACCCGCTAAACTAAGTAGCTTGCGCCGTCTCACCCTCTGGATCCCAGCCATAACCATGACGCTGATGTCGCTCATCAGCTATATTGACCGCAACACGCTTGCGGTGCTTGCCCCCACGATCCTTGCGGAAATGCAATTGAGTAATGAACAGTACGGCTACATTGTCATGGCATTTTCGATCCTTTATATGATCGGCAATCCGGTGTGGGGACGCTGGATTGACCGCTTCGGTTTGCGGCTGGGCATGACTACCGCCGTCAGCTTTTGGACGCTTGCTTCCATGGCGCATGCATTTGCGCAGGGCTTCTGGAGTTTTGGCATCGCGCGGGCGGCGCTGGGTTTTGGCGAAGGAGCCACGTTCCCCGGTGGTTACCGCACGGTGGTGGAAACTCTTCCGATTGAGAATCGGTCCAAGGGCGTGGCCGTGGCCTATTCGGGTGGTTCGCTTGGCGCCGTGGTGACGCCGTTGATTGTAATTCCCATCGCCCATACATGGGGATGGCGCGGAGCTTTTTGGTTCACCGGCTTTATCGGCGTTGCATGGCTTATTATCTGGACGCTGGTGAATCGCATGCCCGCCATGCGGAAGCCGCGGGAAGTGGTTGCGGTTCCTATTGCGGGTCCGGCGCTCAACGATTCCAAGATGTGGAGCTTCCTGTTCACATACGCCTTCGGGGCTTTCCCTTTGGGCTTCGTGCTGTACACTTCGGCGCTGTATTTGAAGACGCTTGGCCTAAAGCAGGAGGAGATGGCGAAGCTTCTGTGGATTCCTCCTTTCGGTTGGGAGGTCGGGTATTTCTTTTGGGGCTGGTTGACGGACCGCATGATTGCCGGAACTTCGAATCGAATGCCGGGCTATCGCTTACTGTTCACGATGCTGATGCTGCTCAGTCTGCCCCTGGCTTTCGCTACTTCAATAAGTTCCTTGCCTCTATTGATGGCTGAGTTTTTTCTGGCGATGTTTGCAACGGCCGGCTTTGTGATTGTCGGGGTCAGCTATGCCACCACTATATATACGCCGCAACACGCCGGCTTGATTGCCGGATTGGGCGCCGGTTCATGGTCCGGAATGGTGGGGATTGCCATGCCCTATATCGGGCGGCTTTTTGACCAGCACAACTATACGCAGGCCTTTCAAATTGCCGCTGCAGTTCCGCTTGTTGGTTACCTCGTTTGGTTGTTCATGACACGGCCGGGGCACGAGCCCGCAACGCAATGATAGGCATTTTAGTTCATGGCGATAACCACTTCATTGTTCGCGGCCCATTGCCGTCGCGGGCAAGAGCTATTGAGTTGGCAAGGCGCTGGTCCTTGATCACGATCGGATCGGCCACGCCGTCGCATCTGGAAAAATGGACTATCAGCACAAAGGAATTTCGTGAGAACCTGAAGTGGGCGGTAGTGCTCTCGGCCGGGACAGATGTTCAGCCGGCGGTCGAGCAATTACTGGACGAACTCAGAGCACGTGCGGTTCCGATTCACCACGCTACAGGTCCTTTCCTTGCAGCGTCGGCCGATGTGGACTGGACAGGAGAGGATTGATGGAGCATTTAAC
>JAYVXT010000276.1:0-2106 GCA_043785065.1 Bryobacterales bacterium | reverse complement strand
ACCCGCTCATCTTCCACCGCAGCATAATCGGCCAACAGCGAACGACCTATCCGATGCCAGTAATCATCGAACGCCGCCACCTCAACCGCCAGCTCATTAGGCACCCGGTCATCTGCCCAAATCTGACAGTGCGGATGCGGGTTGCTGGCACCCATCATCTCGCCGCGATTCTCAAAAATCTGTACCGATTGCACACCGGGCTTGCTGCCCAAATCCACGTATTGATCTACCCACAAATCCACCACACGCCCAATTTCAGCCAGGCTCATATTGGCCAGAGTTAAATCATGACGAGGCGAAAAACAGATGACGCGGCAATAGCCTGGGGCTCCTTCCGCAACCAATAGTTCCCCTTGTTGAAAGTGCCCGGCGGGGGAATCCGGTTGCAGTGCAGCGAAGTCGTTGTCGAAAACGAATGTTGTTTCGTAGGGCGGGTTACGATGCCCGGCAGCCCGTTCATTACCTGGACAAAGGTAACAGTGGGGGTCGTAACGAGGCTGCTCAATCACAGTCGGCACTTCCGTTTGACCCTGCCAGGGCCGCGTTGCACGATGCGGCGAAACCAGCACCCACTCCCTGCGCAACGGATTCCAACGACGGTGCGAATGTTCCTTTAAATCAAGCAAGCGTGCACTCCAAGTGAAGCGTGAGTAAGGATGATTTGCGGAGCAATGCCGGTGCGCCGTTCATAGGCGGCGTGTAACTTGGCGGCGAATTCAGTGGCATGTATTTCTTCTACAAGGTTAACAGTGCACCCGCCAAAACCGCCGCCGGTCATGCGTCCGCCTATAAACCCAGGCAGGTCTTGCGCGGCTTCAACCATAGCATCGAGCTCGGCGCAACTCACTTCGAAATCATCACGAAGGCTGGCATGACTGGCGGCCATCAATTCCCCTAACGTTCGCAGATCGTTGCTACGGGCCGCGTCGATAAATTGCAGCACTCGGGCATTCTCGTTGATGTTGTGACGGGCGCGGCGGAACTCGTCGGTAGTCAGGTGCGGCTCGGTTGCCGCGAGTAGTGCGGGTGTGGCATGGCGTAACGATGGAACCCCCATCAACAGAGCGGCGTTCTCACACTCAGCGCGACGTTGATTGTATTCGCCGCCAGCGATGGCGTGTTTCACCATGGTGTTGGCAATCACCAAACTCAAGCCTGCGGGCACCGGCACCACTTGGTGCGCCAACGTTTCACAATCGAGCAGCACCGCGCATCCTTCCGCGCCATGCACTGCAATGAACTGATCCATAATGCCGCAACGTGCCCTTGTGAATTCGTTTTCCGCACGCTGGCACAATAACGCAAGCGCTTTCTGATCCATGGTTTCGCCCGCAACATACAGTAGCGCCGCAGCGGTGGCAACCTCCACCGATGCCGATGAGCTCAACCCTGCACCAAGCGGAATTTCACCAGTTACAGAAAAGTCAACGCCACTTAGTTTCACTCCGGAAAGTCGAAGTTGAAGGTACACTCCACGAGGATAATCAGTCCAATTGCCGCGCGGCGTTTGGTCGTCGCAATCAAACTCATGCGTGCTGGAAAAGTTAGCGGAGTGAAGTACCAGCTTGTTATCGTCACGTGCCGACGCTTCAGCAATGGTGGACAGATGAATGGCCGCTGGCAAGACGAAGCCGCCGTTGTAGTCGGTATGCTCGCCGATGAGATTCACTCGGCCAGGCGCACGAAATCTCAACTCTTAGACCCTGCCCGTCGACCAAAGTACAGCAGCACAAATCCGCTGATCAGCAACACGGCACCCCAGTTCAAATTCATGTTGATGCCTAGGGAGCGCTGGTAAATTGAAGGGTCGGAAAGCAGGCCGTACGTTGTGAGCACTGTTCCGAAGATGGCGAACATCAACCCAATGGGCAAACGGATATCGAATTCCATGTCTACAATTCTATCCGCAGATGACGCAGATAAGCGCAGATAAAACGATGACGATTTGATTGTGTGGTTGTTATCTGCGCGCATCTGCGTCATCTGCGGATAGAATTGCAGCTAGTGTTTATAAAAAGATCAAGTTCAAAATAACGATCAACACCAGCACGCCGATCCCTACTATCCCTGGCTTCTGATACCAAGCCAAGCCTTCTTCACTCTGCT
>JAYVXT010000275.1:0-7093 GCA_043785065.1 Bryobacterales bacterium | reverse complement strand
GGCTCGCTTGCTTCGGCCGCGCTAGCCCAACCGCCTCGCCGTCCACCGAATTTCGTCATCCTGTTTGCCGCACGACATGGGATATAGCGACCTCGCCTGCTACGGCCATCCAACCATCAAAACGCCAAACCTTGATCGAATGGCCGAGGAAGGAATGCGGTTCACTTCCTTCCATGCGGCCGCCCCGGTGTGTACGCCTTCGCGCGTTGGACTGCTGACAGGCCGCTATCCGGTCCGCGCCGGCTTGCCTAACAATCATCTGGGCCCCGATTCAAAAGGCGGCTTGCCGTGGTTATATAGCCCCGTTGTTTGAGTAATTGCGGCAACAGAACTTCGCTCAGCTGCCGACAATCGTAAAAGCGGCTGGAGCGGAGTTGCCCGTTGATCGCGTCTACGATGGAAACGATTTGCTTCCGGCGCTGCGATCCGGCGTGGGCTTTCCGCGACGGACGTTCTATTACTTCCGGGGAGCGATCCTCGAAGGGGTGCGCGAAGACAGCTGGAAGCTGCGAATGGCTTACCCGGTGCAAGGCGAAATGGATCCCCAGCCATCGGGGCCGCCCGTGACGGAGCTTTTTAATTTGGATTACGACCCCGCCGAACAGTACAACGTTTGGGACCGTAACAAGGAAAGGGGTGGTATTTTGTTGGCCAAAATGAAGTCAATGGCCAAGGAATTGGGTTCGAAGATGCACGTGGAGAGCAAGTAGGGTGTATTTCATGGGTTGACTCCCCATGAAATAGGCTCATACAATAAAGGGGGAACTAGGAGGCCAAAGTATGGGTTCACTTGGCATGTCTGAGCTTCTAATCATTTTTGGCGTTGCCGTGCTCATGTTTGGCGGCAAGAAAATACCAGAAGTGGCAAAAGGCTTGGGTGAAGGGATTCGAAACTTCAAAACTGCTTTGAAGGAAGAATCGGAAAAACCAACTTCTTCTCAGTCTTAAATAGGAGGGCAAATGGGTTCACTCGGAATGTCCGAGCTTTTGATTATTCTGGGCGTTGCCGTGTTGATGTTTGGCGGCAAGAAGATCCCTGAGTTAGCCAAAGGCTTGGGAGAAGGTATTAAGAACTTCAAAACCGCCTTGAAAGAAGACGATAAGAAGGACGCCGAAGAAAAGAAGAACGTCGAAGAAAAGAAGCAGGCGTAGGCTTCCAGGCCCGCTCGCAAGTTTGAGCGGTTCTCAAAATCGGAATTTATCAACAAAAAAACCCCGCCAGCCCATGAAGGCCAGGCGGGGTTTCCTTTTGCGTCCATGCTAAAGGAAAATAAACGGAGGAACGCCGGTAAAGGGCGCACTTGGCTGCCCTCGAAAGCTATTTCTTTTTGGGTGGAACGATCGCATCTTTCACGGCCTTGGCGATGCGGAACTTAACGACCTTTTTGGCCGGAATCTTGATCGAGGCGCCGGTGGCCGGGTTGCGGCCGACACGCGCTTTGCGGTCGACCCGCACTAGCCGCCCGATGCCGGGAACAACGAAAACGCCGTTCTTCTTGGTCTCGCGCACCGCGACGGTGGAGAGGGTCTCAAGAATGAGTTTGGCCACTTTGTTTGCGACGCCAGAGGCTTCCGCGATTTCCTTAATCAACTGCGTCTGGGTCATGCGAGCTGCTGCTGCCATGTGAACTCCTTATCTTCCGTTACTTTGCCTGCCGCTATGTGCAGGGGGGGAATTGCAAGGCGTCGAAACATTTTTATAATAAAATGTTTTTCAACCGTAAGCATCCTCATCATACGGCATGTTTAGCGGCGATGTAAAGGGTAATGTGAAAAAAAGCGGCATTTTTTGGGCTTTTTTTGTTAAGAGGAGATTGAAAGGCTTGTGAATGGCCTGTTTGGGGTTGTCCGGAGCCCCGCGAGGCCCAAATTCCTCTGTTTTTCTGATGGAGGAACGTTCACACGACACTCACAGCGCCGAAGCGTCCCATGAAGTTCATTTGATATACTTCCCCAGTCTCTCGGTAAATGCGCCGGCAGAAATTCGCCCGTTTGAGGAACCGTGTCCATACTCAAGACTCACTTTGCCCATTTGCTGCTGATTCTCTCCGCAGCCACTTTTGCTACTCCAGCCGCACTTGCCCAGGTCTCCCGGGCACAGATCAGCGGCACGGTTCGTGATCCAACCGGTTCCGTTGTGCCCGAAGCATCTGTCCTGCTGCGCAACAGTGCAACCAATGTTGAAACGCGTACGGCTACCAATGAAAGCGGCGTCTTCATCCTTCTCAATATTCTTCCTGGCAGCTACACAATGGAAGCGTCCCGGACCGGCTTTGCCACTAGCCGGATGGATACATTCAGTCTGGTGGTGAATCAGTCTTCAGTGTTCGATTTCGTATTGCCTGTAGGCAGGGTGCAGGATTCGGTCACAGTGGAAGCCGTGGGTAGCCAGATACAGAGCGCCTCCGCCGAACTGGGAGGCGTGTTGACCCGCCAGCAAGTGGTGGATCTGCCCAGCGGACGCAACATTCAAAACCTGATGCGTATGACGCCGGGCGTTACGCCAGTGGCCACTGGGCAATCCAGCATCCCCTCAGTAAATGGGCAGGTGAACCGCAGCAGCATGTACATGTTGGACGGCACACCCAATCAAGCCACTTTTTTTAGCAACCTTGCGTTGAATCCTATTATGGAAACCATTGAGGAGTTCAAAGTTCAATCGCATAACGACTCGGCGGAGTTTGGCGGTGTGATGGGCGGGACGATCAACACCGCCACAAAATCCGGCACCAATGAATTGAAAGGGCAAGTTTGGGAGATTGTACAAAACGACGCCTTCAATGCGCGGAACACATTCAACCCCATAGTAAACCCCTTCAAGGGACACACTTTCGGCGGAGTGGTAGGGGCGCCTGTTTGGTTGCCGAAGCTTTACAACGGCAGGAACCGGACCTTTTTCTTCTTCGGCTATCAGCAGAACAGGGCGCATTCTCCTTCGCTCAGCTACATCCGCGTGCCCACAGCCGCGAACCTCAATGGCTATTTGAGCGATTGGCCAAAGCAGATTTTCAATCCCTACACGACGCGGGCCAATCCGGCGCAAGCAGGCAGCTTCGTGCGCGATCCTTTTCCGGGCAATCAGATTCCGGCAAGCATGATCAACCCTGGCATGGCCTACTTCGCAAAGACCGTATTGCCCCCTACTGAACCGACCCCCGTGGCTGACCGCAATGCAGTGAACCGCACGCCGAACACGGCACGGACGCAGTGGCTCAACATTCGCGGTGATCACAAATTCAGCGACAAAGACACCGTCACCGGGCGTTACACCGGTACGTTCAACCCTGCTACCGGGGCCGTGAACATTCCGGCGATGGTGAGTGAAACCAACGCCCGCGCCCACAACATAAATGCAAGCTGGGTGCATACGTTCGGTCCAAGCGCCGTCCTGCAAGCTCAGTTTGGACGAGTTCAACAGTGGACCACTACTTACAATCACTACAGGTCTTTGGCATCTGATTTCACAAGCAAGGTGGGATTTTCCGCCAACCCGCTAACTCCTTACTCAAGCGGTGTGAATCTGATTCCTGGATTGAACGTGGCCAACTTCTTCAGTTCGGCGGAGAACTATTCGCAATCCACCAATGCCAATAACTATACGGGCAAGGTGGGTTTTTCCGTTTTGAAAGGGCGGCACATGCTGAAGATGGGCGGCGAATTTAATCGAGTTGGTTATGGCGCGGTGATAGATAACACTTCGGTAGGCTTTGCCGATGCACAGACGTCCGATCCGACCAGGGTGGCAACGACTGGCTCCTCGCTTGCGTCGTTTCTGTTAGCCGTCCCAGACAACGCCACACGGCGAGATGTAATTGAAACCATTCCCGGAACGGCCGGTGTGATGGGCTACTACTTGCAAGATTCGTGGAAGGTATCGACCAACCTGACGGTGAACATGGGGCTGCGGTATGACCGGACGTTTACACCGTCCGCCGGCACTGAGGCCGCCAACAACAACAAGATCGGTGATATGGACTATCAACGGGGCCTCTATATCCTGCAGGCTTCGGCCCCGTCGTGTGCCGTGGCCGGTAAGTTCCCTTGTGTTCCCACTCCTGTTGGCGCACCCGCCGGTTACTTACCACCCAACGTAGTTATCTCGCCGACAGGTAAGATCCTTAAGGATACGACGATGAACTTCCAACCGCGGCTTGGCTTGGCGTACCGCCTTGATCCCAAGACCGCGATTCGTGCTTCGGCCGGCATGTTCTTCGACAACTATTCGGGCATTACGCAAATCGCCCGCAATCCAATTGGCACTTGGCCCAGTTTGGGATTCACCTCGGCCTCGAACATGAATTTGCCGACCAGCGCCCAGGTACTTCCGTCTGTCTTCGCGGCAAATCCGCTTCCTTCGGCGGTGTTTCCGCTGGCTGATCCCTTTGTGCAGACAGCATACTTCCTGGATCCGAATTGGAAGAACGCCTATTCGATCCAGTGGAATTTTGGCGTACAACGTCAGGTGACCAACAACACGGTCCTGAACGTGAATTATGTGGGATCGGGCAGTCATCGAACCGATGTGGGCGGCCGCTACGGTGTAGCTTTGACACCTGGGCCGGGCAATTTCAAAGACCGCCTGCAGTTCCCCTATATGGCTATTCCCACTTCCTGGGATCGTAGCTGGGGTAACGCGAACTATCATTCCTTGCAGAGTTCGATTGACCGCCGCTTTGCCGGTGGCCTTGCTTTGACCGCTTCGTATACTTGGAGCAAGTCGATTGATCCGGGCTCTTCCGGCTTCTTCGGAGTGGAAGGAAATTCCATTCAGAATCCCTACAACACCAGGGGCGACCGCAGTGTCTCAAGCTACGATGTGCCTCACAATCTGGTGATTAGTTGGGTCTACGATCTGCCCATCGGCACAGGCAAATTGTTGCATACGGGCAACAAGGTGGCCGATTACGTACTGGGCAACTGGCAAGTTAACGGCATCGCCGATTTACGTTCCGGCACGCCGGTGAACGTCACGATCACAGGTGACATTGCGAACACCGGCAACGTCGGCTACATGCGGCCAAACGTAGTGGGGGATTGGCATCTGGATAGGCAGACTACGGCGAAGTGGTTTAATACGGATGCTTTCAAGGCTCCGGCGGCATTCACGTTCGGCAATGCCGGACGTAATATTTTGCGGACCGACGCGCCGAAACGAATGGATCTGTCCGCCTTCCGGAAGTTTCCGATTCGCGAAAGGATGTATGCGGAGTTCAGGGCCGAAGCTTACAACGTGTTGAACGTTGTGACCTATGGCGGGCCGACGGCGGATTACGCGAACATCAACTTCGGTAAGGTGCTGAGCGCGCAAGCATCTAGGTCGTTGCAATTGGGATTGAAGCTTTATTTTTGATGGCTACTAAGCCAAGAGACTCGCGGCCATCGAGCTTTAGTTCGTTCGGCAAATCTTCGCGTTGATAGAGCCATGCTCTCTCGACGCGGAACCCCGAGGCCTCTACCAGAGGGACCATCGTGCGTTCCTCCAGCAGGTGAATCGAGGCGGGCATCACTCCCAACTTTTTGTGTCGGGAGTATTGGCTGATCTTTTCAACCCAACCCGGCCATTTAATGCCTGACGCCATGCGACGTTCGTATTCAGGAATGAAGGCGGCGAACTGGGCTTGATAGGGGGTCGCAGCCTGCACAAATAGCTTGCCGCCTGGCCGCAGCCAGCGCGACGCGCAGCGAATGCCGTAGGCGAGTTGGTTGCCTGTGAGGAAATGGAACACGTTGGAAGCATGGATGGCGCCTAGCGTTTCGGGTTCAAAGTGGATCTCGCGAGGAAATCTGCCAGCCTTCAATTGCAACCTGCTCAGCGATGTATCCGGTGTTCGGCGGGCGATCTCTTCAAGGTGAGCCGGGTCCAAATCGTTGGCTATAACGTGCGCCCCAACATTGAGGGCCGCGATGGAAGCCAGTCCGTATGCCGCCCCAATATCGAGCGCCGGAGAAGTTTCGCCGCAAGCTCCCGTAGCGCAATAATCGACGAAGAGTTGATTGATCCGGTTCGGCTTTTCCGCGGCCCAACCCATGTTGTTCCGGGTCAACGCAAGCTTAATGGCCATTAGGGAAGTTCGGGTGCGGTCTGTTCGGGCGCCGTCACACCGGGAGGCAGTTCCATGATCTTCACGTTACGGAAATGGATTTCCGCGCCTTCCGATTCCATGCAAAGGTAGCCTTTCTTTTGTGTGGACCGGCTGATGCCGTTGACGAATTTGCCGTTCACCGAAAGCTTGATCACGCCATCGACAGCGACCACGTCATATGTATTCCATTTGCCGCGGCCCAGGCAGCGGTTTTCAACCGACATGCTGCGTGTGCCGCGAGGATTGTCGGGAGTGGTCTTAACTCCATTCACTCCGAACAACTCACCATGCACGTAGGCCACTGGCGGTTTGACGCCATCCTTGATATGAAGGCCGGGCCATTCGAGTTCCAGCATCTGGACTTCGACGCCATCAGGGAGGCGCGACTGTGGATTGGGGACCGCGCTGCTCCATACGAAGACGCCGGAATTGCCGCCCGCCTCCATATGCATCCATTCCACGTGGAGGACAAAGTTTTCATATTGCTTGACGCTGCGCAAAACGCCGATGGGGTGGCCCGTGCAGATCAATTCGCCGTTCAGCATTCTCCAGGTGCCTGGATCGGTGTTGACGTTAATCCAGCCGGAGAGGTCTTTACCGTTGAACAGATCGCGAAATTCAGGGACCGGACCGCCTCGCATGCGGGAGGCGAGGGTGCCCAGAAGGAGTGTTGCGGCCAGGAAAATACGCTTCATGAACAAGATGATATCGCACGGAGGACTTGAGTCTTGGCCAGCGGCGGATTACGATTGTCATGTAAGGTTATGAAAACATCCGCACCAGTTGGTGAGAAGTTTGTCGATCCGCTCGACTTGGCGGCCAGAGTTGATTTGGCTTTGCCCGATGGTTTGGCGACGCAGCAACGCATGTTCGGCGGCATATGCTTTTTGATAAAAGGCAACATGCTTTGCTGCGCGGCGCGAACCGGTCTAATGGTTCGTGTAGGCGTGGAAGCCGAACAGCAAGCCTTGAAGAATCCATTTGCGCGGCCATGCATGGGAGCCGGCCGC
>JAYVXT010000274.1:0-2111 GCA_043785065.1 Bryobacterales bacterium | reverse complement strand
TTGATCAAAGAGAACTCATGCACGCTTTGGCTCTCGGTCTCCCCGACCTGTCGCTGAGTTGCCAGAAGCTCCGCTTCGGCTTTCTCTCCGGCCTCATGCCGAAGAGTATTCAGGAGCGCCTGGATCCTTGGCTCATGGCGCTTGAAATCATCGTCTGAGGCCGCCTTGATCGAATAAGCGCGTTCCAATTCGATTGCTCGCCTGAGTGGAAGTAGACCCTGGTCAGCTTCGCCAACGTGCATCTGGATTTTGGCCAACTGGAAGTGGGCCTCAGCCAAGGCTGGAGAAAGTGCGAGTGCCTGTTCCGTGTATTGCTTCGCAAGCTCCATTTTTCCCTGACAGTAGGCCGCCCAGCCTGCGGCCAGAAACGCACGACCAGCCTCTATCGGTTGATCCTGCCGGGCGTATCTCGCCGAGTTGAGAAAAGCGTTCCAGCGTGGAACAGATTCAAGATGTCTTTGGACGTGTTAACGGCGGGGTTCACTTCAATTAGGCTCATGGACAACTCCAACACTATATTTTTATCTTACCTGCTATCCTTGGGGCGGAGGGAGCTCTACTTCAACAAACCATGGCAAACTACGACATCTACGAGAACCTGGCGACGGCCGGGGAAATCCCTTCGAGCGGAGTTATCAGCCGCGTAATCTATGACGACACTAGCGCCAAAGTGATCCGCATTGTGATTGCAGCTGGTTCGCTGCTGAAAGAACATAAGGCGCCATATCCGGGATTCATCCGCGTGCTGGCCGGCTCCGCCACTTTCAAAACGGAAGACAAGGAACACACGGTGAATACCGGAACGCTGATTCGCATGGATAAAGATTTACTTCATTCCGTTCATGCGGAAACAACCACAATCCTTTTGATCATTTTGCAAAAACCCACGATCCAAAGCCCCGCGGCCTGAGCTATGCTAATAGGTTCATGAAGCCGATTCCAACCAATAAACAGCAAGCCCTTGTGGACCGCTTGACGAAAGCGTGTGGCGGTTCCTACTCTCCACAGACGCGCCGGAAATACTTCATCACGGGTCCCCAATGGGCTGCAGCTTATGAAGGCAATGCCCTGTTTCATGCTCCGACGCGCGACACCATAAGCCTTGAAACAGTGATTGAAGCTTACGGCAAAATAGGAATCGGCTACTGGTGCACGCACGATACCGACGTAATTCCCACGGACCAGTTGGGCAAGGACGGGCAGGAAGAAGTCATCGGCCGCATTAAGAAATCGCTGAAGAAAAACGGCGTGGCCTGTTCCATGGTCACAACTGAAACTTTTCACCATGCGGTTTTTGCGGCCAGTCCGGCTGCCGAATCGCCACAGATTCGCCAGTACTCCTCATGGCGTTTACGCAACACGGTCGGCATTGGCCATCAACTGGGAGCCTGCTATGCGGTGTATTGGCCGGGTTCACTGGGTTACTACGTTCAGGGCGCGGTTGAAGAAACTGAAACATTGCGCTGGTACGCCGAAGGGTTGAATGAAGCCTGCCGGGCGGACATTGAAATCGCCGCGAAGATGAACCGGCCCACGCTGAAGCATTGTCTGGAAGCGAAGCCGTTTGAACCGCAGGGCGAAATCCTGCTGCCCACATCAGATGCGATGCTTGCCTTCATTTCTTCGGGTTTGCTGGAGCATCCGGAAATGGTCGGCCTGAATCCGGAATATCTGCATGAATTGATGTGGGGCGCGGCTCCGCGTGCGGCACTGGCGCGTGCTATGCTGTGCGGCAAGCTGTGGCATTTCGATATCAACGATGGCTATCGCTTGAAGCATGACGTGGATATTGCAGTTGGTCTGGTGAATCCGCTGGATTGGCTCAACGTTTTAGTGCTGCTTCGCAGCCATGAGTACAACGGACCTTTCAATCTGGACTACAAACCACCACGCACCACCAGCCGCCACGGTGTGTTTTCCATGAGCTTCCCGACGGCGGTTGACCGCTTTATCACGCTGTGGGAAATGGCCGGCGAAGTGATGACAGACCCGATCCTAAAGGAAGCAACGGACGCGCTGAAAGCCGGTGGGCCACCGGTGGCCGATCCTCACGATGCAAAAGCCTTGGCCGAAGCGCACAAGGAATTGCTGACGCTGCATGAATTGATCGC
>JAYVXT010000273.1:0-7104 GCA_043785065.1 Bryobacterales bacterium | reverse complement strand
AGTCCTTTTTCGCCGCCAGCGCCGTTACTCCGCCGCGGATGTAACCGGTAAGCGGCAGGACTTCGTTGAGGGAAACCGTGTCGACGCTCCTGTCGCCTGTCACTTTCGCTAGCGCTTTCAGGTCCAGCAGCGAGTTACCAGGAATTACCGCCATCACCACGCCATTACGATCGCCGCGCGCCACCAGCGTTTTGAATACTTGTTCGGCTGGCATGCCAACTTTTGCCGCAACGGTTTCCGCCGCCAAATCGTTCGGATCCACATCGTACTCGCGTAACTCATAGGAAATCCCCATTTGATCCAGAATACGGATCGCATTCGTTTTGGCCGGCATCGCTTACTATCGTCTCACCGCGCATACGATACACTCAATAGTGCAATGAAAGCTACTTTTTATGAAGGAAACAGAACCATTTCGGTTGGCCCTTGCATCCCCGCCCCTCCCGCCGCAGGACAAGTTCAGATTCGCGTATCGCACTGCGGAATCTGCGGAACAGACTTGCACATCTATCTGGGCCACATGGATAAGCGCGTGAAGATGCCGCAAATCATGGGCCATGAAATGTCGGGAGTGATTGAAGCATTGGGCGAGGGGGTCAGCGGCTGGAAGGCCGGGGATCGTGTCACGGTGCGACCGCTGGATGCTTGCGGAACATGCCCCGCGTGCAAAGCGGGCAACGGCCACGTTTGCCAGAAATTGAAGTTCATCGGGATTGATACGCCAGGGGCCATGCAAGCGCTTTGGACGGTTCCCGCGCATACGCTCCATCGCTTGCCTGAAGGGCTTTCGATGGCGCATGCCGCGCTGATTGAACCCATCGCCGTGGCCTGTCACGATGTCCGCATGGGTGAAGTGCAGCCGGGTGAATATTGCGTTGTGCTGGGCGGCGGTCCCATTGGTGTCCTAGTCGCGTTGGTTGCCAAGAGCAAAGGGGCGCGCGTGCTGGTTAGCGAAATCAATCCCTTCCGCATTGAGCTCTGCAAGAATTTGGGCCTGGATGCAGTGGATCCGCGCGCCATGGATCTAGTGGAAAAGGTGAACGCCGAAACGGGCGACGCGGGCGCTGACGTGGTGTTCGAGGTTTCCGGTTCTAATCCCGGCGCCGAAATGATGACCAAGCTTCCGCGCGTTCGCGGCCGCATCGTGCTGGTGGCGATCTTCGCCCAGCCTACGCCGGTAGATCTGTTCCGCTTCTTCTGGCGCGAGGTAAAGTTAATAGGCGCGCGCGTGTACGAGCCTCAAGATTTCGACGAAGCCATCGCATTGCTCGCCGCAGGGCAAGTTCCGTTCTCCAAAATCATTACGGATACCTACCCTTTAAGCGACCTGAAGAAAGGCTTTGAGCAAATGGCTTCCGGCGGCAACGTCATGAAGATCCTGCTTGATTGCGCGGAGGCTTAAAGGGATGAACGTACTCGATCTATTTAAGCTCGACGGCAAGACGGCGCTGGTTACCGGATGCCGCCGCGGAATTGGCATGGGCATGGCTCAAGCACTTGCGGAAGCAGGGGCGAACATCGTCGGCGTAAGTGCCCAGATGGAAGGAGCGGAGAGCGAAATCGGTAAGTATGTCACTGGACTGGGCCGCAAATTCTGGGGCTATTCGTGCGACTTCAGTGACCGCAAGGCCCTCTACGACTTCGTGGAGAAAGTGAATCGCGAGGCGCCTCCGATTGACATCTTGGTGAACAATGCGGGCACGATTCTGCGCAAACCAGCGGCCGAGCACACCGACGAATATTGGGACAAAGTGATTGAAACGAACTTAAGCGCGCAGTTCGTACTGACGCGCGAGATCGGCAAGCAGATGGTGGAACGTGGTTCCGGTAAGATAATATTCACCGCGTCTTTACTAACCTTTCAAGGCGGCATAACGGTGCCCGGCTATGCGGCTGCGAAAGGCGGAATTGGGACGCTAACCAAGGCGTTCGCCAACGAATGGGCGGCGAAGGGCGTGAACGTGAACGCCATCGCGCCGGGCTACATTGCCACCGATAATACGGCCGCTCTGCAAGCAGATCCGGTGCGCAACCCAGCCATACTTTCGCGCATTCCGGCTGGACGCTGGGGCACGCCGGAGGACTTCAAGGGTGTCGCCGTATTCCTCGCTTCGCGCGCTTCGGATTATATGTCGGGAGAAATAGTCACAGTTGACGGAGGCTGGATGGGCCGATGATCGAACGGGTAACTTGGGGGGGCTGGCAAAATTGCTATCGCCTGACCGATGGGCGCAGTGAAGTGATCGCGACGTCCGACATTGGGCCGCGCATCTTACGATATGGATTCGTGGGCGGGCAGAATTTTCTGTTGGAGCGTCCGGAAGAGCAAGGCACTGCCGATGAAATAGATTTCGTAGTGCGCGGCGGCCATAGGCTGTGGGTAGCGCCGGAGCGCCGCGAAGGTACTTACAAGGCTGATAACTTACCGTGCGATGTTCACGTTCAGGACGGCGTGCTTGCGCTTACTGGTCCGGTTGAAGCCGGTACCGGTTTCCGCAAGCAACTGCGGTTAAGCCTCAATGCGAAGGGCGAGTTGGAAGTGGTCCATCGGCTTCAAAACACCCTGCAATGGGAAGTGACCGTATCTATCTGGGCGCTAACGATGATGGCCCAAGGAGGCTACGGCATTACAGGTTTTCCGCCGCGCGGTGGGCATCCGGAACATCTTGCGCCAACCAATCCGCTAGTGATGTGGGCCTTCACCGACCTCACCGATCCGCGCCTAACTTTTACCGCGAAGCATCTTATACTTAGGCAGGATCCATCCTGTACGCAACCGTTCAAACTGGGCCACTTCAACGTGGATAGCTGGGGCGCGTATCTTCTGCATGGTGGATTATTCCTGAAGCGCTACCGAGCGCGGGCCGGAGCCACTTATCCGGATTTCGGTTGCTCCTTCGAGATTTGGACCAATGCCGATACGCTGGAATTGGAAACGCTTAGCCCCCTAACGCAACTTGAGCCGGGAGCATGGTTGCAGCACATCGAAGTGTGGAGTTTAAGCGCCAACGTTGCCATCAAGGGGTGGAATGACCCGTCGATTGATGCCGCTTTGGGCTCCTAAATTCCTGAAGGCTGATTTTGCTTTCGGGCGAGAATCCAGATGGTTGCGGGACGTGTCCCTTTTTCGACGATATCGAACTTAAGAGTATTTAAAGCATTCGCCCAACTCTCCATTTTCGGCGTGCCCGAGTGCAGCATCAGCGGGCCGGCAATGAATTTGAGCCAAGCGTCTTTGCTGAGCACAATCAGCAGAAAATCACCGCCGGGCTTGATCACGCGCGAAGCTTCCTTGAGCGCGACCCCCGCCCCTTCAGGACCAAGGTGATCGATTGCGGCGACGCTGACTATCGCATCGAACGTGGCGTCGGGGTAAGGAATTTGGCGCATGTCGCCCTGCTTGATGGTGGCTCGTCCGGCCACTCCGGCGGCGTTTAGGTTAGCCAAAATCCGCGCTTGACCTGCCGCGGAATCTTCGTGGAAATGTTGGGTGTAACTTTCGGCGAAAGTGTCAAGCGCCACTAGCGTGGCTTTTGGCCGGCTCTCAAGCACCATCAATGCGGAACGCCCTGACCCCGCACCCATGTCGAGCACAACGCCTTCTCCAGACTGGAAAAATTGTTCCGTGGGCAGCGTGGTACGGCTATTAATGCCGACAACGTGATTTACTATGACGAAGGAAGCCAAGGACCACAGCGCGATTGCGGCAATAGCGCCCATCAACAACTTAGGCCATTCGCGCTTCAACGCCAGATACAGCAACGGGGCGGCGATTAAGGTAATGATCAAATGCCCATAAACATAAATGGGGGCGTACCCGAAGTCTACTTGTGAGTGCATGATTAGGAATTAAATCCTCGTGTTCTAAGCCGGTCCAACCGTCTGCGATCCTGCTTCGAAGGCTTTCCTTCGCGCATGGCTTCAAAGTGCGGCGTCGTTTTGTGTTCTTCGGCTACCTTCGCGCGTAGCACTCGGCTTTCCTCGGTCTCGCGATACAGCGATTGAGCAACAGGAGCCGGGCCGCGCATTTCGCTTAGCAACAGCACCTCAATCGTGAAATCCCCGCCTCCGTTTCTTACAAGGAGCATATCTCCGACCCGCACATCTTTCGCCGCCTTTGCCGGATGCCCGTTCGATTGAATCCGGTTAAGCTCACATGTTTTTGCCGCCAGTGCGCGGGTTTTGAAGAATCTCGCCGCCCAAAGCCACTTGTCCATTCGAACCCGGTCCATCCATCTATTCTCCTATGATCAAGAACGTTAAAGTATTCAGTCTCTCACCTCTTGCATATAGAATCGGTGTTAGATTAGCATTGAACCAAATGTTAAAAGTATTAGCGCTATTCACCAGCCTGCCTCTTCTCGCTGCTGCAGCCTCACCAGCCGTGTTACTGGTGCTTGCAAAATCGGATCAAACGATTTCCATCGTTGACCCCACTACGCTAAAGGTTCTCGGCCGCGCCCCTTCCGGGCAAGATCCGCACGAAGTGGTGGCATCCACCGATGGCAAGTTCGCCTATATTTCCAATTACGGTGGCGGCGCTTACAATACAATTTCCGTGATCGATCTGGTGGAGCATAAGGCGCTTGCTGCTATCGACCTGGGCCCACTGCGCGGCCCGCATGGCCTTTACTACGCTGGCGGCAAGCTTTGGTTCACGGCCGAAGCCAACAAGGTGATTGGCGGCTACGACCCGGCGTCGAAAAAGGTGGATTGGGTATTGGGAACCGGGCAGAACCGGACCCATATGATTTGGGTGTCGGACGATACGAAGAAGATGATCACCTCGAATGTAAGTTCGGCGACGATGACATTCATTGAGAAGAGCGCCAGCGGCGGACCAGGTGAACCAGGTGGCCCAAGACCGGGCGGGCCGCAAGGCGCACCTCCTAACGGACCACCACCCGGCCCGCCCCGAGGTTCCCCCCAAGGGGATTGGGAAGAAACCATAATCGCCGTTGGCCGTGGCGCCGAGGGCTTCGACGTTTCACCCGACGGAAAAGAGCTGTGGGCGGCCAACGCACAGGACGGCACTGTTTCCGTGATCGACATTACCGCGAAGAAAGTCACAGACACTTTGGCCGCGAATGTAAGTGGGGCCAACCGCTTGAAGTTCACGCCCAATGGCAAACTTGTGCTGGTCTCCACGCTGAGGGGTTCAGACTTGACGATCATTGACGCAGCGACGCGTAAGGAAGTGAAGCGCCTGAAGATCGGTCGGGGAGCGGCGGGAATCCAGATGCAGCCCGACGGCGTCCGCGCCTATGTGGCCTGCACGCCCGATGATTATGTGGCGATTATTGATTTGAAGACGCTTGAAGTGGTGGGCCACATTGATGCCGGCAAGCAGCCGGACGGGATGGCCTGGGTTGGGGCGAGATAAACGCGCTTGCTTATTTTGGCGACGGCGCAATCTTGAACCCGCTCTTTCCTCCACCAACCAGATAAGCAATAGCGGGTTGACTTGTGTCCAAGGGTTCAGCAGGCGCTACCGTTGCGTTTTCCGGGTAGCCGTGGCCGTTAAACGGAAGAACGGCATAGTAGGTTGGCAGTGTACTTCTCCCGCTCACCATCACGATTAAATCTTTCCACCCATTGGTTGCATGTTCACTGACAAATACCGGAGTTTTCGTCGATCCGATTTGCGCCAGCACCTTGTATCCATTCCCTTGCTTCGTCAAGATCAAGGTGGTGCACCCTTGGGTATCGCACATATTTTTGCCGAACAGATGAACCAGAATTTCCGGTTCTCCATCCCCGTTCAGATCGACGCGATTAAAATCGTAATGCGTGGGCACATCGCGAAAGTTACGCTTCAGATCGAACACCTCAATAATCTTCTGTTCTATCCGGCTATCTGATTTCTTTTCCGGCTTAACCTTTTTGATTGCCGCCGGCTTGTGGTTCGGCTGTGCCATCGAAGGCAACGCAATAGAACTGAGAATGACCGGAAGTAGACAATATAATTTCATATAATTTCATTTTGGAAACGGCAGTTGGATGCTGCTCTAGAATTTGTTCAGCATCCGGCCAGCCCCCGATGATAATCGGGGGATCTGCCACTAACCTTGGTTCAACAACAAATTAGCGAATGACGAGTATCGCGGAATCCCCCGATTGCCATCGGGGGCTGGGTGTGGTTGTGTAACCAAATGGTGAAATACGCCGCACGCGGAACTGCCTTTGCCTCAAGCAGTCTGGGTCTTTCATGTCAACTCAACCGCCGCTTTCAGTTTCATTTTGCCCTACCAACTAATCGGTACGAAGCAGCGGCTGTTTTTCGTAAGTCGATGCGATAGACGTTATGGGTTCGTCCAAGTTGACCCCGGCGCGTCTTCGTCCAACTGCCCTCATATACCCAAGATAATCGCCGCGATCCTGCTCCAAAGCTTGAATCTCCGCGAAGTTGTCCGGCGCAATCACGTGGTGCCATTGTAGCCAGTGCCGCCAACCGTCCGTCATCGAATCCGCCAAATCCACATCCACGATGCCTGTCAATTCCCAGTGCCGCCGCCACCAAGCCGCGGAATGCAGGCAAGTCATGTTCGGTTCCCACCAGGCTTTCAACGCGTCCGGAATTGGCCCGTCAATTTCCCGCAAAAACGCAGCGCCGGCAATCCCGATCGGCCCGCCTGGCTTCACGAATCGGGCGAGGTAATTCAAGTATTGCGCGTCGGTGCCGTAATAGGGAAACGAATCAATGGAAACGATTGCGTCAAAAAACTCGTTCGCGAAAGGCAGCGCGCGCGCCTCGGTATGAATGGGAAAAACTCCGTCTTCAACACCGGCATCGCGAATTCGTTGCAGATTCTCTGAAGCGCTGCACCACAGGTCGGTTGCCCATACCTGCACGCCAAACTCGCGGCGCAGGAAGATCGATGACATGGCCCGGCCGCATCCCAAATCAAGCACGCGCATTCCGGGGCGCAGATCCATCGCTGGGGCCAGCCACTCAGCCAACCACATGGGATTCGCGCCGCCACTTACGCCAGCGATCACCCATGCGGGATTGTATTCGTTCGATCGTGGGAAGCAATCATTCCTCAACCGGTTGTCCACGGGAGCCACCTCTTTCCGCTTTTAGCCTAGCACCCCTGCTACGCT
>JAYVXT010000272.1:0-21004 GCA_043785065.1 Bryobacterales bacterium | reverse complement strand
CGGGGTAAGTGGAAAAGGAGAGGATTGTTTCGACCAGCTTTTGTGTTTGTTCCTTAGTGATCATGGCCGACTCATCTTAGTCCGTCTGAATCACATCGATCTGCCTGAACCGCGCCGGCGAACAGCAATGACTTACTGAGTTGCTCTGCGGCGGCTCGCCTTTGCCATCGTTTGTTGCGCCCCACTGCTGCCAATAGGCGGGTCCGGCGATCGCGTCGCAAGCTTGCCAGAAATCGGTGGTGCGCGATTGATAGGCGACTTGGGAAATCATGCCGGGGCGCTTTCCTTTTTTGATGGCCCAAAACGCGTCGCCGCCGAATTGGGAATTGTAGCGTTGTTGATCGATGTAGAAGCTGCTGGCAGACCCCTTTTGAAAAAGACCCATTCGCCGTCCCCATCGAAGAAAAGTTGGAACTGATTCGCACCGCTGTCAAGCCGCGTTTGGCGCGGCGGGAGTGTTCCCGCTCGGAATGCTGAAGGCGGCGGATTATCATAAGAGTTACGACTGCCATGTGTTTGACTCTATGAGTTCCGTAAACTTGATTTGCGGCATGAATCCTCTTCTTACGCAAATCAGCATTCCCCAAAACTCCAAAACTTGGTAAAATCAAGCCGAACCCCAGTCTGTAACCTTAACTGGAAAAGGAGCCTTCAAAATGAACACTAAAACCATAACGCTAGGAGGAGTAATTTTCCTAACCCTCCTCAGTGGATGCAATAAGAAGCCGGCCATGGCATCAACCACTCCGCCACCACCACCCCGCGAGCCGGTCGTAGCCGCCGCTCGC
The DNA here is from genome assembly GCA_043785065.1 of Bryobacterales bacterium. Taxonomy (GTDB): domain Bacteria; phylum Acidobacteriota; class Terriglobia; order Bryobacterales; family Bryobacteraceae; genus JANXSF01. The sequence goes on along the minus strand of JAYVXT010000272.1, from coordinate 20,216 downwards.
CAACCTGAGGCCGCGCCAGCCAGAACGCGCCAAGCCGAGTCCACACCAACTCCACAGCCCACCCGTAACAACAACATCATCACCGCAGCCGAAAAGGCTCAACTCGATTCCAGCCTAGCCAAGCTTGAAGACGCTCTCTTCGACTTTGACAAAGCCACTATCCGCCCCGATGCCGCCAAGGTTCTTCAATCCGACGTCGACGTGATCCGTAACACACTCACCAAGTACCCCAGTGAAATGGTTACCCTGGAAGGCCATGCTGATCAACGCGGTTCGGCCGAATACAACCTCGCGCTGGGCGACGCCCGTTCCAAAGCAGTCAAGGAATTCCTGAGCAACCTCGGAGTGCCCGGCGGTCAACTCAGGCCGCTCAGTTTGGGTAAGGAACAACCGCAATGTACCGACGAAAATGAAGCCTGCTGGCAGAAAAATCGGCGTGTGCGCCTGGTGGCCACCACTCGTTAATTGCAGTCAAGCCCCGGAACATCGCGCCCGGGGCTTTTCGCGGATCACAACTAATTTCAAGAATCTCCAACGCCGATAACCCCCGCCGCTACAAGTAATTACCTTCCGCTCCGCAAATTCACTCAACGCAACTTGGTAAACCCGCGGTGTACTCTTAAAACCAAAGAGAAGCATCATGCCAAGCACCGAAACTCCCAAGCACCTGAATCTCCTCGATCTCGCCCATCGCGCCAAGCTCTACACTATCCGCCGCCGCCCCAGAATCCAACTTCCTTCGACCCACCCAAAATCATCCCCTGCCGATCCCCGAACCATCGCCAGACGATCTGCCCGCCACACTGGCCAAGGATTTCGCCCTAACACCCGAAACCGCAAATCAACTTGCGGCGTGACTGGCGCTAGCCATGCTCCCCAATCAACAGCCACCATCCTGGTCATTACCGGAACGAAGCGGGACGAGGCCGCGCGCAAACTGCGCAACTTGCTCGACCCCGTAGTCCACCCGCTGCTCGAAATTCCCTACACCAATAGCGAGCTAGGCCAACTGGCGTTAACCAACAAAGTCCTGGCATTTTCAGTCTTCAAATACATCGCCCCCAGCAAAATCGAGGCGTTGAACAAGCTGCAATCCGGCATGTTGGTCAAGCTTAAAGAAGTCAACAAGCGTAGAGGGCAGGTTTGGAATACGGTCTCACGTCCGATCATCATTTCCGCCGGCGAGTCAATCCAAATCAGCGCCAATCAAATCAACCTGGAAATCAACGAGGCAGCCTGCGGGGAAATCTCGCCTCAACTATTCGGAGCGTTGCTAAACATGATAGTGACGGTCCTAAACCAGATTCACAGCAAGCCCATGTTGGCAAGGCAAGTCTATCAACCCACTCCACCCCCATCGCCAACTGTGTTAGAGCAAACCAACGCCCCCTACACATAAAACTAGCCCCAATGCTTTTCACTAAGGACCCGTCGACTCGCCCCCGATGGAAATCGGGGGGATTCTTCCGAAGCCAGCGCGCTGTTGGGGCTCCGAATAATCTCCCGATCCCATCGGGCCAGTCGAAATCGCTAATCACGCTAGCCCTCGACTAGCCAGACTAGCCCCCTATGAATAATAGGGGGATTCTTCCGAAGCCAGTGCGCTGTTGGGGCTCCGAATAATCCCCGATTCCATCGGGCCAGTCGAAATCGCTAATCACGCAGGCCTAGTTCGGTCAATGCCCGTTGACGGAAGGTCCCCTGTGACCTTTTGGATTAACTCGATTTCTTGCGTGCTCAGCGGCTGCCGCAAAACGACAACTCTCCGGCAATACTTCTTGCATTGGGATGTCAGACTCTATCTCGCGGTCAACGACTAGCGTTTCGGCGTGGCTACGGTGATGTTCCGGAACTTCAGACCGCCGGTGTGATCGCCTTGAATATAGAACGGGCCGGGCTCGGCTTCGTTTGCATCGAGGGCGCCGCCGGTGGGCCCTTCAATCTCTTGTTTGTCGATGGTGGTGACGTTGTTGCGAACCACTGTGATCGTGCGGCCAACCAAGGTGATGTCGAAGATGTCCCATTCGCCTGGATGGCGCGGCAGATCGCCCTTCGGTGCGATGCGGCCATAGACGGAACCAATGCGGCGTTCCGGGGGATTGCTGGTTAGCGGTTCGTATTCAAGCTGAATTTCATACCGGCCACGGAGGTAGAAGCCGCTGTTGGCGTGATCGGGGCAGTTCACTTCAAAGTGCAACTTGAAGTCTTCGAACTTCTTCGTGGATTTGAGATTGGCGCCGTGATCGGTGTTCACCAGCAAGCTATCTTTCACAATCCAGTGAGTGTCGGCGGCCATCGGTTCCCAGCCGGTCAGGTCCTTGCCGTTGAACAGCGGCTCGGGATTGTTCCATGCCTTGGGGGTGGCGCGCTTCAGTTCGGGGGCGCGGGTTCCGGTTAGGTTCTTTGAATTTGCGCCGTTCTTTTGCACCACGTTCATTGTGTTGCCCGCGACTTCTGCTTCCCATGTCATGCCGGACCGCTTGGCGTTGGCGGGGGTGAGGTTTAGGATCAGGCGTGAACCTTCCACCTTGACATCCTTCACCTGGTAGACGTTGCCGCCGGTGGGTTGGAACCAGACGTCCAAGGCGCCGTTCTTTTCGGCGATGCCAAGCCAGTTGGCGCGCGTGCCTCCGCCGGGCATATTGACGTTGAAATTCCAACGGCCCTCAAAGGGAGTTTTGGCGGATAGGGGCAGCAGCAGAGCCAGGGCAAGGAAAAGTGTACGCATGCAGAAAGTGTATCAAGATGAGAAGCTGAGAAGATTGACGGCCAAGGATCGGGCATGAGTTTCTTCGCGCACCCTCTGGTCGCCACCATGTCCGGCGCTGGTTTCGATAAGATAGAGAACACAATGCCCATCACCCGACGAGCTATCCTCGCCACCGCCGCATCGCTGGCAAGACTTGCCGCGCAGACTCGGCCGCTTCGGCTCGCCCTGGCCGGCCTTGAACACGGGCACGCGTCGGGCTTCTTGCGGGCGTTGCAGAGCCGCCAAGACGTGACGCTCAGCGGCATGTTCGATCCATCGAAACCACTTTTAGAAAAGTACGCGAAGCAGTTCAAGCTGGATACTTCGCCCGTCTTCACCGATCTAGACAAGATGCTGGATGAGGTAAAGCCGGCCGCCGTCGCCACCTTCACCAGCACCTTCGATCACGTGGCTGTTGTGCGCGCCTGCGCCAAGCGGAAAATCCCGGTGATGATGGAAAAACCGCTGGCCGTATCGAATGAACATGCCCGCGAGATCGCCGAGTTGGCGCACCAATCCGGCATCCCAGTGATGGTGAATTACGAGACCACCTGGTATCGCAGCCACCACGCCATGTGGGACCTCTTGAAGCATCAAAGAGCGATCGGAGACGTCCGCAAGATGGTGGCAATGGATGGGCATCAAGGCCCAAAGGAGATCGGCGTTGGACCGGAATTTCTCAATTGGCTCACCGACCCGGTAAAGAACGGGGCGGGAGCCCTGTTCGATTTTGGCTGTTATGGCGCGAATCTAATGACGTGGATGATGGACAACCAAAGACCGCTGTCGGTCACGGCCCGCGTTCTGCATATCAAACCACACATCTACGCAAAGGTTGACGACGAAGCCAACATCCTGGTGGAGTATCCCAAAGCGATCGGCATTATTGAGGGTTCTTGGAATTGGCCCTTCAGCCGTAAAGATTTTGAACTATACGCCGAATCCGGCTACGCCAACGCGATCGGCGGGAATGTGTTAAAAATTCGCCGCAAGGATGACAAGCAAGAGGAAATCACCACGCCGCATGAACTGAACCAGGACATCCGGGATTCCGTTTCGCACTTGTCGGCGATTACGCGTGGGGCGATCAAGCCCGGCGCTCTGTCATCTCTTGAAAATAATCTGATCGTGACTGAAATTCTGGTGGCGGCGCGGGAGTCGGCGAAAACCGGCCGCACGGTGAAGCTGGGCTAGAATAGAGGGATGGTGAAATTGGCATTGGTAGCGATGTTTGCCGGTGCGGGTATGCTTTGCGCCCAATCCGCCGGACCGCATTGGGAACCGCTTCAGTTCATGATCGGCAAGTGGAAGGGGGGCGGCAGTGGCGAACCCGGGGCTGGGCAAGGGGCCTTCACATTCCTGCCTGAGCTGAACGGCCAAATCCTGGTGCGGCGTAGCGTGAATCAACTGGCATCAGGCCCGCGACACGAAGATTTGATGATCGTCTACATGGAAGGCGAGACGGCGCAGGCCATTTATTTCGACTCGGAAAACCACACCATCAAGTACAAGATTAAGTTCCCCGCGAAGAACACAGCGGTATTTGTATCCGATGGACAGCCGGATTACCGTCTCTCATATATTCTGGAAGGCAAGAATTTAAGCGGCAAGTTCGAGGTGGGCGGCAAAACTTATTTAACGTGGACCACGTTGAAGGATTAAGTGATCGTCTTTGTGCGAATGACTGGCGCCTTGCGGACAGCAGCTCTCTTCACCTTCTTCACCTTTTGCGCCTTGGAAGGCTTATATTTCTTGTTCCGTTGCGCCTTCGCCCGTTCTGTTCCTGCGGGCTGGGTAACTTTCTTCCACAGCGGATTTGCCATCAACGAGGCGGACAACAGGAGGCAGACAAAAATGAGACGCATACTGATCATTCTATCGGTTCAGTGCGCGGAAAACCTTAGGACAATCTGTAAACTAAAAATAACTTAGTAGTTTCGACCCACTTTTCCGTTTCTGCTCCGCAAACCAGGCGCAGAACGGGAACATCAGTGCCATGGCCGCCAGCCACACCAGATACACACCCAAAATCCCCAAACCGAACTCTTTGGGAACGGGATGATCCCCTGGGCGGCCCCACATCCAATCAGCATCGAACCCAGTGGCCAATGCGAACAACACTCCGGTTCCGTGCAGCAGCGGCACATGCATCAGGTAGAAGAACATCGGCACGCGGCCAAGCGTCACCAACGGCTTCAGCCAGTTCGGCGCGGTATCGGGCAGTTGCGAAAGCAGTACAAGCGCCGGACCCAATGTCATCAGCACATACAGCAGCGACGGTGGATATTTCAGGCAATTCAGGAACGAAAACAGAGTCCGCATCGCTTCCGGAAATTGCTGGTAGGGCCGGGGATCGCCATACACATTCAGCCACCGAATCACAACGAACCCGATCATTAGTGCAAGCCCAGTGCGGAGCACTGCGCGCCGTCTATCCTGCTCGCCCCACAGAAACAATTCGCCGAAACCGTATCCCGCCAGCATAATGCCGATCCACGGCAGCAGCGGATACTGGGGAAAGAAGAAATGGCCGTGCCAAATCTCCATCGGCTTACGGTCATGCAACACGCGCCACAACCACCAAAAGAGCCCGAACTGTTCGGCCTTAATTGGGTCGGTCAGATTATGAAGGGCGATGATCAACACACCTGCCATGCCGACCCAACGCGTGGAAAAACGCAGCAGCCACGACAGCACAATCATTGACCAGCCGATGGCCCAAATTACTTGGCCGACGGAAAACAGGTAGTTGAAGTTGAAGAACCAGCCGAAGCAGCGAATGAAGGTGAGCTCCAGGAAAATCAGCCACAGCCCACGTGTCCAAAGAAAATGCCGCAGTTCAGGAATAGGCTTGCGGACGCGCATCAAATGCCCACTGATCCCTGCGAGGAACACGAAAGTGGGCGCGCAGAAGTGGGTGATCCAACGGATGAAGAACAGCGCCGGCCATGTTTGCGAGGCGTCCATCGGGTCCGGCAATGGCGTTTGAAAAAAGTCGCGCGTGTGGTCAAGAGCCATGATGGCCATCACCAGCCCGCGTAGCAGGTCAATTGAGTCCAGTCGATAGGATCGTTGGTCGGTCATCGCTAATGTCCAAGAGCCTCAGCGAAAAATTCCCAGGATTGCGTGGCGTTCAAATCCCAACGATAGCGCTCTTCGGCGATAGCGCGCCCGTTCGCGCCCAACTTCGCACGTAATTCCGGTGATTCCAGCAACCGCGCTAAAGCAGTGGACAGTTCCGAGGCGCTGCGCGGATCCACATGCAGCGCCCCATTGCCGGAGACTTCCGGAAGGCAGGATGTGCATGACGTAACCACCGGCACGCCGCACGCCATGGCCTGCGCCACCGGCAGTCCGAAGCCTTCGTAAAGAGATGGGTAGGCGAACAGGGTTGCGGCTTTGGTCAGCTCAGGCAGATCCGCCTCGGCAACGTATCCCAAATATTTCACGCCGGCAAGCCCACCTCGAATCCGCCGCATCGTTTCCATGGATGCCCAGCCCATGGGGCCCGCCAGCACAAGGTCGAAGGCTTCGCCCAAGTGTGCGGGCAGCTGTTGGTAGGCGTCCAATAAAGTGTCCAAATTCTTGCGCGGTTCCACCGTACCCAACGCTAATATGTAAGGCTTGCGGCGCTGGTAGCGGATCGCGGTGGCAGCCGCGGCGGCATCGGTAACTTCAAAGAAAGTCTCGGGAATACCCGGATAGATAGTCTTGATCTTGGCCGCGTCCAATCCCAGAATCTGCACTGCGTCCCGGCGCGTGTTTTCGCTAATGCTGATCAAGCCGCTTGCTTGTTTCAGCATTCCGGAAAAGTGTTTCTCGGCTGCTATGTTGCCGGCAGTATGGAATTCGGGCATTAGAAAACAAGTCATGTCGAACAGAGTGGCGGTGAGTTTCGCGTCCCGCGGCGCTTGGTGTATCTGATTGGTCGCATGGAACAAGTCCGTATTGCGGTTCATCCAATTCAACGTCCAACTTCCCGGCAAATTAATCCAATAAAGCAAAGCCAATCGGGGTATGGTTTCCGGCAGACCCAGTACGGAGGCTTCATGATTTAAGGCTTTGGCGCCGCCAAGCAACGGGAACGCTGAAACGCTGTTTAATCCCCGGCGCAACAGTAAATTCGCCAACCAATAATAGATGTAATTTTTCACACCCGCGCTGCGTAACAGCAAAGGGGAGGCGTCAATGGTGATCCGCATGCTATATAATTTCAGCGGGACCTAATATATGTTAAATCGTCCAAGCATCTTCCAGCTTACGCCTTTTTTGGCGCTTTTTGCAGCAGTGTTCGCCAGGCCCGCGGCGGCGGTGGATTTCGATAAAGATGTGCGCCCCATCCTCGAATCGAAGTGTCTGCAATGCCACGGCGCGGCTATGAAGCTGGCGAAACTGGATCTTTCCAGCCGTGAAGCTATGTTGCGCGGCGGAGAACGCGGGCCAGCCTTGGTCCCCGGTTCGCCGGAGAAGAGCCCCGTTTACATGCGCGTGGCCGGCCTTGAAAAGCCAGCCATGCCGATGGGTGGAAAAATCTCCGCGGCTGAAGTGGAAGTGCTAAAGCTATGGGTGGCCGGCAACGCGCCATGGGGCAGCGTTATTGCCGCAAAGGTAGACAAAAAAGCCGCCGAAGTGATCGAAGATATGGTGATTCCCGAAGCCGCCCGAAAGTATTGGGCTTTTCAGCTTCCGAAGAAAGCCCCCGTGCCGCGGGTGGCTGATCCTGCGTGGGGCAAGCACCCCGTCGACGCGTTCTTAGCCAAGGAACTGGAAGCTCGAGGTTTGAATCACGCGCCTAGAGCCGATGCCCGGACGCTTGTCCGCCGCGCCTATCTCGACTTGACCGGATTGCCGCCAACAACCGAACAGGTGCGTGAGTTCGTCAATGACAAGTCCCCCAAAGCATGGGCCACGCTGATTGAAAAGCTGCTAGCCGCTCCGCAGTATGGCGAACGCTGGGGCCGTCATTGGCTGGACGTCGCCCGCTATGCTGACTCAAACGGTTACGAACATGATTTCGACCGCCCCAACGCCTGGCGGTATCGCGACTATGTCATAAGCGCATTCAATAAAGACACGCCCTACGATCGCTTCTTGTTGGAGCAAATTGCGGGCGATGAAGTAGAGCACCCCACGGCGGAAACGCGCATCGCAACCGCGTTCCTGCGCAATCATGCCAAGATCGGCTTCCGCGAAAAAGACAACCCACAATTCCGCTACGAATATCTGGACGATATGATCGCCACCCTTGGCCGGGGCGTTCTTGCGATGACCGTTCAGTGCGCCCGCTGCCACAATCATAAGTTCGATCCTATTCCCCAGAAAGACTACTACAAGTTACAAGCAGCGCTATTTGGGTATGTCGAGGTGGATCACCCATTAGTAAGTGACGAAGAAGCTGCTAAGTATCGCAAGCAGCTTAGCGAAGTGGAAGCAGCGCTGATCCCGTTACAGGATGAGATTCGGCGGATAGAGCAGCCTTATAAAGACCTGCTGATGCCGGCCAAATATAAACGCTTTCCCGCCAACGTGCAGGAGGCGATCAACACTCCGGAGAACAAGCGGACGCCCGGCCAAGTGCTGCTTGCCAATCAAATTATCCGCACCACCAGCGTCAGCGGCGTGGAGGTTGACCGCATCATCAAGCCCGAAGATCTAGCCGCCAAGAAGCAGATTCAGGCTCAGATCAGGGAAGTTGAAAAGCGCCGTCCTAAACCCGTGCCAGTAGCGATGGGCATCACGGATGGCGATTACCGTTTCACGCCCGATGGCCAAGGTGATGAACCCGCGCCGGGCAAGAGCCGCCAAGTAGCTGACTTCGAAGGCAGCTATTTACACGAAGGGAAGGAGGCCTACAAAGTTCCTCCATCTTATTTCCTTCATCATGGCGATGTGAATTCCCGTGGCTCGCAAATGGAGCCCGGTTTTCTTACTGTCGCCACTTACAACAATCCGCCCATTGCGCTTCCGCCGGCGAATGGAAACACTTCGGGGCGCCGTCTTGCTTTAGCCATGTGGCTTGGTTCGCGAGACAATCCCCTTCCTGCCCGCGTGATGGTGAACCGCATTTGGAAGCATCATTTCGGCCAGGGCATCGTTCCAACCATGGATAACTTCGGTAAGAACGGCGAGCCGGCCAGCCATCCGGAACTGCTCGATTGGCTGGCTGTTGAATTCATGGATCAGGGGTGGAGCATTAAGCAAATGCACCGCCTTTTGATGACCAGTGAGGCATACCAGCAATCTTCGGAATTCGCCACGGAAGCCGATGTCGCCAAAGACGCGGGCAACCGTTATCTTTGGCGGTTCCGCCAGCAAAGGCTTGAGGCCGAAGCTGTTCGTGACGTTGTTCTGGCCACTTCCGGGGCGCTTAATCCACAGATGTTCGGCAAGTCGATTTTCCCCCACATCAACGACGAAATTTTGGGCAGCATGACCAAGGGCATCTGGAACCAAACCGCGGGCGAAGACGGACCCACGGAATGGCGGCGCAGCACTTATGTTTATCGCAAGCGCGGCTTGGCCCTACCATTCTTTGAGGTGTTTGATCTGCCCGATCAGAACATCGCCTGCACCCAGCGCAACAGTTCCACCGTGCCGACGCAAGCCTTGATGCTGATGAACGACGATTTCATTTTGCGCCATGCTGGGATGCTGGCTCAAAAGATCAAGGCTGCCGCGAACACGAAGGATGAACAGCTTCGGATGCTTTACGAAATCGCATTGTCACGACAGCCTACTGATCAGGAAAGCACGCTGGGCTTGGTGTTCCTCGAAACGCAGCCGCTCGAAGCTTTCACGCATGTGTTGCTGAATTTGAATGAGTTTGTTTATATTCGCTAGGCGGAAGGCATTGGAGAAGCACTTTCCGGCGAACTGACATTCTGTTTTCTTGAGCGCATGTCGGTTAACTAAGTGCCCCGCGGTTCGCGAAGCGCTATGAAACCCGAGATGCCTCATGTTGAAAGCTCTCATCGCTCGTCTGCTCTTCCAAACGGGATCAGCGCCTGCCGAACCTCCCCAATACCAAAGCGCCGCTCGTTCGCCGGAGATCCCGGCAATCGCGAAAACCAAGACTAACTAACTAGCACAAAAGATCCGGCTGCGAACCCGCCTGCTCAGGCTGCCACACGACCGCGTTGGCCGAGCGTCCTTGCTTCGTATGCACCATTGGACTTAGGCGCCAAAACGCTTGCGATTCGAGGGGTGCGACAAACGGGCACGATCACCTGGGTGCTGGGGCGACAAGGTTGGTGCATCAATCCGAGTACATCATTTCCGCTAACAGTTTTTTACGTGGACGAAGGAACGGCGCGCCAGATCCGTGAGGCGCTGGACGGGCTCGTAGACCACTACACCGAAGACGAGACCGAAGTCGTCGCGTAACAATTCAGGTAGGGACGAGGATGCAAGTGGACAACCGCTGAAACATTTGAGACTCTAAAAGTTTCAGAGATGACTCCCGCGCATCGAGCTTCGACACAAGACCGGCGTTCAATGCCGAGTGGAGATGCGTTGCGGCGCTAGAACGACTCATTAACGCGGCCGGTCCACGTTCTCCAAATGGATTTCTTCACCCAACATTGTTCTCCACGGCTAAATGCCTTTTGCCTTACCCAATTCGAATCTTGCGTTGGAAGCCAATTACGCGTATACTTTTGCGATGCCATCCGGCTGTTTGCAATAGTAAAAAACTAGAGGGAGGCCGGATATTCGATACCACAATCGGGTTCCTCCTTCGAGTAAGTTTGTATCGCTTGGGAAATCGACCATCGCGCCAGGTAAGACGCGAGCCCTCGTTGCCATGTTTGCAACCGTAAGGCACGGCTTCAACGGCAGCTGTGTGCCGCAATATATTTTCATTGCCGCCAATTCAAACAGGAGAACGAAATCGTGAAGGTAGACAATAACAACGAAGCGGTTAGCCGCATAGCCCCTGGCGGGCGAAAGGGGCGGCGGGGAAGTATTACAATCCTAGCCGCGAGTGTGCTAATCGGAATGCTGGCGCCAGTGATGGCGGATGAACCGAAACCGGATCCGGCCGGCATCGCCACCGGAGACAAAACAAACGCAGTGGATGCGGGAGGAACCTCATTCGTAGTTGCTGAACCAACAGACAAGAATGCTCCTACCTATGGACAAGCCAAAAAGGACTTTGAGGAATACAAGGCCTTGTCGGCGAAAGAGCCGCTGGCGGTGAAACTGGCGGATAGCGTAGGACATTTGCGGATAGCCACCAATGCGGCTTGGACCCTGAATACAGGATATCTTGTACTCTTCATGCAGGCCGGGTTTGCCCTTTTGACGTGCGGCTTAGTGCGTAAGAAGAACGCCGGCCATTTGATGATGCTTAACTTCGCTGCTTACGTGTTCGCATTTATAGCCTATTACGCGGTGGGCTTTGCCTTTCAGTTCGGAGCGGTGGCGATCAATGCGGCTCCGACGAATCTTGGTGGAACTCCGACCCTGAATCAGTTCCTATTGGGAAGCGGCTCATGGGGATTTCTTGGCGGAAAGGGCTTCTTCTTCGCTGGGCCTGCCTATGACGCGGGGGTGAACATCTTCACCTTGTTCGAGGTTGTTTTCATGGAGACGGCGGGCTACATCATCGTCGGCTCGATTTGCGAACGTATCACCTTCGGCGCGTTCCTGCTTTGCGAATTGTTCGTCGGCGCGATTTTGTACCCTGTTTTCGGTTGCTGGGTTTGGGGCGGCGGCTGGCTGTCGCAAATAGGTACAACCATGAACCTCGGTCATGGATTCGTCGATTTCGCGGGATCCTCGGTAGTGCACGGCGTCGGCGGTTGTTGCGCAATGGCGCTTTCAATGATTCTTGGACCGCGTCTTGGTAAATTTGGCCCCGATGGCAAGCCCAGGGCATTTCCGGCGCATAACATCGTTTACGTGGTCACCGGCACTTTCATTCTGTTGTATGGATGGATGGGCTTCAACCCCGGTTCCACTTTAGGAGCTACCGATCTTCGCATCTCCGTGGTTGCGATCAACACCAATCTGGCGGCCATAGCGGGTGCGGCCACTGCGATGCTATTCTGGCAGTTCAAGTTCGGCAAGCCCGATATCACCATGGCTTGTAACGGCATGCTGGCGGGCTTGGTGGCGATTACGGCGCCTTGCGCTTTTGTCGGCCCTACATCGGCGGTAATCATCGGCGTGATAGCCGGGTTGGTAGTTTGCCTAGGCGTTTTGTTCAACGACAATGTGACCAAGATCGACGATCCTTGCGGAGCGATTTCGGTACACGGTTTTTGCGGATTGCTGGGTGGCCTATGTGTCGGCATCTTCGCTGACGGCACCTACGGAGCGGGATGGAACGGCGTTGGAGCAACCACTTACCTGGGTACGGCGGGTAAAGGCGTGACTGGCTTGTTATATGGCGACACCAGCCAGTTCATGGCCCAATTGATGGGCTGCGCGATCTGCGCGGTATGGGCTTTTGGAGCCACATTCATCGTGTTTAAGATTGTGAATGGCGTTAAATCCATGCGCGTCACGGCGGATGTGGAAAGACAAGGTCTGGATGTGCCGGAGTTCGGATTGGCTTGCTATCCGGAAGACGCCGCGCATGCTTCGGAAGTCTGAGTTGGACAAGGAGCGCAATCATGAAAAAAATAGAAGCGATTATTCAACCGTTTAAGCTGGATGAAGTGAAAACAGCTCTAATCGGAATCGGGGTGGAAGGTATCACCGTCTCCGAAGTCCGGGGCCATGGCCGGCAAAAAGGACACAGCGAGGTGTACCGGGGTGCGGAATACCGCGTAGACCTGCTTCCAAAGATAAAGTTGGAAATGGTTGTGCCTGACGCGAGGGTTCCTCAGATCGTTTCAGCGATCACGGATGCAGCGAAGACCGGCAAGATAGGGGACGGCAAAATATTCATTACGACCGTCGAGGAGGCCATCCGCATCCGTAGTGGGGAACGCGGCGAAGGCGCCTTATAGTTGGACTTTGGTTCGAGAAGGACTTCAGGAGGACAAACCGGCGCCAAGCGGCGGTTTGTCCTCCTTTAAGTTAGTCGAACCTAAAGCGCTAGGACGGAAAGTGGCGTTAATGTCAGTAGTCGAGCAGCTATTGCGGTTCGATTCGACCCAAGGCCTCGTCTGTTGCCAACTCCAACTCTTCGAGCTCACTTGGATCGAGATCGGGGATCCTGGCCTGCGAAGCAGACTGGGGATGGCCCGCATCTGGAAAGACAGCGCAACAGAGTCCTGGGATGGGCCGCTTGCTTTGAGGTCGTCAAGGCGTACATCGATCCTGAGACCTTTCCGGAATGGCGCCGCGCGCGAAGCATAATAATGGATGCCAGTGCACGAAGCGAGTATGGTGCGGTATACGCGAGCAAAGCCTCCAAGCTCCCCAAGGCGCCGATTGATTGAAGGCACGCCCCGGTGGATTACCGGGATTGGAAATAGGAATTCAATGAGGACATTTATGAAGATACGGCACGCAGAGTGCTTTGGTCAACCCGCTGGCTCACCCGCTGGCTCAATGTTGTTCGCTCTTGCGTGGCGGTAGAGGACAGGGCGTGGGATTGGAAAAGCAATACGGAGGCTCGATGGACGTTGGTAAGGAATGATGAAGCCTTCAAGCAAATGCAGGCAGGCTGAGGCCGTGTCCTTACCATGACCTCAAATGACCATTGCCACGGTAATCACGAAGATGCTTCCATCACCATGGCGGCCACTCCATGCGGATCGTTCGATCAGGCCCACCGCTTGTTCGGTCTGGCCGTCTTCGATGACGAATTCCACCTTAAGACGCTGTTCGAGATCCCATTCATACACGTTACCTTGAAAATAGACTGGAGCTTGATGATAGTGACCACGACCCAATACGGAGGTAATCGTGTAATCGTCAAAGCCTGCTTCAAAAAGCGCGGCTTCAACGGCGGTGAGTTTTGCGGGGTTGATGATAGCTTCAATGAGTTGCATCGCGGCCTCAAACGGTTGTTCATTCGCGCGGACACTCGACGAGGAAAGTGTTTTTGGGCGGACTCACCAAAAGGGGTCCGCCCTTTACAGAGACGATAAGAGAATAGCGCCGGACAAGTCCGGTGAGATTTAACGCGGTAATAGTCGGGCCAGGGGGCAGACCAGGGGGTCCGCCCCAATGCACACAGGTTTTTCCAAATTCCTGAAGATGCTTCTTGCATTGCAATGTAGAAACTCCACCTATTTATCGGATGAATACGCCATTCCCGCGGGGCGGCCCGTGGAGGAGATTACATATTCGGGATAGGCGCTGATGCCGTGTTCGTGCAAGTCGAGTCCGTACTGCTCGCCTTCCTTGGAAACGCGAAGTAGTCCAACCGCATTGACCGCGTACATTACGATATAGGCGGAGGCAAAGGTTGCAATGGTGATAATCGCGCTGCCTATGAATTGAGCGATTAACACCTGCATGCCTCCGCCGTAAAGAAGCCCTTTAACGGGAGCAGCATTGTCGGCGGCGAATTGGCCTGTGGCTCCATACTTGCCGCAAGCGAACAAGCCCAGTGAGAGAGTTCCCCAAATGCCGTTGAAGCCGTGAACCGGAACTGCGCCGATGGGGTCATCAATGCGGAGATACTCAAGCAGTTCGACGCCAAGAACAACCAACACCCCGGCAATTGCGCCGATGATGATTGAGCCGCCGGGGCTAACCCAGTAACAAGGACAGGTGATGGCGACCAAACCCGCAAGGAAGCCGTTGACGGTGAAACTAACGTCCCATTTTTTGCAAAAGAAGTAAGCGGCGAACATCGCCGATAGACCGCCGCCGCAAGCAGCCAGAGTAGTATTTGCCGCCACGCGTCCGATGCCTTCAAAATCCATGGCGGAAAGCGTGGAGCCGGGGTTGAATCCATACCAGCCGAACCAGAGCAGCAAGCCGCCCGAAGCGGCGATGGTAAGATCGTGAGGCATCATGGGTCCGCCGCCATCGCGCTTGAACTTGCGGCCAAGGCGCGGTCCAAGAACGATGGCGCCGGCAAGGGCGACGAAGCCGCCGATGGTGTGGACAACGGTTGAACCGGCGAAATCGCGGAAGCCGGTGCCGACCCAGGGAAGAAACATATCTTTCGCGCCCATCGTGGCGAGGAAACCATCAGGCCCCCATGCCCAGTGACCAATGATCGGATAGATGAAACCGGAAACGGCGACGCTATAGAGTAGATCGCCGACAAAGCCTGTCCGGCCGATCATCGCGCCGGAGGTGATGGTGGAGCAGGTATCGGCGAAAGCGAATTGGAACAGCCAGAAGGCGAGGAACGCTACGCCGGTTCCTTCATAGGTGGCGGGAACGCCGTCGAGAAAGAACCAGTTTAGTCCGATCCAGCCATTGCCGTGGCTGAACATAAAGGCGAAGCCGAAGGCGTAGAAGAGAATGCCGCAAAGGCAGGTGTCGACGATGCATTCCATTAGCACGTTGACCGTTTCGCGCGAACGGCAGAAGCCGGCTTCGAGCATGGTGAACCCAACCTGCATGCCGAATACGAGGAAGGCGGCAAGCAGTGTCCAAACCGTGTTTAGTGGATTGACGATATCGTTGCCTTTCAGAACGGGATCAGCCGCGAAGGCGCGGAAGTTCATCAGAGCCGGATTTGAGAGGAACGCGATCAGCGCAAGCATGCCTATACCGGAGAGTTTTCCCATCAAAAGCAGCTTTCCATACTGCCGCCACTCCGGGTCGCGGAGCCTCTCACTGAATCTGGGAATCTTGCCCGCAATGGGTAGCTGGCTACTGGTCATGAAAAATACGCTCCTTCGAATGTGAATAGACAGAGTTCGAGCCCACCGCGGCGGATGCGGATAAAGATGCCGGATTGCCGAGTGTTAGAGACCGCTGGGACTGGGAGCGGTACGAATGCGCTGACGGGACGGAGTCAAGGCACGGTGAGAGCTTGAAATTAGACAGTAACGAAAAGGGGGGCACTCCCGCAAGACGGAATTTCTTATCGCACTGATCCAAGTTTGCTATGACGGTCTATAGCGCGGCGTGACTCCGGCCCCCTAATCTACTGTGATATAAGGATTAGTTGCTATAGATAATCATCTGGGGGTATTTATGAAGGCTGGATTTCTTTTCATACTTGCGTCTTCACTAGGACTTTTTGCACAAGACTTCCGGGCCACATTGAGTGGAACGGTTACCGACCCGAGCGGCGCGGCGATTCCGAATGCAATTGTGCGCGCCACCAATAACGCGACCAATGCGGCAAAAGAAGGGAAAACCACAAATGACGGCATTTATACGATTCCTTATCTTGAACCGGGACTCTACACGGTGGAAGTGAACGCTAGCGGCTTTCAAGGATTGCGCCGCGAGAACATCACGTTGCAGGTAGCTCAGAAATTGAACTTGAGCGCGCAGATGACAGTGGGGCAGATGGCCAGCGAAATTACTGTCACCGGCCAGCAGGAGTTGATTGAAACAGCTGACGCGAACCGTGGTCTGGTGTTCGATTCCACCAAAACCGAATCCTATCCGTTGAATGGCCGGCAGACATACATGCTGATGTCGCTTACTCCGGGCGTTATTTTTACGCAGGAGCAGTTTGGGGCCAGCGGCTTTTCAGGAACGCGCGGCTGGGACGTGAATGGCAGCTACAAAATCAACGGCGCACGCCCCGGTGGTAATCTTTTCCTGTTGAACGGCGCGCCGATCAGCGATAACGGCGGCAGCTGGCAGATTGCGCCGAACATTGAAGCAGTACAGGAGTTTAAGGTGATGACCA
This sequence comes from Bryobacterales bacterium, assembly GCA_043785065.1. Lineage (GTDB taxonomy): Bacteria > Acidobacteriota > Terriglobia > Bryobacterales > Bryobacteraceae > JANXSF01. The sequence goes on along the minus strand of JAYVXT010000272.1, from coordinate 3,738 downwards.
ACACCTATGACGCCTCCTATGGCCGCTTTCAGGGCGGTGTAGTGAACACTACTCTGAAAGCCGGCACGAACGCGTGGCACGGCAGCCTGTATGAGTTTTGGCGCAACCGTATTTTCGACGCCAACAGTTTTCAGAACAATATTGTGGGCGCGAAGCCAGGGTTTCACAATCAGCATCAGTTTGGCGGCGCGGGCGGCGGGCCAATCAAGAAGAATAAAGATTTCATCTTCTTCAGCTTTGAAGGATGGCAGGAAGTGGTGCCCTTTCCGGCGACCACGGCAACTCCCAATGTGCTTTTGCGCGATGGCCAGCATTTCAGTGATTTCGGCATGCAGATTTATGATCCATTGACGACTCATGATTGCCAGCCGACGGGTACCTTCGAGCCCTGCGGTGGCGCCACGGGATCGACTTACTGGCGCAATCCTTTTCCAGGCAACATAATTCCCAAGAGCCGGATCAGCCCCATCGGCCAGAAGATTTTGTCTTATTATCCGAGCGAGAATGTGACTGGCCAGTTAGTAAACAACTTTGTGGCCAGCAGCAACTTGGGACGTTACTGGTACAACCAGCCGATGGTGCGCTGGGATCACGTGTTCGGTATCAACGATAAACTGAACGTACTGTATACATTCCAGCACGGCTACGAATATCGTTCCTCAAGCGGCTATCCCAAGCCAGCCGCGCAAGGCAACACCGATAACGAACGCACCGATAGCAACGTGATTATGTCTTACACGAAGATCCTTAGCCCAACTACCGTGCTTGACTTGAAAGCATCGTGGGGCCGGTTTACGCAGTTGTCTCCTGGTTACAACGATCAAGCGCTGCAATTCACGGCAAAAGACTTCGGCATGACGCAAATGATTCATGCGCCAACTTACTCAAAGGACTTAGTGCCGCGCTTCACCGTTAGCAGCTACCAGACTTTGTTTGGAAGTGGTGGGCCACTTTCAACCTGGTCGCCGCGCAGCACCTGGGATTTCAATCCGTCATTGACGATGACCCGCGGTGTGCATACGATTCGCGCCGGTTTTGAATACCTGTACTATGCAGTTGGCAATGGCGGCGTGGGGAATTCGAACGGTGTGTTTACGTTCGATTCTTCTCCGACGCGTCAGGCATCGGGACGGTCGCTAACTTCGACCGACAGCTTTAACAGTATCGCCACCGTGTTGCTGGGCATTCCCACCGCGGCCAGCATTGATTACAACGATACGTTCTACTGGACGCGCCCTTACTTCGGTTTTTATATCAACGACGATTGGAAGATTTCGAATAAGCTGACGCTGAACCTGGGGATCAGGTATGACGTGCAGGCGCCTTTTAAGGAGCGCTACAATCGGCGCAACGCCACCTTCGATACAACCACCAAGAACCCGCTTAGCGATCAGATCATTGCCCAATGGAATGCCAAAAAGGCGGCGTATGACGCAACCAATCCTAAGTATCCCTATCCGGATGCGCCGGCGCAGTTGAACGGACAGTGGCTTTTCCTCGGTAAAAACGGGCAATCGGAGCGGTTCTACGATACCGATTGGACTAACTTGGCGCCCCGTATAGGGTTGGCTTACCGCATGACCCCGAAGACGGTCTTACGTACCGGCGCCGGTGTCTTTTATAAGTCACCAACAGGCACGCAGACAGCGAACGGTTTCAGCCAGACCACTAACTATACAACTTCACTGGACGGCGGCCGGACTCCTTCGGCTTGCGCCAACGGCGGATGCGCCAATGGTGCGCCAACCGGGCCCTATTCGCTGGTGAATCCATTCCCGCAAGGCCTGGCGGCGCCACTGCAGGCGGCGGGCGGAGCACTGGTGAACATTGGCAACGGCGTGGGTTTTGAATCGCGGCACTACAAGATTCCGCGCACTTACCAATATTCGTTTGGCTTCCAACGCGAACTTCCTGGCGCCATTGTGGCTGACGTATCTTATTCGGGCAACTTACAGGTGTTTGAAACTTACGGCTTCGATATGAACTGGCCAGCGGGACAGGCCGGGCTTGCCTTGCAGAACCAGGCCATTGCCGATCCGAACTTTTACAGCACCACAATCGCCAACCCGTTTTTCGGCATTCTGCCGGCAACCTCGGGCCGTGGCGCCAGCCCGACTATTTCACGCAATGGCCTAATGCAGCAGTTCCCATTGTGGGGCGGCATGACAAACAACAGCATCCAGGCTGCCCACTATCGTTCCGATGCATTGCAAACTAAGGTGGAGAAACGCACGCTGGGCGATACCCAGGGCGGCGCAATGACGTGGGTTCTTTCCTGGACTTTCGGCAAGGAGTTTGAACAGAACCATCGCATCACGGCTGGCTGGGATACGACGCAGCCGTTGATTAAGGAACTAAGCAACAGCGATAAGACGCATAACTTCAGCTTGCATGGCGTGTGGGATCTCCCCATTGGCCGCGGCAAGCAACTGATCAATATTCAGAACAAGGCTTTGGATATGGTGGCGGGCGGTTGGCGTGTCACTGGCATCTTCCAGTATGTTTCCGGTTATCCGACGTCGTGGCCCGATTTGATTAACAAATGCGCCGCGTGGACGGCCCCGGTGCAGGACGAGAATCATTACTTTAATAACGATAAGTCTTGCTATACGCAGCGGGCGTCGAACACGTTGCGCACGCTCCCAGATCGCTTCGCGAAAGACATTCGCGACCCCCAGCGGCCCCAGTTGAATGCCTCGGTGGAAAAGACAATCCCGATTTCGGAGCGGTATCGTTTGCAGTTCCGTGGCGAGATGTTTAACGTGACCAACACGCCGATCCGGCCGGGTCCGAATACGAGTTTGACAAGTCCTGATTTCGGGGTGCTGCCCAAATCGCAATTGAATTTCCCGCGCTTCGCGCAGATATCGGCGAAGTTCCAGTTTTAAGAAGCTGAATTGAGTGAGTCGAAAAGCCCCGGTCTGAATGGCCGGGGCTTTCTTATGTCTAGCTGCCTATTTGCGGCGGTCCTGTCCGGCGCGGTACTTGAGAGCTTGATTCAGCTCGCGGATTGCAGACTCCGTGGCGCGCATCGCATCCGCCTTGTGTCCTCCGAAATCGTGTGGAGCGGCAGCCATATAAGTGTGAGCTTCCTTTAATGCCTCTATTGCCGCCGCAATCCGCGGGTGCATGACGCGTTCGTTTTGCGCCGATAAAGTGAATGCTCCGGCGCTAAGAATAGCGCCCAATACTAAACCTGAAATAAATCGCATTTGATTCCTTCTTCTTCTACCGAGTTATTCATTGTGGGAAATCGAATAGAGCTTGCCGACTCTTCTTCGAATCCCAGCATACTCCAAAACAGTCCTTGTATTAGACTCCCAATACACAACAATCTCAATTGGAACTGAATTTGATCGGTCTCCTGGAAAGTTTCAACGTACCCCAGTGGAACGGTCCCGCGCTTCCCGAAGCCAGACTACCAAGCCTGCACCCCAAGCCGAGGCTGATTCAAGATTGCCCAGGCGAATAGCCGCTTACTCTACTTCCGGTTAGTCAATGAAAGCGGAGTAGGAACAGGCAAGCCTCGCGCTGTGAGACTTTCTACATACGCGCCAATAGCTTCTTGGGCATATGCAGCAGCTTCTTCAACGGTATCGCCATGGGTTATGCACCCTGGTAGTTCGGGAATCGTAACCGTAAAAGCAGAATCTTCAGGGCTCCAGCGGATAGACATTTCATATTTGAAATCCGAATTCATGGGTCTAGGCATTATTATGAGCCTCCTCCGAAAAGGGC
>JAYVXT010000271.1:0-7115 GCA_043785065.1 Bryobacterales bacterium | reverse complement strand
CTCTATTCGCACAGACGGCTCAAGTGAACGGTCGAGTCACCGACGCGGGCGGAGCCGTTGTTCCAGCCGTGGAGATCACAACCCGCAACACCGCAACAGGCGCCGAACGAAGGACGCTAACCAATGGAGTTGGGCTCTATTCCATCCCGCTGCTTCAGCCGGGCGTTTACGATATTCGTGTCAAACAAGCGGGGTTCAAGCCCATCCTGCAAAGCGGCGTGCAACTTGAGGTTGACCAGCGTCAGGAACTGAACTTCACTCTGGAAGTGGGCGCCATATCCGAGCAGATCGACGTTAAAGCCTCGGTCAGCCGGCTCAATACCGTGGAGGCATCGCAAGGGCAGGTGATCGACAATCAACGCATTGTGGAAATGCCGCTTAACGGACGCAACTTTCTGGATTTGGCGCTGATGTCGGGCGGAGCGGTTCAAGCAGCCCCGGGGTCGCGCCTTAGCGGCTTTTCCGCCGGGGGGCAGCGTGTCAGCCAGAATAACTACATTATGGATGGCATCGACAACAATTCGGTGGAATTGGCGGGGGCCGGCCGGCGTGCGGAAATGGTGGAGCCTTCTATTGACGCGATTCAGGAATTCAAAGTGCAAACCAATTCCTACGCTGCTGAATATGGCCGCGGCATGGGTGCGGTGGTGAACCTAACCACTAAGAGCGGAACTAATGCGCTGCATGGCGCGGCCTATGAATTTCTCCGCAACGAAGTCTTCGACGCAAAGAATTTTTTCACGCCCGCCGGCGCGGCGAAGCCCTCTTTCAAACGCAACCAATACGGCTTTGCAATGGGCGGCCCCGTTGTGATTCCGAAAGTTTATGACGGCCGCAACAAAACGCTTTTCTTCGGTGATTTTGAGAACACCCGTATTCGTGAGACTTCCACCATTGCCAACACCTTGCCGACAGTGCGGATGCGCGCCGGCGATTTTGGAGAGTTAACCAAGCGCGTCGACGACCCCTCTAACGGCCAGCAGTTCCCGAGTAACATCATCCCGCCCTCGCGCTTTGATCCGGTGGCGGCGAATCTGATTAAGTTATATCCCACTCCCCAAATTAGTACCTTGGCCAATAACTTCACTTACCTTTCCCCACGCATACAGGATGTGGATAAGTGGGATTTTCGCGCCGATCAAAACATGGGAACGCGCGATAACGTTTTCTTCCGTTTCAGCACGCATGACACGGTGTTGCCCGATACTCCCAGTCTGCCGGCCCCGTCGTTTGGCGGTGGCAATCTGGATTACAGCACCCAAGGCATCAACACTGGCCTGGGTTGGAATCATATCTTTTCCCCCAACTTAGTAATGGGTCTGCGCACCGGTTGGAACTACGCGCACTTTCAACGGGACAATCCGGCGGCGGCGTTGGGTCACAACTTCAACAAGGAATTCAATATCCCCGGCGCCACATACGTATCAAATGGCAGCTTCTCCCAAATGGCCATTACTGGGTATCGCGCCTTGGGAATCGGGCCGAATAATCCCAATGACCGCAATTCGCAGAACCGGCAAGTGGCTGGTGATTTGAACTGGGTGCATGGCCGCCATACCGTCAAGGCTGGTGGTTCGTTGCTCAAATCGCAGAACCCGATTTACAACATCCGAAATACTCTGGGTACTTACACTTTCAACGGAGCTTACTCGGGTGATGGGGCTGCTGATTTTTTGTTGGGTGTTTCCAGTCAATGGGCATGGCAATCGCCACTTTCCGTTTCCATGCGGACTTACAACTTAGGGGTGTTCGCGCAGGACGATTGGAAAATTAATAACCGGCTAACGATTAACTTAGGGGTGCGCTACGAAATCTCTCCGCCTTGGATTGAGAAGTATAACAAGATGGGCAACTTTGATATCGACACAACTCCGGGCACAGCCACGTTGGTCTATGCAAGAAGCGATGGGCCGCGCTATGACCGCGCACTGGTTGCCACCGACAAAAATAACGTCATGCCGCGTGTTGGCTTCGCGTATAAGGCGGCGAAGAAAACCGTGATCCGTTCGGGCTATGGATTGTTCTATGCGTATTTGGAAAACATGGGCGATAGCGAATACATCATCGGCAACGCGCCTTATGCATACGGCGTAACGCTTACCGGATCTTCAACGCTTCCGGCGTTACGTCTTTCCCAGGGACCCGCGACGGGGGCGACGGAATTGGCGAAGGCCCCGAGCTTGCAATTTTCTTCCTATCAGCGGCATCCGCCGCAGTCAAGCGCCCATCAGTGGAACTTCAATATCCAACAGGAAGTGGGTCAGGATTGGTTGATTGAAGTGGGTTATGCCGGTTCGCGCGGGTTGCATCTTGTGCGCCGCTACGATGGCAATTTTTCGCCGGCGGGGACCGGCAACATCGACGCTAAACGGCAATTCAAGAGCTTGGCGATTCCAGGTACGGGGATCATAGCGTCGCCACTTGGCCCTGTCTACAGCTTTCGCTATGATGGCAATTCAAACTATCACGCCATGATCGCCAAGGTGGAGAAGCGATTTTCGAAGGGGATGACGGTGCTTGGTTCCTACACTTGGTCGAAGAACATTGGCGATACCTGCGGCAACGCGGTGACGGGCGATGCCACTGGCTGCGGCTTCCAAAATCTGTATAATTTACGACCGGAAAAGGCGCTGGATAACCAGGACGTGCCGCACCGCTTTGTGGCCTCGATTCTTTACGAACTGCCGGTAGGCAAGGGGCGCTCCTTTATGGCCAACACAAATCCCGTGGCTCAGGCTGTGCTAGGCGGTTGGGGCCTGGGGTCGATTGTCTCGGAGAGTTCGACGGTTCCCTTCAGCCCAACCGTGCAGGGCAACCCAGCCAACACGGGCACTTATTCCGTGGTGCAGCGCCCGGACGTGATTGGCCCCGCTTACCTTGGCGAACGGACGCTGCAGCAGGATTTCAACACCGCGGCTTTTGTCCGTCCGGCTAACTTCACCTATGGATCTTCTGGCCGCAATGTGCTGCGTGGACGGCCGCAGTTTAATTGGGATTTTTCCGCTTTGAAGAATTTTCAATTGATGGAGCGGCTGCGGTTGCAGTTCCGCTTTGAGGCGTTCACGCTTACCAATACACCGCGCTTCGGGGCTCCTGGTAACGTAGTGGGTACGGCGGCTTTTGGCGTCATCACCGGCGCGGGGACGCCACGTAACTTGCAGTTCGGACTGAAACTGATTTGGTGATTGATTCATGAATACGGGATGCGATTCACTTCGCGCACGGCCCGCGCCTCAGCAGCTCAAGCGATGCGTCCACCAGCTTTTGCCCAATCGAGAAGCGGTACGACTTTGAAAACTTTTCCACCTTCGGAATAATCCAAAGCGTCCATTCATAAGCTTTTTGAACGACGATTGCCGGTTCCGTATTGGCCAAAAAACTTTCCCCTGGGGGTGAAGTGTCCCCCCAGACCCCCCTCATAAACTCAAAACACTAAACTTTCAACGTAATTCCCCGGCGCAACGAAACCCCATGATGTTGTACCGGAGCGCTGGCTCGAACCAGTAACGGTACGAGACGCGGACATACCGAGGAACGCCGCCCCAACAGCCTCCGCGCAATAATTTCCTATCACCTGAAGCCGGGCCAGTAGGGTTATCCAGGATACCCTCTCCATACGAGCCGAACCAATCTGAGCACCACTCATAAACATTCCCCAGCATATCGCAAACTTCTTCGGCGGTATTCCCCTTGGGAAACAAACCAACGGGAGTAGGATGCTGGATACCTGAATAGTTTGCGTAGGAAGGATCCAGTGGCGGCTCATCGCCCCAGGGGTGCTGCAAACTATGTGGTCCACGCGCGGCGCGCTCCCACTCCGCTTCCGTCGGCAACCGGCTATTGGCCCAAGCGCAGTAAGCCGCGGCTTCAAACCAACTCACGCCAACTACCGGCCAGGTTGCGTGTTGCTTCTGCCGATCCCAATTCTCCGGCTGGTTGAATTTTCCGTAATTTTCCGTCCAATACTTTGGCGTGGAATACCCTTTGGACTTGATGAATTTTTCGAATTCCTGAACCGTCACCAGGAAACGGCGAATGCGGAAGCCGCGTAAGGTGACTTCATGCACTGGGGACTCTTCGTCATAGGCCTCAGGGTCATAATTAGCGCCCGTAACGTCCTTTTTCTGCGCCCCCATGCGAAAGGTTCCGCCCGGAATCGCGATCCAATTCTCGTCGTCCAGGCGGGGGTCGCCAACTTGCGCCAACAACTCCGCCGCTTCGATCCGCTTCTCAATTTCGATCTTTTTCGCCTCGCCTTTTTCGAAGATCCCCATCACCGCCTTCACTGTGCGCTGGTAATCCGGCGTCTTCGGTACATACTTCATGCGCGATAGGTCAAGCATCATGGCGCTTAACAAGGCCGCGCATCGAACTTGGCTTTCGAATGCGGCTTGTGGGCCGAGCTTGCTCAATATGGCCTGGAAAAGGCCTTCTACCTTTGCCTCCCCCTGTTTGAACAGCTCGCCTCCCAGAAGGCGCATCGTCTCACGCCATTCCGGTTCGTACAATCTGCCGCTGGACACCACTTTGCCCAACTGTTGCGCTTCGCTTAAGCCCCCAATTTCCAAGGCGGCAAGATACTCTTGAAAGCTTAGGTGCCAAAATTTAAGGTCGGTCCCAATGGACGAAATAATGCCACTTTCATTGGTTTCGCGCTCCAGCATTTCTTCATTTGCGTCCACGTCGCCGCCGAACTCCTGGGTAAGAAACTCCGCAGCCGAGCGTTTATTGATTTGCACCAGACGGCCGCCTGGGAAGTCCTGCATGTGCAGAGCCAGCTTGCGCATTTGCTTCAGGGATTGTTCCGCTCGCGGTCGCTCCGTGCTGTCCCGAGCCGCGGCCAGCCAACTCAGAATCGAACCAAACAGATCCACGCGGTATTCCGGCAGGCGTTGGTCGTTATGCTGCAAGACGGCCAGGGCGGTTAGCATCACGGGGTTGGCAGCCATTTCGCGGATCTCCACGCGGCTGGTCAGCGCCAGATGCAACTCCTTACGGAAGGTTTTTGCTTCAGCGTCCGGCAGGGCCAGGCCCTTAGCGAAGTGGTGAAAGAATGCTTCAATTTCCGGGAGTTCCAGTTCTCCAATTTGTAGTTGCCGGAAATCGGCTAGGACGGAATCGCCAGTATTGGTGCTGGGCCGCGTGCTCACCAGAAAATCGCATTTCGGGAAGGCCCGCGTAGCGTTTTCAAACAACCTGGCAATCCGTTCGCGCATTCGCCGCTTGGGGGCTTCATCCAAACCGTCGATCATGATGAGGCAGCCGCCGGCGGCGAGTTTGACTTGGAAGAAAGTTTCGCCGGCTCCCCATTTGTACGCGTCGCTCTGCTTGCCCAAAAAATAGGGGAGCCAATCCGGCGCCTCTGGCGGCTTGGAAGTTATGTCCATCGCCAGCAGCTTGGCAAGGTCCGCAATCCGGATCAAAATGGGGAAGCGCATGTCGCCCGCGGGCAGAAATGGAGCCGCGCCGGAAGGGCGGGTTCCACGCAGGTTGCGGCATAACTCAAAAGCAACCCGGCGCAGGAAGGTGGACTTACCGGATCCCGGATCGCCGACAATGACAATCTTACGTTCCGAAAGAGCTTTCTCCAGAGCAATGCCGCGTTGCGGGACCGGTTCCATGTCTTTATCCCTTGGAGTTTTTCTTGACGGATCGGCGAGAGCCAGATGACCACCCGATATTGTGCTGAGAGAAATGTATATTTCATCGATGTTGAATACGTAAGGTTCAGCCCTCTTGGTCTTTAATGCCTTAATGCGAATCTGACGAGTGTTGTCTTCGAGGAGCTTCAGGTAGGTTTCCGGATCGTGCCGTTCGGTAGCCGGGGGAACTTGAGGATTGCGTTGTCGCCAAGCAGAGAGGGCTTCGGAAACCAGGTGCCGTACGCTGGCCGCGTCGGTGAAGCTGCTCCGGAAGTATTGGCCTAATTCCTTCTTAAATTTCTTCAGGTTCTTCTCATTTCTTTTTACTTCCTTGAGGATTCCCTTTGTGTCCCGCTCTCTTACCAGCCGATAGTTGTCTTTTTGATCCAGCGGCCAATCGTTGTACTTCGAGTCCAACAAGAATGCTAGAACTTCCCGCTTGGCGACATTGCGGGCGTGATCACACTCCATCCAAGTAATGCTTTTTGCTCGGTATTGGTGGGGTAGTCCGGAACCCACCCATAGCGTTCCGCCACTAACACAATTACAACTTCGGCTTCCTCAACCATATCGAGACAAGCCTGAAGCGTCGGCCTGTCTCCGCTGGCGGGCTTGTATTCCATCATGCGAGGCGAAAACCCGCACGCTCTGGCGCCTGCGGCTGCTTGCTCGCGATGTGCCTTTAAGTCTTCCTCGGTGGAGGAAATGAATACGACTGGATCAAATGACATTGCAACGTCAATTCTGCCGAAAAACGCAGTTAGGCTGAGACCGATCTGGTAATCTACTAACAAATGAATAGAAGACAGATGCTAGCCGTCATCGGCGGTGGAGTGGCCATTCATCTGGCCGCGCAAACGCCCAAGCGGCGGAACGTGGTTTTCATCCTTAGTGACGATCATCGCTACGACGCCATGGGGTTCCTGAAATCGCAGCCGTTTCTGGAAACGCCGCAGCTCGATCGCCTCGCCCGCGAAGGCGCGCACTTCAAGAATGCGTTTGTGACCACGGCGTTGTGCAGCCCCAGCCGCGCGTCTATCCTTACCGGCACTTACGCCCATAAGCATCGCATCGTGGATAACAATACGCCGATTCCCGCGGGCACGGTTTTCTTTCCCGCCTACTTGCAGAAGGCTGGTTACAAGACCGGCTTTTTCGGTAAGTGGCACATGGGCGCCGAGACCGATGAACCAAAGCCCGGGTTCAATCAGTGGGTCAGCTTCAGGGGCCAAGGCACTTACTTGCCCAATCCGAATGGATTGAATGTCAATGGAAAAAAGGTCCCGCAGAAGGGTTACATCACTGACGAATTAACCGATTATGCGCTGGATTGGCTGAAGACTTTGCCGAAAGAGCAGCCCTACTTTATGTACCTTTCCCATAAGGCCGTGCATGCCGAGTTCATTCCGGCTGAGCGTCATAAGGGCCGGTACAAGGATGCTAAGTTCACTTATCCGCCGACCATGGCCGCGG
>JAYVXT010000270.1:0-7116 GCA_043785065.1 Bryobacterales bacterium | reverse complement strand
GTTCCGACGGCGTTAAGACATTTTCCAATCAAGGCGAATACGACAATGCCCTAGCGGTGGATCCTTCCAATCCGGACGTTGTCTGGGCAGCCGGCATTGATATCTTCCGCAGCGACGATGGCGGGGCAAATTGGGGAATTGCCTCGTTCTGGGAAGTTACTTCACAGGGCAATGCGCATGCCGATGTCCATCTGCTGGCCTTTGCTCCGAATTATGACGGAAGCGCGAACCAGACGCTTTACGCTGCAACCGACGGTGGGGTCTTTGTGACAAAAAATGCGTTGGCCAGCTTGTCCATCGGAGACAGGGCAGCCTGTTTCCCCTACCCTTCAGCAGTGAAATGGACCAGCCTCAACAGCGGATACGCAACCAGCATGTTCTATCACGGCACAGTCTACCCGGGTGGCGCCTCCTATGTGGGTGGGACCCAGGATAATGGCACTCTAATCGGCCTCGATTTGCTAGGCCCTTCACGCTGGCTCACGATCCTTGGGGGAGATGGAGGCTTTTTCGGAATCGATTCAAAAGACCCGAATATTTTGTACATGGAAACCACGGGCCTGTCACTGCGGCGCAGCTTGGATGGTGGCAAAACGGTCAGCACCGCCACCCGCGGCATTACCGAATCCACTAGCAATTTTCTTTTCATCACGCCCTTCATACTGGATCCAAGCGAATCGAAACGCCTGTATTTGGGGGGGCGCACGCTGTGGCGTTCAAACGACGGAGCATCCAACTGGAGTGAGGCATCCAGCGGCATTCCCACCTCAAGCGGCATCATCAGCGCCATTGCCGTAGCGCCTTCCGACCCGAACCGTATGGTTTTCGGAACTTCGTCTGGCCGAATCTATCGCCAATCAAGCGCACTTTCGGCGGACAAGACATCCGTTTGGGAGAGCAGTCTGCCTCGCACCGGTTACGTATCCCGCCTCACATTCGATCCGCAGAATTCCGACGTGGTTTACGCGACCTACAGTCAATTCAAATCGTTAGCCCCGGATAGCCATATTTACAAATCAATGGACGGCGGGGCCTCCTGGATTGACTCCGACGGGAAAGGCGATACCGCCCTCCCCGATGTCCCTGTCTTTTCGCTCATCGTCGATCCCCAGAACCCTCTGAATCTTTATGTGGGCAGCGATATAGGCGTTTTCGCCAGTACCGATGGCGGCAACAGTTGGGCCAGGGACGACAATCCGTTCGCCAATGCAGTGACTGAGGTTTTGGTGTTGGACCGCAGCGGAGGCGAAAGCAACTTGTTCGCGTTCAGCCACGGGCGTGGAGCTTGGAAGACAACTCTACAAGGTGGAGCAGGAGCATGCCAGTACAACCTTGCCACAGATCCGATTCGAGTGAGCTCTTACGGCGCCCCGGTCTCGTTCGATGTGGATACGGCGGAGGGTTGCGCCTGGTCGGCGATTACCATAGGGCTGCCCGTAGTATCGCCGGCGGGGGGAACAGGCAAAGGAAAGTTCAGCATCCCAGCCAGCACGAACCTGACAACCTCTCCACGAATCACAATCGCCACACTGCAAGACAAGAGTGTAACCATCACGCAGGACGCAGCGGTCCGCGCCGCTGGGAACGATGCTAGCGATTCGCCCTTCGCCATGCCCTCCATCCCCGGAGTGCTGATTCAAGATACGTCCGCTGCAACCGAACAGCCGGAGGATCCAATTCACTCCTGCACAAGCTCGGCGGATTCAAAAACGGTTTGGTTTAAAGTGACCGCGAGCCAAACCGGCACATTGCAATTGAGCTTCCGAAGCGCACGGCTGGATAATGGAGCCGATAGCGGGGCAGTGATGACGGTTTATGATGGCGGCGGAACGGAACTTGGATGCTCAATCACGTCCCAGGCTACCAATGTAATCACCACGCGATTCAAAAATCTACAGGTTAATAAAGGGGACGTACTCTCGGTGGAAGTGAGCGCAACTCTCGTCAATTCCCCCACGGGGTCAAAGCTTATGGGCGGAAATTTAGCACTGACAGCGACAATGTTGAATTAGGCAATCCGTTGGGATGCAAGCGAAACTTAACAGCCTCTTTTAGAGTTGCATCTCTTTTACCGAGGCGGAAGGCGCCTTAGGAACAGCTGGAACCGCGGGCGGAGCTGGTGGCCTCACTGCCAGCTCACCTTTGCGGATTATCACGTTCCCACGATTAGTATGCGCGGTGATACTCGGGCCTTGACCCGTCGCGCCCGTTAACTTCGTCTTGCGTCCATTACGTTCCATCTCAAGCGGGGTGCCCCATTCGTTTTCCACTTCGCCTTTGTCGGTGGTCGCCGTCAGATCGAACTTCGCCACGGCAGGCAATACAATTTCAACGCGGCCGCTTTTTGTGTTGGCGGCAATCTTACCGAGCGGGATCCGGCCGGGACGAATCTCCAAATCGCCCTGGTCCACCGTCACTTCCAGCGAGTTGGTGAAATCGCTGAACTCAACGTCTTTCGAGTTGGTGGTGAGTACGATTGGTCCCATCAAATTGGAGCCGGTGATGTTGCCAGAATTAATACGTACGATGCCGGGAACGTTCTCGATGCGGAACGCGGTCCGGAGGCTGTCGAAGCGGAATACCTTTCTTATGGCGCGAAACTGCAGGTCGCCATGGTAATTCCCATTCACCGAGAGGGAGCCATCGATATTCTCGAACTCCAACTCCTGGCCGCGGGTGGCTTTTACTTCGACATTACTCCTGGCGTTGGTCACCTTCACGACATCACTAGCCTTAAGATCGACGCGCACGGGGCCGCCGATGTTATTCATCCGCACACCGGCGTTGTCCGAGGTGATCTCCACGGCGCCGCGAATGTCGTTGATGTCGAAATCACCACGCCGCCCATGAGCGTCAATCGAAGCGCCCTTCGGAGCCAGCACTTCGATATCGGCGCTAACCTGCGAAGAGTTGGTGATCCTATCGTGGTTCATGCGGATGATGATCACACCGCCTTGTTCGACGATTTCGAACGGAGTGGACTGATCATTGCGGTCTGCCTCGGCGCGATCAAATGCCCGCACGCGTTTGCTGCCGGTAACCTTCACTTCGTTGCTATCGATTCCGGTGATGCGCGCATTGCCACGAAATTTCTCAAGCACTATTTTCGGGGAATTGGTCGTGGTTTGTTTCACGCCCGATAGTGGATAGTCGAACGGTTCTCCTAGCATCTCAATACCGCGCATACGGAACCCATGACGCCAATCGCGGTCGATGCGGCTGCCGTAAAGAAAGCCTGTGCCCAGAAACGACATGACGATTGCCAGGGTCCATTCGCCGCCTGAGATGCCGAACTGCGGCAGGGGTCTGCCTTGGCCGCGCCAGCTGAGAATCTCCACTAATCGCAACGCCCCCCATCCGATCAACAGGAACGGCCAATAGGTGGTGATTAAAGTGAACAGCCTGATATCGGGCTGTAGATTGTTCACAAGGAACAAAACGCCAATGGAAATCAGGATGATTGGTCCGGCGATGGAACGTGGTCTCATGACAAAATCCCCTTTCGTGATCTCTTACGAGTTGACGGCGTGCGTTGTTCCCTGTGCGCGCTCAGCCAACTTCAATATTCCGTAAACAATCAGCATTACGGGCCAAGTATGACTCCAGGTGGGCCCGCCCATCGAATCGGTGGCAAGCAGTAAGCCGAGGGTTATCATCATCAATGGACCACGCACGGCCTGAACCAGCGTTCCCGATGGGGGGACATAAGGAGAGTAAGATGGCTGAACCGGTGGAGGCGGTGGAATGGGGGGAACGGCGGTGGTACTCATTGCGCACCTCCAGCTTGCGAACGTTCATACAAAAGATACGCCCCGATTGCGATCAACGCAACAGGCCAAAATTTGGCGACTTGATAGAAGTGAATAATGTCGAAATTATTCAACAGGAACAACACGCCCAAGAGCATTAATAAGATTGGCCCGATCGGCAATCCGCTGGCGTGGGGGCTGGGGATCAAGCTGGAAAATTCGTCCACCGCCGCGCCTTGTTGCCGGCGCATGGCTGTATGATAAGCTTCAAACGCCATGTAAGGCACCCACGCCAGAGAAAGAATGACGAAAATCGGAGTCATGTCCCGGGCCTCGTTAGAGTTCGCCAAACTAATTAGGGCGCCGAACACCACTACGTGAATGAGACCTTTGGCATATTGGCCGTTATAGATTGCGCCAACTCCTGGAATCAAGCCGAGGATGAAGGCGAGCCCCGGAGAGATGTTTGATGCTGCCGGGGAAAAGCCCGCGACCGATGGGGGCGGCGCGGTCCATGGCGATTCGGGGGAACTGGCGGCCGGCACGTGATCGGCGCAATAAACCGTTCCATTGACAATTTTCTGATCTTCAGGCTGCAACTGCTTGCCGCATGACCGGCAATAAGCAAGCGATGCCGTAGTTGGGTTTTCCATGATCCACACTCCCCAAGTCTTAACTAAACCACTTCATTTTTTCCCGCTCTCGGGCGTCAAAGTTGATTCCACCGGAGCCGGTTCAGTCTTCTGCTGCGAACGGCGTTCTTCCTCGTCCTGCTCATTCCATTCATGAAGCCGGGTCTGGATTTCATAAACAACGCGCAGGTTCTCATAATACTTCACCGCCCGTTCCCACCCCCGGTACAGGCTGTCGTCAAGGGCATGATAAATTTTCACCGGTTCCAGATCGGATGGCTTCAATTGGAAATTGATGCCGGTGATGCGGCCCAACATCGAAAACGAAAGAATGGTCATCGCCATCCCCATGGCGAATTTCGGTTGCAGGATGGGGGCAAACAAGCCACGCAGCCATCCCAAAACGCCGGACTGCTTTTCAATCGCGGGCGTTTCAAACAGAATTTTAGTGACCAAAGGCTTAGGGACTTCAACGCCCGGAACGCGATCCACGAATTCCATGACGCCGGTGACATCCGCTTTCAACGCGGCGCAGGGAGCGCAGCAGGCGGCATGCGCATCCACACGGGCTCGTCCTTCGGCGTTTAACGTGTTGTCCACGTAGTCGCAAAGCAAAATCTCGAATTCGTTACATTCCAACCGCGTCATCATGACTTTCTTAAGACCTATCGCCGTTAAATCGTTATGTTCTGTTTCCTAAGCACTTTCGCCAATTCCGCCCGCCCCCGGTTCAACCGGGATTTCACCGTACCTTCCGGCACATCCAAAATCGATGCAATCTCTTTATACTCCAATTCTTCCAAATCGCGCAGAATCACGGTTTCCCGCAACTCAGGCGAGAGCTTGCTCAAACCATGCTGTAGAAGTTCCGAAGCTTCCCGTCCAACTAGTAGCCCATCGGCCCTGTTGGACATCGTTGGCCGCTGTTCAAGCATCGGGAGTTGATCTTCAATGGAATCGGAAACCCGATCCATTTTTGTTCGGCGGTAGTTGTCGATCAGCAGGTTGCGCGTCAACCGCGAAACCCACACAGTGAATGAACCCTCACCGGCGCGGAAAGACTTTATGCTTTTGAAAATGCGCAGGAATACTTCCTGCGTCAGATCCTGTGCTTCGCTTTCCTTCCCGGTGAATCGATAGCATATCCCATAGACGCGGCGTGAGTGGACTTTCACTAAGTCCTCCCAGGCACTCTCGTCCCCGGTTAGACAGCGCTCCACCAAGCTGGCGTCAAGATCGAAGCTATTATCCAAGCGCGCACTCCACGGGCCCAATAGCCCCGCAGCCTTCCCTCGTTGAAATCCGTTGAACCAAGTACCACCAAACCCGGAATTTGTTGCAGCCAAACCCATTTGAATCCTCACTACGGTTGCCGAGAGGATGCGTCATCCTTTTTGGCCTACACAAGTTGTTACGAGGATCTGGCATAATAAGTTCGAGCGAATTGTAAGGAACTTTAGCGGTACCGGCGCACCGGAAAACACTATTCTAGCCTTAATAGGTCCCAATTGGGAGAGACTATTTCGCAGAAAAATTCCCGCAAACTACTGATCTGGCTAGTTTTGGCTATCGTCGCGGCATTTGCCTTCCCGGCAATGGTCAAACGCCTTGCCGCTTTTGACTGGGCCATGTTCCGTGGCACTTTTTCAAGCGTGGATTGGCGTTGGATGATCGCCAGTTGGATATTGGCCCTTTCCACTTATCTAGGCCGTGTCCTTCGCTGGCAGGTGATGCTTGCCCCGCAACGGCCGAAATCCAGTTTTATTGATATTTTTAAAGCTACCGCCATTGGTTTTACAGCCGTAGTATTGTTTGGCAGGCCCGGGGAAGTGGTCCGGCCATACTTGATTGCCAAAAAGGAAAATGTCTCTTTTTCCTCCCAAATGGCTGCCTGGTTCTTGGAACGCGTTTACGATCTGTTGATCATCCTGCTAATCTTCGGATTCGCGCTGGCCACCTTTGAGCCTCCCGAGGCGGCTTTAAGTAAGGGGATTCAATGGGTGCTTCACACGGGAGGAAAGGTTGTGTTTTTCCTCGGAGCCGGCTGCCTGGCGTTCCTTGTGGCCGCCGCCTGGATCTCAACCGAACGCATTGAAGCTGTCGTCAGCCGCATTCCCATGCCACATTTGGCCCGATGCAAGCTTCTTTATCTACTGCACTCTTTCTTTGCGGGAATGTCTTCCTGCCGCAGCCCTAAAGCGATTTTTCAGCTGTTCTTTTATTCGCTTTTTGAGTGGTCAATTATCATCGGCTGTTATGTTTGTCTTTTTCGCTCCTTCCCTTTCATGCGCCACTTCGGTATCCTGGACATCTTCGTTTTTCTCGGATTTGTGGCTTTTGGCAGCATCGTTCAACTGCCGGGCATTGGTGGCGGAGTACAAGTTGTGGCGGTGGCCGTTTTAAATGAATTGTTTCAGATGCCGTTAGAACAGGCTTCCGGAGTTGCTATTTCGATTTGGGTGGCCACCTGGGTGACTATCGTCCCGATTGGGTTGCTGCTGGCCATGCGCGAAGGGTTAAAGTGGGGCTCATTAAAGCACATTGAGGATGCGGATTGAATAAATATCAGGTGATTTGCAAATGACTTGCCCATTTTGCGCATACCGCGAAGACAAAGTGATCGATTCGAGAGAGTCGAAAGAGGGCGACGCGATCCGCCGCCGCCGTCAATGTCTTTCGTGTGATCGCCGTTTCACTACCTATGAAAAGATAGATGAAATTCCGTACATGATTAT
>JAYVXT010000269.1:0-7117 GCA_043785065.1 Bryobacterales bacterium | reverse complement strand
TGACTCGTTCGGGCTTGGTTAATCCCGCAGCTTGTATCTCGCCCAAGGTCTTGCGGACCTGCTCCTGAAATTCGCCGTACATTAAATGGCGCTCCAATCCAGAATGACTTTACCTGAAGATCCGGAACGCATCGCATCAAAACCTTTTTCAAATTCGGACCAATGAAAGCGGTGGGTGATGATGGGTTCGAGGTTGAGGCCGCATTCCAGCAGCACTGACATCTTGTACCAGGTCTCATACATTTCACGGCCATAAACGCCGCGAAGCGTGAGCATATTGAAGACGACGGTATGCCAGTTAATGGCCATTTCCCCCGGCGGGATGCCGAGCATGGCAATGCGACCTCCATGCGCCATGTTGGCGATCATACTTTGGAAAGCCGCGGCGTTACCGGACATTTCAAGGCCAACATCGAAACCTTCGGACATGTTGAGATTCTTTTGCGCCTCGGCCAGGGTGCTTGTTTTGACATTAAGCGCCAGGCTGACGTTCAGCTTGCGAGCCAAATCGAGACGATGTTCGTTGATATCGGTGATGACCACGTGGCGCGCACCAGCGTGCTTGGCGACGGCGGCTGCCATTAAGCCAATGGGGCCCGCGCCAGTGATCAACACATCCTCGCCCAGAACAGGGAACAGCAGGGCGGTATGAACGGCGTTGCCGAAGGGATCAAAAATGGCGGCGATATCGAGGTTGATGTTGTCGTGATGCTTCCAGACGTTGGTCATGGGCAGGGCGATATATTCGGCGAAGGCTCCGGGACGATTTACGCCGACGCCTTGAGTGTGGGCGCATTGTTGGCGGCGGCCGGCCATGCAGTTGCGGCATCGTCCGCAGACGACGTGCCCTTCTCCGCTGACGATTTCACCGGGATGAAAGTCGTTGACATTGGAGCCGACGGCCACGATCTTACCGACGAATTCATGGCCGATGACCAGGGGCACGGGGATGGTGCGTTTGGACCATTCATCCCAGTTGTAGATATGCAGATCAGTACCGCAGATCCCTGTGCGGTGAACACGGATGAGAACGTCGTTAATGCCGATGATTGGTTCGGGGACGTCCTCAACCCAGAGGCCGGGTTCGGCTTTGCTTTTGACGAGGGCTTTCATTACTTTCAGTATGGCGGGAGAAGGCAAGCTTGGCAAAGAGGCCGGCTTGCTCGAATTTCATTACCTGCATTACAGGCATCCATCTTGCTAGAATGGCCCCTGAGCCAATCAATCACCGATGAGTCAAGAAGCGATCTATCCGCCCAGCGCCGAATTCGTGGCGCAAGCCAATGTAAAAGGCATGGAAGGCTACCAAGCCCTCTATCAGCAAGCCCTCAATGATCCCGAAAAGTTTTGGGGCAAACTTGCCGAAGAGGAGATTCACTGGTTCAAAAAGTTCGACCAGGTGCTTGATTGGACCAACGCGCCCTTCGCCAAATGGTTTGTTGGCGGCAAGACCAACGTCTGCTACAACTGCGTAGATCGCCATTTGACCACCGCTCGTAAAAACAAAGCCGCCATCATTTTCGAGGGCGAACCCGGCGACCAGCGCATCATTACATACCAGGAATTGCACCGCCTCGTTTGCCGCTTCGCCAACGTGTTAAAAGGCAGAGGGCTCCAAGTTGGCGACCGGTCCATCATCTACATGCCGATGATCCCGGAAGCCGCCATCGCCATGCTGGCTTGCGCGCGCATTGGGGTCACCCATTCGGTTGTATTCGGCGGATTTTCGGCGGAAGCGCTGAAGACGCGCATCCAGGATTTGAATGCTCAAGTAGTAATCACCTCCGATGGAGGTTGGCGCCGCGCAAAGGAAGTTCGATTAAAAGACGCCGTCGATGAAGCCGTTAAGGATTGCCCGTCGGTAACTAACGTGATCGTGTACAAACGCACCGGATCGGCCGTAACGATGCATCCTCACCGCGATCATTGGTGGCACGATTTAGACGAAGGCGTCAGCGAGGATTGCCCCGCCGAACCGCTCGATAGTGAGCATCCTCTGTACGTTCTTTACACTTCCGGCACTACCGGCAAGCCGAAAGGCATCTTGCATACAACGGCTGGCTATTTGCTTCAAGCCTCCATGACCGTCAAATGGGTCTTCGATATGAAGGAGCAAGACACCTATTGGTGTTCGGCCGACATCGGTTGGGTCACCGGCCATAGCTACATCGTTTATGGGCCGCTCGGCGTTGGAGCAACCAACATCATGTACGAAGGCGCTCCGGACACTCCGGCGTTTGATCGATGGTGGCGCATCGTCGATAAGTACAAGGTCAACATCTTCTATACCTCGCCGACGGCCATCCGCGCCTTAATCCGCCAAGGCGACCATTGGCCCAACGCACACGACCTTACCAGCTTGCGGCTACTGGGGAGCGTCGGCGAACCCATTAACCCCGCAGCCTGGGAATGGTATCACCGCGTTATCGGAAAAGGCCGCTGCCCGATTGTGGATACTTGGTGGCAGACCGAAACAGGCTCGATCATGATTGCGCCCATGCCCGGAGCCATCCCTCTTAAACCCGGATCGGGCACTTTCCCCATGCCGGGAATTGTTGCCGAAATTGTGGATTTGAAGGGGAATCCCGTGCCTGATGGCAATGAAGGTTACTTGATTCTGAAGAAGCCCTGGCCCAGTATGCTACGCACTTTGTGGGGCGATCCGGAACGTTACAAAGAGGCTTATTGGAGCAAGCTGCCGGGCATCTACTTCACGGGCGACGCCGCGCGACGCGATAAAGACGGTTACTTCTGGGTGCTTGGCCGCGTGGATGACGTAATGAACGTTAGCGGCCATCGGCTAAGTACGATGGAAGTGGAATCGGCTTTAGTCCGGCACCCGCATGTGGCGGAGGCGGCAGTTGTTGGCAAGCCGCATGAGATATCCGGCCAGGCCGTATGCTGCTTCGTGACTCTGAAGAAAGGCGTCACGCAGAACCACGACGAATTGGGCAAGGAACTGCGGCAATGGGTAGCGCACGAAATCGGCCCATTCGCCCGTCCTGAAGAAATCCGTTTCACGGATGCGTTGCCTAAGACGCGTAGCGGGAAGATCATGCGAAGGCTCTTGCGCGAAATTGTCACATCGAATTCCGTAGGCGGCGACGTGACAACACTTGAGGACATGTCCGTGCTAACCAGGCTTGCTTCTCAAAACGACGAAGATTAAGGTAATGTATGGATCGGGTGGAGTGACGGGTTGCGGCCCGTCACCTACACTATGGGAAGTATAGAGGCCGATCTGATTTTCACAATTGATAAGAGTTGTGAGTCCTTCCGCCCCACTATTTGTAAATGTTCCCCACAATGCGCTGGCGCCCCAAAGCGCTCTGGTTCCCTACAGGGCCTTCTTCCATCAACAAAAGCAATTCTGGGCAAATTGTCGTAGAGAGTGTCCAGGTTACGGGTGGAGTTTTGCGATGGCCTACCATTCTATTCGGTGAAGCTTAGGTAGTATATGCTTGTGCCAGCCAGCACAAGCAACAATGCCGCTGGGCCGTGCCAGGTGATGGGACGGGATCTTATATCCATGCTTACGATGATTAGGAAAAAGAAGAATACATAAATCGCGAGCGATTTGCCAAGGTCCTTGTACGTCCAGGTTACGGTAAAGGAATAGCAAGTCAGCAGAAGGGCGGCGCACAAAGCCCATCTCACTCCGCCCTTCGCCCAAATTGCGTGGTTCATCGCCTTGTCACCGAAATACTCGAACAATGCGCCGATGGCCAAAACCAGGATGCCCATCTGCTTCTACCTCGCGGTCAACTGGCGCAGCACGTAGGGCAGAATGCCGCCGTTGCGGAAATATTCCACTTCTTGCGGAGTGTCGATGCGCACTTTCACTTCAAAGGACTTGATTGAGCCGTCGGCGAGGGTGGCGGTTACTTTGGCGCGCTTGCCGGTGATCGCGGCCTCAGACACGCCGGTAATTGTGAACGTTTCAAAGCCAGTCAGGCCGAGCGATTCGCGCGTCTCCCCGTCAACGAATTCCGTGGGCAGCACGCCCATGCCGACCAGATTCGAGCGATGAATACGCTCGAAGCTTTCGGCGATGACCGCTTTCACGCCTAGAAGCTTCACGCCCTTAGCGGCCCAATCGCGGGAACTGCCGGAGCCGTACTCTTTGCCGGCGATGATCATTTGGTTCACGCCGGAAGATTGATACTTCATGGCGGCGTCGTAGATCCACATCTTTTCGTTGGTCGGGACGTGCATTGTCCAAGTCCCTTCCACGCCGGGGACCATCAGGTTCTTCAGGCGAATGTTGGCAAGCGTCCCGCGCACCATCACCTCATGATTGCCGCGACGGGCGCCGTAAGAGTTGAAGTCCGTGGGCTTCACCCCCAGTTCCTGCAAATACTGGCCCGCGGGGGAATCCTTGGCGATGTTGCCGGCTGGGGAAATGTGGTCGGTGGTGACCGAATCCCCCAGTGCGCACAGCACCTTCATATCGGCGATGTCGGCGATGGGGGCCTTCGGGTCGGCCATCTTTTCAAAGTATGGCGGCTTCTTTATGTAGGTGGAGGCATTGTCCCAAACGTATTGATCGCCCTGTGGGGCTTTGATGGCGGCCCAGTGTGCGTCGCCATCGAAAACGGCCGAGTATTGCTTTTCGAACATTTCACGCCGCACGCTGGCTTTGACGGATGTGGCGATTTCTTCGTTGGTTGGCCAGATATCTTTCAAGAAAACGTCGGCTCCGTTGGAGCCTTTGCCGATGGGTTCCTTGGTTAAATCGATGTCAACGGTACCGGCCAGCGCGTAGGCGACAACCAGCGGCGGCGAAGCCAGGTAGTTGGCGCGCACCAGCGGGTTGACGCGGCCTTCAAAGTTGCGATTGCCGCTGAGCACCGCCGCGACGGTGAGCTGGCCTGCGATGACGTCCGCCGAGACATCGTCGGGCAGTGGACCGGAGTTGCCGATGCATGTTGTACAGCCGAAGCCAACCAAATTGAACTTCAGTTTTTCAAGTGGCTCCATCAGGCCGGCATCGTTAAGGTAATCTATAACGACTTTTGAGCCGGGGGCAAGCGATGTCTTCACCCAGGGTTTGGTGCTAAGGCCAAGCGCGGTGGCTTTCTTGGCGACCAAGCCGGCGGCGATCAGCACGCTCGGGTTGGATGTGTTGGTGCAAGAGGTGATGGCGGCGATGACAACCGCGCCATCTTTCAACGCGCCTTGCGTTTTCATTTCGCCGTCGAGGGCGGCGTGGAAGTTAGCCTTAACATCGGGTAATGTGACACGATCCTGCGGGCGCTTGGGACCGGCCATGGAGGGGACAATAGTTGCAAGGTCGAGTTCCAGCGTACCGTTGTAGACAGGGTCTGGGGCGTCGGCTTCGAGGAACAGGCTTTGGGCCTTAGCGTAGGCTTCCACTAATTGCACATGCTCTTCGGAGCGGTTGGTCATGCGGAGGTAATCGAGTGTTTGGCCGTCCACGGGGAAGAAGCCGATGGTGGCGCCGTACTCGGGGGCCATGTTGGCGATGGTTGCGCGATCAGCCAAGGCCAGAGCGCCGACGCCCGGGCCGTAAAATTCGACGAACTTGCCGACCACTCCCTTCTTGCGGAGCATTTGCGTGACGGTAAGAACCAGATCAGTAGCGGTTGCGCCTTCGGGCATCTTTCCGGATAGCTTGAAGCCTATCACCTGCGGCAGCAGCATGGATACTGGTTGGCCCAGCATGCAGGCTTCCGCTTCAATGCCGCCGACGCCCCAACCGACAACGCCAAGGCCATTGATCATGGTGGTATGGGAATCGGTGCCGACTACAGTATCGGGGTAAGCGGTTCCTTCGGCTGCGTTGATGAATACCGCCGGGGCTAGGTATTCAAGGTTGACCTGATGCACGATGCCGGTTTCCGGTGGAACGGCGCGAAAGTTCTTTAGTTCGCCTTGGCCCCAGCGGAGGAATTCGTAACGCTCGCGGTTGCGCTGGTATTCGAGGATGGTATTCAGATCGAAAGCGTTGGCTGTGCCGAAGTGGTCGACTTGCACGGAGTGGTCGATGACCAGGTCGACGGGGATGAGCGGGTTGGCCAGCTTGGGGTCGGCTCCCATTTCGGCGAGAGCGTCGCGCATGGCGGCAACGTCGACCACGCAGGGGACGCCAGTGAAATCTTGCAGCAGTACGCGTGCGGGGCGGAAGTTGATCTCCTGAGGCGCGGCGCCGGTATCCCATTTGGCGATGTATTCAATATCGGATTTCTTGACCGTGCCGCCATCTTCATTGCGCAGCAGGTTTTCAAGGAGAATTCGTATTGAATAAGGCAGGCGGGATAGTTTGCCCAAACCATGCTTTTCAATGGCGTCTAGCTTATAGATGGTGAAAGATTGCGCACCCACGCTGAGGGTGGCTGAGGAGCCGAAGGAATTTACTTTTGACATGGATTTTGAAGAAGTACAGCTTAAATTTCAGTGTAGCGTGTTTTGCGGGGAGTGCGGTTAGGGCTGGACGAAGATCTCTTTAACGGGGATGAAGCCGCCGAAGAACAAGGGAATGTTAGCGCCGGATTTGTAAGTGACCGTGCGACCGTCGGGTGTTGATACTTTGACGATTTGATGGTCAGGGTCGACCAACCAGAATTCCTTGGAGCCGTTTTCGAGGCAAAGCGCTTCCTTGTCCGAGATTTCGCTAACAGTGTTTGAGGGGGATAGTACTTCGATTACCAGATCAGGGGCTCATAGTTCCTTTCAATGGGATCTGTGCCCAACGATCTTTGGAAATGAATGTAACGTCAGCTTCCACTTCACCAGCGCCGTGTGCTGCATTTTCTAACAATCTACGAAGATGGCGTTGGATAAGGTAATGCTCGTGAGTTGGTGGGGCCACGACGACAAGTTCTCCGTGACAAAGTTGATAGCGGCCACCCTGCGGCTCCGGAAGTTCGCTAAATTCCGAAAAGGTCATGAACCGGGTTGGGGTAGCGGTAGCCAATGCTGGATTTTTGTTTTGATTATACCCTGATTGACGTATTGCTACTTGCGCCGGAAAAGCCGTTTGATGTCGGGGGTAAACTCCTTCAACAAGTTCGATCCGGCGTGCGCGGCGATAAGAATGTGCCCCTGCCGCACTCCATATTTCAAAGGCTCGTAGGATTCGGAAGGGAGCATGTAG
>JAYVXT010000268.1:0-2118 GCA_043785065.1 Bryobacterales bacterium | reverse complement strand
CCGATCTGGTAAAAGCCGCGAAAAAAGCCGGCAAGGTTGTCCAAGTGGGTACGCAGAACCGCTCCAATTCGCTGTACATCAAGGCTAAGGAAATGGTGGCCCAAGGCATGATTGGCGACGTACATTATGTCCGCGCCTTCTGGTATCGCAATTCGCTACCTGATAATCCGGCTTGGCGCTATAACATTCCGCCCGGCGCCGATGAGAGCAACACCGATTGGAAGCGCTTTCTGGGCAGTGCTCCCAATCGCGCATTCGATAAGCAGCGCTATTATCAGTGGCGCCTCTATTGGGATTATTCCGGCGGCATCTCCACCGATTTGCTGGTGCACCAAACCGACATTACCAACTTCGTCTGCGGCAAAGTGGAGCCCCTTTCCTGCATGGCTTCCGGCGGCATTTACCGCTGGACGGATAATGACGATCGCGAAGTGCCCGATACCCTCTCAGCCATCTACGAATACCCGGATCGCTTCCACATCAACTACTCCTGCTACTTCGGCAACGTGCAATACGGCTACGGCGAACAGTTCATGGGGAATGAAGGCACGATTGAAGTGTTGAACCGCCAGCAACTTAAATTCACCACCGAAAAGTTCGCGGGCAAAGCCCCGGCGCACATCGCCGCGCGCAAGGATGAGGTGATCGATATCCCCGGAAACGATTTAAACGCAGTGCAAGCCCACGTGCGGAACTTCATCGAAGCTATTCAAGGTAAGGCCAAGCTAATTGCGCCTATTGAAGTTGGCCAACAGGCTGCCGTCAGCGGCCACATGGCGACGCTTTCCTTGCGCAAGAACAAGAAAGTGATGTGGGATACCAAGTCACAAAAATATAGTTTTGTTTAATGTTGCAAAATCAAGAAATACGGCGGGGCATGCAAGCAGCCCCGCTCATCTTATCCGGTAGCGGCTGCTATAGTGAGCAATAATGCGACTACTAACGCTGCTGCTCTTCTTACTTCCCGCCGTAGCTCAATCCACGCACAAACTACCCGTCTCCGCCAGCACTGTCGTGGTCGGGTCCTACGATGCTATGATCTCGCCGGCCTTACGAATCTCATCAGGCGATATCGTTGAAGTGGAAACGCTCGCCGCCGTCGGATTGGAACGTTGGAAGGCCTTGAACGTTCCCGAAAGCAAGTACCTCGCCGCGCTTCGTTCTGTAGTAGCCGCCAATCCAAACGCCAGTGGCCACTTTCTTACAGGCCCCATATTTATTGAAGCCGCGGAACCTGGGGATACGCTTGAAGTACAAATCCTCGACGTTCGTCCGCCGGTGCCCTACGCCTATAACGGACTCGGCCGCACCGGCGTTTTAGCTGATCTTTTTCCGCAGCCTGCCTCTAAGTTGATCGAGCTCGACGTAGCTAACCGCATCGGCCGCTTCTCGCCAGGAATCGAAATTCCATTACGTCCCTTTTTCGGCAGCATGGGAGTGGCGCCGGCCACCGGCAAGATCAGCAGTGTGCCCCCTGGCGTGCACGCGGGAAACCTCGATAACAAAGAGTTGATCGCCGGATCGAAACTGCTGATCCCAGTGCAAGTGAAGGGTGCTCTGTTTTACATAGGCGATGGTCACGCCGCGCAAGGCGATGGGGAAATCGATGTCACCGCGCTGGAAACACACATGGAAGGACGCCTCCGTTTTATCGTGCAAAAAGGGATGACCCTCCGCTGGCCGCGCGCGGAAACTTCTACGCATTGGATCGTCATGGGCCTCGATGAAGATCTCAATAAAGCCATGCGGCTGGCCGCTGAAGAAGCCGTGAACTTCCTGGTGGAGACCCAAAAGATGTCGCGCGCCGATGCCTACATGCTGGCCTCAACAGCCGTCGATTTCCATGTAACCCAAGTAGTGGATCGGACCAAGGGTGTTCACGGCATGATCCCCAAATCACTATTCAAGAAGTAGAACAGGCCGCACCATCGCACTTTGGATCCCTCGATTGTCATCGTGGGCTAGTCAGATATTTGAGCCAGTATCGAACGGCCGGTTGTAAGTCAAACCATTTGGGGTTCGACAGGCCAAACATGCCAGGCCAATGGCGGATATATCCTTGAGCGTCATCCCTGAAGAACTGGCATTCTTGCTAATGTTGTCACCCCTTGACAGGTC
>JAYVXT010000267.1:0-21135 GCA_043785065.1 Bryobacterales bacterium | reverse complement strand
TATTGCTTGCATCGAGCCTTCAGGCTGCAGACTCTTCCGACGCATTCTTTAAGGTACTCGAGCCGATTCTCGTGCGCGATTGCCAGGGCTGTCACGGTGCGACCCAAGCCTTTTCGAATCTAGATCTACGCAGCCGCGAAAGCATGCTGAAAGGCGGAGTTCGCGGGGCAGCGCTTGTTCCCGGTAAGGCGTCAAGTAGCTTGTTGATTCAAGCGCTAGAGGGTCAAGCCGGCCTTGAGATGCCACCCGGAGGTGTGAAGAAGCGATTGCCTCCGGAAGCCATCGCGGCGTTCCGGCAATGGGTCGATGATGGCGCCCCCTGGCCCGTCGCGAAGGCGGCCCCTAAATGGACTTACAACGAAGCCGACCTGTGGGCGTTTAAGCCGCTCCGTCCGTTTGACCCCGCCAAACGCGTGGATGATTTCATAGATGCTAAGCTTACCGGCCTGGGCCTTAAGCCTGCTCCCCCAGCAGACCGGCGTACTTTAATCCGGCGCGTTTCAATCGATCTCACTGGCCTGCCGCCTACGCCTGAGGAACTGGCCGCCTTCGTCAACGACAACAGTCCTGGCGCTTGGCTGCGGCTGGTTGACAGGCTACTGAACTCCCCGCGATACGGAGAGCGTTGGGCGCGCCACTGGTTGGATGTGACCCGCTATGCCGATTCGAACGGTTACTCAAACGATTTTGAACGTCCAAATGCCTGGCGCTACCGCGATTTCGTAATTCGAAGCTTCAATTCCGACAAGCCTTACGCGCAGTTCATCAAGGAACAAATTGCCGGCGATGAATTGTATCCCGGCAATCCGGAGGCTTTGATCGCGACAGGTTTTCTGCGTTCGGGTCCGTGGGAACACACAGCAATGTCGGTGGAGGCCGTCACCCGCCAACTATTTCTGGATGACGTGACGCATGCAACTTCATCAGTGTTTCTTGGCCTCACACTGGGCTGCGCACGCTGCCACGATCACAAGTTCGACCCTCTTCCCACGCGCGATTACTACCGCATGCAAGCCATCTTTTCAACAACGGAGTTCGCCCGGCCAAGCCTTCCATTCCTTGCATCGGAACATCCTGAAGATCCCCGTTCGGCAGCGGAAATCAAAGTGAGCTTCGACTATGCAAAGGCCAAGGTGAACGAATACCGCCAATTGGGTGCGAAAAACCTGATGCAAAAGTATGGCGTTACCAAGATGGAAGACCTTCCTACAGGGGAACTGGACACGGTGATGAATACCGGCGCGGGTATTCCGCCCGATAAGTTTGAGGAATTCAAGCTTTACCAGAAACACATGCAGATCTATAAGGACTCGCTCGACCGGTTCGAACCGAAAGCATTCTCTGTCAGCAGCGGGCCGATGGATGGCGAAACAGACGGCGGCCCACAGCTTCGATATCCGAAACGAGGAGCTTACAAAGCGCCCGTGGTTCATATCTTGCCGGGTGGAAACATTCAATCCCCCGCCGATGCCGTCACTTCCGGCGTGCTTGGCCTGCTGGAACAATACGGCGGCTATCCCTCGCCAGGAGTTCCGGAGACAGTGGAAGGGCGGCGAGGCGCTTTGGCCAACTGGGTTGCGGACGCAAAGAATCCTTTAACGGCCCGCGTGATGGTTAATCGCATTTGGCAACATCACTTTGGCCGCGGCATTGCTGGCGACCCGAGCAACTTCGGAAAGATGGGAAAAAAGCCGAGTCATCCTGAACTGCTCGATTGGCTTAGCGGCTATTTTGTGGAGCAAGGCTGGAGCGTCAAACAGGTTCATCGCGCTATCTTGCTTTCGAACGCTTATCAACGCTCCAGCCGTCATCCCGACTCAAAGGCCGCTCTAGCAAAAGACCCTGACAATGCATTGCTTGCAACCTTTCCCGCCCAGCGCATGGATGCCGAAACGCTTCGCGATAGCATCCTGCAAGTCTCCGGCGAATTAAGCCTGGATGCCGGCGGCCCGGGAACGTTTCCGCAGATCAATGAAGATGTTGCCCACCAGCCGCAGCATCGTATGGGGTCTCTTTCGCCGGTGTATCACGCGTCGCCCTTGAAGCGCCAGCGAAATCGCCGGACTATTTACGGCTTCCAGCAACGAAGCCTAATTGATCCTTTAATCGAAGTGTTCAACGGCCCCACGCTGGACTTATCCTGCGAGCGGAGGGAAACGTCGATAGTACCCACGCAGTCATTCGCACTCTTCAATAGCCAGTTTGCGCACGACATGGCATTGGCTTGGGCCGCGAAATTGGATGTGCAAAAGCTGGATCGCAGAGCCACCATCGCACGGGCATTTCTTGAAGCTTACGGGCGTGAACCGGAAGCGGGAGAACTTGAGGCTAGCCGCGCTTATCTTGCAAAAACCACCGAATGGCACAGGAAAACGCCACCGCCCGCGAAGCCCGCGCGCAAGCCGGTGATTCACAAAATCATCAGCGAGCTAACCGGCCAAGTTGCGGAATTTGTGCAGCAAGGGGAACCGGAGAATTACGAAGCCAACCTTCATCCTTCCGATGTGAAACCGGAAACGCGGGCGCTGGCGGATTTAATGTTGGCTCTTTTGAACTCAAACGAGTTTGTTTATGTTTACTAAAACTGGACGAAACATTACCGCCACACCCACGCGCCGCGAAGCGCTTTACGGGGCCGGAATGGGACTCGGTTCCATTGCTTTTTCCGCCATGCTGGCCGCTGAGGATGCCCGCGCCGGCGTTCTATCTCCAAAACCTCAACAGTTGCCGGCAAAGGCCAAGCACTGCATTTTTCTATTAATGGAAGGCGGCCCAAGCCACATTGATACGTTTGACCCCAAGCCGAAATTGGCCGAACTTCACATGACCAAGTTTCAAAAGGAACGGAACAAGTTTGAAGCCAACATGAACACGGGCGAACGCTATTACGTTAAGAGCCCGTTCCAATTCCAGCCCGCCGGACAATTAGGCATCGAGATGAATTCGCTGCTTCCCAACTTAGCGGGATGCGTCGATGACATGTGCTTCTATCGGGGACTGAAAGCGGATAGCGTCAACCATCCCACCGCGCTGTATCACTTGAATACCGGCAACCAATTTGGAGGAGATCCGGCCATGGGCGCATGGGTATCCTACGGGCTCGGCACGGTAAATCAAAACTTGCCGTCTTTTGTTGTGTTGCCGGATGTTGCGTATCCACAAGGTGGTGCGGCAAACTGGTCCAACGGTTTTCTACCTGCCTACTATCAGGGAACGCCGCTACGCCCGGAAGGTTCGCCGATTTTGGACATGAGTCCGCCGCCGGGAGTGACCACCGGCCGCCAACGCGACGGCCTGGATTTTGTGAAGACCCTAAACCAATTCCATCAACAACGCCATCCTGAACATGCGGATTTGGCTGCCCGGATGGAAAGCTACGAGCTAGCGTTTCGCATGCAGGCGGAAATGCCGGCAGTGGTGGACATCAGTAAGGAATCGAAAGAAACGCTAGCGCTTTATGGCATTGGCGGACCTAATAAAGATGCCGATGCATTGGGGCGGCGTTGCTTGCTGGCCCGGCGTCTGGTTCAAAGTGGAGTTCGCTTCGTTCAAGTCATCAACATGGGTTGGGATTCGCACGATTACATAGAGACCGCGCATGGGGTCCGGCTGGCGGCGATGGATAAGCCTGTAAGCGGATTGTTGAAGGACCTGAAGCGGACTGGCCTGCTGGACGAAACATTAGTGGTTTGGGCCGGCGAGTTCGGCCGCAGTCCCGACAATGGTATTCGCCGCGGCAGCACGGCTTGGGGCCGCGATCATAACGCCAACGCCATGCCTGTATGGCTTGCCGGAGGCGGCGCAAAACGCGGGGCTATTGTTGGAGCCACCGATGAAGTGGGCGGAGCCGCGGTTGAAGTGGTGCATCCCTTGCGGGATTTCCACGTCACGTTGCTTCGTTTGCTAGGTCTGGACGATGCCAGGTTGCGGTACCTGCACGCTGGCCGCGACAAACAATTGAGCCAAGTGGGTGGCGAATGGATTCCTCAGTTGATCGGCTACTAACAGCCCGTGGTGAAAGTCCGCTCCGTTACCGTAGCGGCTCGGCAATGAATTGCAATTACTGAGACGCAAGCGTAAGCGAGCGGTTTTTTCCGACTTTAGCCACGGACTGCTAAGCTAAGCTATTCCGTCCCGTAATTGATTTCCAGCCGCCGGACCGCGCGTGAAGCCACAAACAAAACCAATACAGTGACGCAAAGCAAGCCCACAATTGACTGCCAAGCTGGCGAGGGAGCAGCCGGCGACAACAGCATCCGCAATGCCGGAGAGAAATTTGCATCCATCGGCGCCGCTACCGGACAGATCGATTGCAAATAATGCAGCACGCTCAATTTCTGCAAGACACTCGGAAGAAATCCGTTGATCGACTCCCAGAGCAACATCACCACAGCGGGGATAATTGGGTTGCGCAATAGCAATCCCGCGGCAACAAAGACGCTTCCATATCCGATACAGCCAAGCGCGGCGGCGAGCACGTACCAGGTTAAGTGATAAGCTCCGTCTGTTTGCCAGTAGCTCCACATTTCGGCTTTGTCTTGGAACGTCAGCATTGCGGTAAAGGCAATGAGTGCCCCAGTTCCGAAGATAACAACAGAGGCAATCAGGCCGGCGCAATACTTGCCAAGCAGCAGAATTTCGCGCCGCACCGGAGCCAGAAACCAGAAGTGCAACGACTTATCCAGCATCTCACCTCGAAACAAGTTGATAAAAATGCCCAGACATCCGAAGAAGATGGCGAGACGCAAATAGAAGTATTGAAACACGGCGGCGAATGCTGCTCTGTCTTCATCAAAAGTCAGCAGCGGTCGCCTGTTGGTTCGGGTGAGCTTGCCGTCCTCGAAGTCAAATTGGGTCAAGCGCTTTCCATCAAAAAAGGAAATGGTGCGCCTGATTACGTCTTCTAAATCTTCCGACTCCTTCCTATTCCGACGGCGATTCCATTTGCGGTCGACCACCGGCTGGCCGGCCTTTTCTAGAACCTCTTCGGGACTGGTCCCATTGGCGAATCCTTCCAGCAAGTTGGCTGGAGTCGCTCCGCGCGCGTTCCAGCGCTGCATGCTATACCGGACAGACACGCCATGACCGATAAAAATCATGGCGGGAAATAGAGCCAATAAGTAAACCCACAGTGCGCGGCGCGAAAAGAAGGCGCGGCCGATTTCCAATTTCGCGATAGTCCGGATTTGCGCCAATTCGTTCATCGGCCGCCTCCAATCAGATATTCATAAAGCGCGTCCACATTTTCGTCGGTTGGGACCACTCCGTCAATCACAACGCCTGACAGCGCGATCCGCTGCACCGCTTCAGTAAACGCATCGCGATGCCGCGTCAATACCAGCACGCCGCGTCCTTCAGGATCCAGCTTCACTTCCGTGATGTGCGCCTCTTCAAATAAGAGCGATGCAACGCGTGAAGGATTCTGGCAGTGCAAAAGATACTGGCTTGGGTGCTCATGAATTTCCTCGCGCACATTCTTGATTTCACCCTCGGCCACAATCATGCCATTGGCGATAAGAATAACTTGATCACTGAACACATCCACTTCCTGTAACACATGACTGGACAAAATTACGTGGCGGCCCTCTGCCGCATAGTTTCGGAATAAGGCAATGGTCTCGGCTCGAACCAACGGATCAAGTCCATTCAGTGGTTCATCCAGCACCAGCACCGTGGGTTCATGCGCAATTGCCTGCGCCAACCGAATGCGCTGCCGCATGCCTTTGGAATAGGCAGCCACTTTGCGACCGGCTGCATGGGTCATCGAAACAGTCTCAATGGCCTGCCGAGCCCGCCGTTCGGCCTCACCCGGGCCATATCCATATAGCAGCAATCCGGCCAGCACGAAATCGTATCCGGTAACGCCGCGCGGCGCGGCATCGTACTGGGTGGCGTAGCCTAGAATGCGCATTAGCTTTTCCGGCCGGAATGGCGACAAGCCCCGCACCGTGATCTTTCCCGATCCTGGATGCACTAAGCCACTCATCAAATTCATCAAGGTAGTCTTGCCGGAACCATTCGGCCCTACCAAGCTTGTGATGCCCGGCGGGATACGCAAGTCTACCCGATTTACTCCGAGCACTTCGCCGTAAAACTTCGAGACGTTTTCAAAGAGGATGAGATCGCTCATGAAACCACCTCAACCGGACGTAGTTTGCGAACCAGCACGGCCAGCAAAACTCCAATCAACACCAGTAGCGCCAGCATGCACTCAAAGGCATCGGGGCCGCCTTCCCACGGCGTCTCAACTCCCAGCAGCCTCCCCCAAATCGTCAACATTAAGTAGCCAGGGCTAAGCAAAGATCCCCATTGCACGCGCATCACCTGGTTGACGATTTGGCCAACGCCGGTCAACACAAAGAAGAACGCCAGCACCAAAGCTCCCGCAACTACGCGCCATTTTACATAAGCGGAGGAAGTCAAGGCCACCAAGCTCACCGTCACCATCCACAGCAGAAACCCCAATACAATTCCCATGCCATAAGTCCAATGCGCCACAAACCAATCCCAACCGGCCATGCTGGCTTGCATGCCAAAAACGAAAAGGCCGGGAATCAAGGTGACCAGCGATAGGATGCCCAACAGAACGATCATGCGGGCTAGAATGTAAGTCCAACGCGAAAGTGGGCGTGCAAAGTATAAAGGCAGTGCATTGTTCACCAAGTCAGGCGCAATAAGCCCCGGGCCGGCTACCGCGGCCAGGATCATCGCAAAGGTTGATTGCACATTCATGAAGACGGAAAAGAACGCGCCGTTAATGACAAGGACTTTTGCAATCGCCCCACCCCCATTGTTCTGCAATAGGTCCAAGTGGTTTGAGAAGTATACAAACACCGAACAGGCCAAAGGCCAGAACAAGGAAACAACCAGCAACACAACAACGAATCTCTGGCTCAGCAGCCGTGGCCAAACAAACCGCGGAATCACCAGCAGCCGCTGCCAAGGCTTGATTAGCGGTCCTGTATAGCGTTGGTAGCCTCTTCTAAATACCGCCATGGACGGGAGCCTCCTGTTTGGCAACTGGCGTGGCGCGCAGATGTCCAACCGCTTTCAGGAAGATTTCCTCCAGCGTATCGCGGCGATAAGCCAACTTTGTTACGCGCAGGTTTTCCCGCGCGGCCAGCCGCCATAGAACGCCAATTTCAATCTCATGCGGCAAAACGATACGCCAGACGCCCGGCGATTCCGATGCCGCCTCCGCTCCAATGTTGTGGAAGGCTTCCGCCAGTTTGCTGTCGTCACCGGCTACCTCGAGTTGCACAAAGCGGCGGTTGGAACTGCGTTCGGCTTCAAGGTCCGATTGATGAACAATTAATCCGTCCTTCAGAATTACAACCTCATCGCAAACCTCTTCCACGTCCCGAAGCAGATGCGAACACAGCAGAACATTCATGCCGTGCTGCTCTTTCATTTCGCGGATTAGCACCAGCATCCGTTGCCGCGCGGCGGGATCCAGTCCATTTGTCGGTTCGTCCAGAATCACCAGTTGCGGCCCGTGGATAATAGCTTGGGCCAACTTCGCCATCTGCTTCATCCCTAACGAATACGTGCCTATGGTGCGATAGCGCGCCTCGCCCAGGCCTACGTGAAACAAAACCTCATGAGCCTTTTCCAAAGCGGCCTCCGGAGGCATGCCTGAAATCTCGCCCATCAATCGAAGAAACGCCACGGCGGTCATGTCGGAAATGAACGAATCGTTTTCCGGCATGTAGCCGATTCGCGCCTTCACTTGCGCTGATTGCTGGTGGCAGTCAAAACCCAATATATGGGCGCTGCCGGCGCTCGGCTTATGGAACCCCAGCAAGGTTTGAATCAGCGTGGATTTCCCCGCGCCATTGGGCCCCAATAGTCCGATAGCTTTCCCTTCACCAGATGCGCCAAGGCGGCAGGTGAGTCCTTTAAGAATCTCCCGCCGCCCCAGCTTCACGTGCAGGCCGTCGATTGCGATAACCGGTGTCACCATGCCTTTAAGTTTCGTTCCTTTAGTTGCTGATGGCTATCTTTTCCCGCTTGCATAACCACTGGCTGCGTTACTAGTAACATATCGAAGAACAGACTAGATAAGCGAGTACGAGACGCCGCGCTGATTCGTTCCGTTTCCGCCGAAAAAGTTAGCAAAGCCGGTTCCCGCGCCGCCAGCAGCTTCTTCAGCGCATCGTTCGGAGCCAAGCCTGCGAACCCTTCCAGCGTTCCGCCAAGGTTCACCCACAGAAAACCGGATTGATGCAACCCGGCAGCTGTCGGCAATTGGGTCAGAAACTTCGTCGACCGCATAAGGGGAGAGCCACCGTTGCGAGTTGATATCGCCCGCAGCACCACTGCCCGGTCGAAGCTTTGCACCAGGTAGCCGCGATCCACCGTCCAATGCAGCGCCAGCGGCTGGCCAACCAATTGCGCAGTGCTCCAGTCGCGCCCGTTAACGGTCTCTTCCGTTAACTTCAATTGCATCCCGCTGTTCCCCTTCTCTCGATTGAAAGCATTCACAATGTGGCGCACGGATGCGTTGAACAGTTCAGGCCGGTAGATTTCAATCGCCGCGAACCAACCTGGTATGGGTATCGATGGCGTCTCCACGGCAAGCGTGAAATCGGTTCCCAGCGCAGTTGCTAAATCGGTTGATAGTTGGACGCCCACTTTACTTTCCGCATTGGCCAGTTCGGTGGCAAAACGCGGGTCAAGCCGCCCCATCATTGCAACGAACTCATCGACGATCTGCCTCGGATTACGCGTCACGGCGGAAAAGGCTATCACCGCATCGGAGGATACATATTCGGCCGAACCCTGCGCGGAGGGCGTTGCAAGCCAGGAAGCAGGACCCGTGCGCGGCCCGTTAAAAGCTAGAGAAGCCTCGTTCTCTTCGCCTGTTGTGGGATTGCGTTGCTCCACGACCAAGTAACGCATCTGTCCGACGCCTGCCACCTCTAATTCTTTTGCCTTGGGTACTGCTGCTGAGAGAGCTCGCAAATCCACCGCCAATAAGCAAGATACACCGCGCTGATAGTGCCTTGCGATTTCAATGGAAAAGCCGCCCGCGCCTTTGCCCAATTGCGATGCGGCAGTTGCCAGGTGCGCATCAGTATCGGAAGCCGCCAGCAAGTTGCCGGCAAAGCGATACGGCAAAGGATGTGAACCCGCAACCAGTTTTGCAATTGCTTGGGCCACTGCCGCCTGTTGCCCATTCTTCACTTCAGCCAGCAACAGCGGCATACGGTCTGACCCTGCCCCTTGCAACATCACAAATACAATTTCATTTCCCAACAACGGCGAAACGGTATTGATGCGGAAAACAAGGTCCTTCATGTCCACGCCCATCGAGGACGACCACCATTCCTTCAACACAGCGCTTTCGCCGGAACGTTGTTCTATAAGCCTTACAGCTTGATCAAGCGTCTGACCTAGATTCGGAAGCGCCCCGTAGATGACCGTGTTCGCGGGAAGCGCGCTCAGCAAACGGGCCTCGGTGCGTGACGGCAAAGCAGGCAGCTTCTTTTCAATGCCGGCTAGTTCAGCCAACAACGTGTAATACTTTTCGGCGTTAGGGCTCCAGGCAACTGCTTCGCGCACGCTGATTTGATCTAGAGCCGCGCTAGTGTTTGCCTTTTCACCCGGATTCAGCAACCGTTCCGAACCCTGTTGGTCAACCGCCACCGATCCTTCCACAACCCCAACGTACGAACCCGCCGATCCGGTGGAAACGGTGAACACCGTTCCTTTCACCGATGCCACGGAATCACGCGTAAT
The DNA here is from genome assembly GCA_043785065.1 of Bryobacterales bacterium. Classification (GTDB taxonomy): domain Bacteria; phylum Acidobacteriota; class Terriglobia; order Bryobacterales; family Bryobacteraceae; genus JANXSF01. The sequence continues at coordinate 11,394 of JAYVXT010000267.1, read as the reverse complement.
CACACGCAGATGCCCTCGCCTTTGTTTGGCCGCCTGCACAATCACATCGCCACGTTCAAGGTGAATGGATTGGCCGCTCCAGGCAGCTTTAACAAATAACTCCGAACTTTCATTGACCTCAACCGTAGAACCATCCGCCAGTCGCAACGTAGCCCGTGCCCCACCCGCCGTTCGAACAGCTTGTGCTTCATTCAGGGTCGCGCCCGCGGCAAGCAGGTTCCCGTTGTTTGTATATAGATTACCCATCACCGCTTCTACTGTCGCCCGAGGTCCGCCCGGCGCCAGCATCGAATCCAATTGATCACGGCCCGCATAGAGGCTTCCCAAAATAATTCCTGCCGCCATAATCCAACGTGGGGCCCCAAAGCGCCGCGCCGCGGGTCTCATAGGCATGGCGACTACTTTGCCCGTGTCCGGTTGGTTCAATGCTCGCCGGCAATCAGGGCACCGGGTTAGATGATCTTCAAGCAGCATGATCCGCTGCCCGGCCAATTTGCCGGACCTGTAATCCTCAAATTGGCTACGAAATTCATAGCAGGGGCCGCTGTTGGAGAGCTTGTCCCACACTCTCTGCCTCGCGGCATCCAACTGTTCGGAAGATACCTCTTCATTGCGGATCTCATCCAGAAGTTTGTCGAATTGTTGATCGTTCATGGTGGTTCCTCCTAACGCTTTAAAGCCTTCATCAACGTCTCGCGAATGCGATGAATACGGCTGGCCACCGTACCACGCTCAATGGAAAACTGCTCAGCCAGTTCGTCGTAGGAAAGCCCTTCCACACTCCGCAAAACGAACAACTGCGCATCGTCTGGCTTCAATTTCCCTAACGCCCGCCGCAGCATTTCTTTTAATAAATAATTATCCGGCCTCCCTGCCTGATCGGGGGCAACATTGAGGGAATTTTCCGCCCGTTGCGTTTTCTGCCTTAGAATATCAATCGCTGCATTGGTGGCCGCTCTCCGCATATAGCTATCCGAAGTGGCCGCCACGTCGGGCGGTGGCGTTTGATTCAAAATCCGTACAAAGACCGTCTGCATCACATCCTCGGCGTCGGCCGAATTTCCCGTGACGCGCATGGCTGTGCGATATACCAGCGCCGAATGACGTTGATAAAAGTCCTGAAACGTACTGTTTTGCAATGACGGCAAAGGCGGGGGTTCTGTTGCCAATATTATCCCGAATGTTTCCATCGTTGTAGGCTCTCTTGCCTGAATAGACGATGGCCGCGCCGGTTTTCTTCCAATTATTTGTCGTGGCCGCCTGTTAACCACGCCAAATTGAATCGGGCCAAACTCAGCGCCACTGGCTCAAACTGCTTTGCTCCCTCAGGAGACCTTTCATAAAGCAGTAAGATGGTCCGGTCGGCCGCGACAGCCAAATCGCGTATCCCGAATAGCCCGCATCCACGGTCCGCTTCGCAGACCAACTTTTTCCTTCGTCATAACTTAACTGCACCGTCACATTCTTACGATCTCTGGGCTGCCCGGTTGTTCCTTGCCATCGGCGCGCGAAAGGTTGTCGAAATTTGAAAATAAGAGCCGATTCTTCCCGCCGTTCTTCTTCGAGAAGAATCGCACCAAGCCCCCATGCAAATTGGCTCCAACAACTCTTGTTGAAATCCGGGGCGCGACCAGCCAGTTGCCCCATTCTTGCTGGTCGTCACCAGTCTTCGATGGACCGTCGATTCCGTACGCGAATTCAGCATCACCCGCCCATCGGCCAGTTCCACGGCCGCGGTCTCGTTTGGAATGATCCAATCCCCCTCGTTCGGCAGCGCAATGTCGCCACGTTGCCAACCGCGGCTGTCATCAGAATAGATCGTCGAGGCTACCGAAGGCCGGTGTGCATGACCGCCCGTCCCGGTAGACATCCAAATAGGAATCAGCAGTCTTCCATTCCGAAGTTGAATCCCGTGCCCAGGACCGGTTGCGAGAACCTTCCATGGATAATCGCGCGGGTGCGTTTCAAACGCGCTCGTAATTTCCCGCGGGGAAGGGAACGTTACTCCGTCATCTTCGCTGCGCATATAAAATGCCCGCATGTATTTCAGGCAAAAAACAAAATGCATTGCCACTGGATTGTTGTAAGTTAAACTAGTCACTTCGGGAAAATCGTTAATGCTTTTAAAGCCTGGAAAGACCGTACCCGCGGTGATGGGCGACGATGGGGCCTTCCCCTACCTCCTGAAAATGCCGGGAGGTGAAGTGATTGCGGCTTGGGAGCAGCAAGGCGCTATCGCAGTTCGAATCCTCCGCTAACGTGCTAGCATCAGAATTAGTAGTCGATGGCCAGGATTCTATTTTCGCTTTGTTTGGTTCTAACGAATGTGTGGTGTACAGCTACGTGTACACTCTCGATCTGCGAACCAACCAAGCACGAGCAGTCGAACTTGCCGCCCTGCCATCAAGCGCCTTCAAGCCAGCCTGGAACACCTGATGGGCATGATCAGGATGGCACTTGTGGGCATCCGATGGTGTCCTTGGCCGCCGGGCTAACAAATAGCTCAACCGATCTTGTGGCTCATCCACTAGATCAGGCAATTCCTTGGTATTCACCCGCATCTCCTCTCGCGGACTGGACGCTGTTCGCCCTTCCCCAGCCCTTTCATCCCACCCCTCCTCAGCGACCTCACCGCGCAGCCGTCCTTAGAGTCTGATTCAATTCCCACTGTGAAACGCTGACTTGGCGCTTATGCGCGAGGTCCATGTTTGCTGTCGATCGTTCGTTGCAGAAGTGGATCGTAGGTGGAATCTCATGAATAACAGACGTAATTTTTTCGCACGGCTCGCGGCTCTCAGCGCGGCCATGGGCGTAGGACGCCAATCTGCTGCACAACAGCAATCTCACGATGGACATGTGATGCCGGCAAAAGCACCTCCGAAACCTGTGCCTGCGGCGCCGATGCAGTCGATGCCTGGTATGACCATGCCGGTGACCACGGGCGTCGCAAAAAAGCCCGCTTTGAACTTACCGGTCTCCATGCCCGACTTACCCAAGCTGCCACACAAGCTGATCGACGGGGTGAAGGAGTTCAATTTGATTGCCGAAGTAGTTCGGACCGAGTTTGCTCCCGGTCGCCCGGTTGACGCTTGGGGATTCAACGGGAGCGTACCCGGCCCGACAATCGAGATCAATCAGGGCGACCGCGTGAGGGTCGTGTTCGATAACCATCTGCCGGAGATGACCGCGATTCACTGGCATGGCTTCGAAGTGCCCATGGAAATGGACGGGAGCGTCGGCCTCGGGCAGGACCCTATTCCGCCGGGCGGGCGCTACGTCTACGAGTTCACTCTGAACCAGGCGGGAACGTTCTTTTACCATTCCCATTTCGCCATGCAGGAAATGATGGGCATGCTGGGGATGTTCATCATGCATCCGAAGGAGCCGTTTCCTCCAGTTGTTGACCGCGACTTCGGCATCGTGATCCAGGAATGGGCGCTGCTGCCAAACAACAACGTGCCAAATACCTTGTCGATGGAATTCAACTGGCTTACATTCAACGGCAAGTCTGGGCCCGCAACAACTCCGATGCTGGTGAAGCAGGGTGAGCGCGTACGAATCCGGCTGATCAATCTGGGTATGGATCACCATCCCATTCATCTACACGGTTTTCAGTTCTCAGTGACAGGAACCGAGTCGGGCCGTACGCCTCAGCACCTTTGGTACGACCAGAACACTGTACTGGTGGGCGTAGCTCAGGCGCGGGACATCGAGTTCGACGCTAAGCATATTGGGGATTGGATGCTGCACTGCCATTTGCCACATCACATGATGAATCAAATGGCCTCAATGGTGGGGCCCGTCATGTCGCCGCTACGCGGTTTGCAGACCGGTGCAGGAATGGAAGCGGGGATGGGGATCGTCCGTCGGGGCAATGCTCTATCGGAAGAACTTGGCCCCTCATTTGGACGCGGATTGGGCCTCGCGGCCGATGTCGAGCGGCTCACTTCCAACTTGATCGGTCAGCCGTCAATGGACACCGGCGGCCCGTCCGGAATCATGAATGAAATGCCTGGTCATGACATGCGTAAGATGAAGGATCAGCCACCAGCCGCTCCTACTGGACATAACATGAGCGGAATGCAAGGCCAGATGCAAGAAAAGATCGATCCGGCATTGGACATGTACCCCAAGGATGATCCGGAGAAGAAAAAAGTCCCCGGCTATCCCCAGGACATGTGGATGCCCGCCGATTCTATGTTCCAGAAACCCGAGACTTTTGGTCTGCGTAAGGGATGGAGTGGCGCGATGGGCGGAATGATGACTCTAGTCCGCGTGTTACCGCCGGACAAGTACGACCATATCATGCACCTGATTGAACAGAAGGCCCAACAGACGCTCGAAGCGAGAAAACCGGCTGCCCATTTCCTTCTCGGCAAGGTTGAGGCAGTCAGCGAGAGTACTGGAAAGCTCACAGTAAACCATGGAGATGTTGAAGGATGGATGGGCGCGATGACCATGGCTTACGCCGTGGACAAGCCGGAAATCCTAAAGAACCTCAAGGTGGGTAACCAGATCAAGGCGAAGGTGTACGACGGCGATTATGTGCTTCACGATGTAGAACTGGTGCAAGCTTCGAAGGGTGTCAAATGAGAGCGATCACGATGATTCAACGAGTTTACTCACTTCCTTTGCGATTGTCGGCGCTGGGCATACTGCAATGTTTACTCATGTCTTCAATATACGCACAACCTGCCGGGAAGAAATTCCTAGTGTTTGCCGGCAAGGTGGAACAGGTTGACGCAGCCAAAAAGCGCTTGACAGTCAATCATGAAAACGTCGAAGGATGGATGGGCGCAATGACGATGGCCTATGCAATGGACAAGGCGGAAGAGGTTGTGACGCGAGTGAAAGCAGGAGATCGGATCACTGCAAAAGTATACGACGGTGACTATACGTTGTACGAGGTTCAGGTCGTTCCGCCGGTGAGCAAGCCGCCAGTTTCAAATCAGATGAGCTTGGACGCCCTTCGATTGGAAGACCTGGAACGGATTGCGCTCGCTAATAATCCAACTCTTAAACAAGCCGCCGCGGAGATTGCGATAGCTACCGGACGGGAAAAACAAGCGGGCCTATATCCGAACCCAATCGTGTCCGTTGTGGGTGAAGAAATCTCTCGCGGACCCATCATCAGGGGCGGTGAAATCGGCGGTGGATTTCAGCAGCGGATCGTGACGGGAAACAAACTTGGATTGAGCCGCCAAGTCGCCGGGCAGGACCGGCTGGCCGCGGAGCAAATGGCACAGGCGCAGCGGCAACGCGTCCTGAACGCAATCCGGAGCCTCTACTATCAGGCCCTGGGAGATCAACGGTTGGTTCAGGTGCGGGGCCAGTTGGCGGGTCTCGCTCGTGAAGTTGTGCGGATTTCCGGCGAGATGGGCAATGTGGGCCAAGCGGACAAGCCCGACCAACTGTTTGCCGAAATTGAGGCGGAGCGGCTTGATCTTGGGCTCGTTACGGCCAAAAACGCCTTGGAGCGGACGTGGCGCCAGATTACCGCAGTCGTCAATGATCCTTCGCTGCGCCCGGCGCTGTTGGTAGGTGATTTAGAGAATGTTCCTAAGCTCGATGCGGACCAGGCGCTGGAACGGATTTATGCCGGGAGTCCTGAACTACGAACTGCCCAAGTGAACACAACTCGCTCGGAAATTGCCTTGAAACGCGCGCGGCGCGAGCCAATCCCTGATCTCTTGGTAAGCGGCGGAGTGCGTTATAACCGCGAACTGCTGGACATCCAGCCGGGCGGCAACTTGCGGCGGCCAGTCGGCCCCGAAGGGTACTTCGATATCGGAATGCAGATCCCAATCTTCAATCGCAATCAGGGCGCAATCGCGGCGGCCAAGGCTGAAACCCAGCGGGCGCGCCATGAAGTTGATCGCACAAAGCTCGCATTAAAATCTCGATTAGCCACAGTGTACCGGGAATACAAGGATGCAGTGGCGACATCGGACCGCTACCGAAGTCGAATGATTCCCAAGGCCCAACAAGCATATGATCTTTACCTGAATAGTTTTCGGGGAATGGCCGCTGCTTATCCCCAGGTGCTGATCAGCCAAAGAAACCTTTTCCAGCTTCAAGAAGGTTACGTAAGCACTCTGGTTTCGGCGTGGCAACGCGTCTTGGAGATTCAGGGACTGCTGTTGACGGGGGGCGTAGAACTTGCAACTGACAATCCGCTGCCTGGGTCGATGCGTAGTGACGGTTCAGGCGGCGGGTCCGGGCAGAACTAGGGAACAACAATGAAGCGTACGCTCCTATCACTCATCATGATTGCCTTTGTAATCGGCTTCGGTGTATTCGCATTTCTAAAGATCGCTGCCGGTGGCTTCAGCGCCAAGGCGGAGCCGACCGCCATCGAGAAGTTCGCCGCTCGCTTCGCCCGGCGGCTTGCCGCCCCAAGTAGTGTCAGGTCCAAGTTGAATCCGGAGCCCAACACGCCTGAAGTTTTGGCGGAAGCGCGAGCGCACTGGGCCGACCACTGCGCGAACTGCCATGCAAACAACGGCAGCGGAGACTCAGAGATGGGGCCCAACTTGTATCCCCGCGCTCCGGACATGCGCAAATCTGACACACAGGATCTGAGTGATGGCGAGTTGTGCTTCATCATTGAGAACGGCATTCGCCTGTCCGGCATGCCCGCCTGGGGAGCCGGAATCCCAAAATCGGAAGCAGCGTTATGGAAGCTTGTACGCTTCATTCGCCAAATACCACAGATTTCCGAAGAGGAAGAACGGGAGATGCAGAAGATGAACCCCAGGACTCCCGCGGAAATGCAGGAAGAGAAGGAAGAAGAATATTTTTTAAAAGGAGGCGACTCACATGCAAAACCGCGTGCGCATTCGCAGCATTGATGGATTCAGGAAAGGCGCCGTTGTCTTCGCGCTTCTCCTCTTATTGGCAAACACACGTGTGGCTTATGGTCACAACGATCCTTCGAACGGAAGCGCATGGATGTAGGATTGAATTTTCTAATCGTTCGAGGCTATGCCGGACAAACGTTAGAGACTCTCGCACTTCCAGGAGAGGGACAGCCATTCGAGCGGGTTACGGGTTTTCGTCTCAAATCGTACGTCACAGCATCGTGGACATACCGGTTCGGCAAAACACGGTCATGAGGGCCGGCCTTCTCACCTCGACCGTTCGGGCGATCGTGTCTAGCACCGAGTGGTCAGAGCCGAACTGGCAGATTGCATCGCAATGCTGGGCCGCCATCCATCGAACGGCGAAGCACAATGTCTATCTGCCCCCAATCCCCACGCGTAGTCTTGCGCGCTTCCGCATAAGCCAGTATTGACCCTTTGGCAGTTACCACTACACCAGGAATTCGATAAATGGCATACCCTTCGACGCCCGCTTTGAACACATCGGCCCTGTCAAAATGCGAACTCGCGCCAAGCACAAGGCCCGGCGCGAGTAGATGCATCAAAAAGGTACGAAAGGACCCAGCCACAACCCCCCGAGGGACTAAGCCGCCGGCGGCTTTTCCACAATCTGGAATTTCTTATCGTCGAAGTAAAGCACCTTACCGCGACGGTAGCTTTCAACAGCCATGGTAATGGTTACCTGCGCCCGCGCGGCTACTTCCACATTTAATGTCGGAGTCTCGCGCGTGCGAATGCACTTCAGAAAGTTATCCACGTGACGTTCCATGGAGCTGAACTCCTCCACCGGAATCCTCACATCTTCCATGCCGAACTTGTAATCCGGATTGATATTTTTCTTGTTGCCTTCGCGGCCCACCGTTTCCGGTTTCATCGTAAGATATGGCGCAAAACCCTCAAAGCGGCCGTGCTCCACCATAATCAGCGTGCCTTCGTGGCCGCGAATCAAGCCGGGGATATGCTGTGAATTCGCCATCGAGGAACTGAGAACCAACGAATGGCCTTTCGAATAATCGGCCATCAAGTGAAACGTATCGGGCACTTCGCGCTTTTCCGGGAAAGCATAAATGCCCCCACCAGCCATCACCTTGTGCGGATATTGCGCCTCGCCCCAGCAAATGTTCATCGGGGCTACAACGTGGAAGAATAAGTCGGTGGCAATGCCGCCCGAATAATCCCAATACTTGCGGAAGCGGAAGAAGCGATCGGCATCGTAAGGACGCTTGGTGGCGCTGCCCAGCCATGTCTTCCAATCCAGGTAATCGTCGCCCTTGCCATCGGGTCCGGCATTCGGATCGATCTTGTAATTCCACTCGCCTTCAACCGAGTTCCGGTGATAAGAGCCTTGGCTAAGCAGCATTTTGCCGATCATGCCATCGCCAATAGCCTTCTTGGCTTTGTGCCATTGATCGCCTGAGGTGGTTTGCGAGCCTACCTGCATCACGCGCTTGGTTTCCTTCACGGTATCGATCAAGCGCTTCACTTCGGCCACCGTGTGGCACATGGGCTTTTCGCAGTAGACGTCCTTGCCGGCATCCATTGCGGCCAAGGCAATGGGGGCATGCCAATGGTCAGGCGTGGCGACGATGACCGCATCAACATCCTTACGGGCGATGACTTCGCGCCAATCCAATGTCCCTTCGGCCTTGTAGCGGTCCGCCGCTACTTTCTTGCGCTTTTCGTAAACGTCGCAAACGGCGACAATCTGGCAATTGTTATCACGCTTGCCGGCCTTTTCGAATTCGCTGGCTACATAGAACCCGCGTCCACCGACGCCGATTACACCTATGTTGATCTTGTCATTTGCGCCCAGCACGCGGCCTTGGCCGCCTTTGCCTTTGGCGGCGGCAAATGCGGATGAGGTTGCGCTAAGAGCTGTAGCGTTTTTTAGAAAATCTCTACGATCCATATAAGGACCTCCTGGTGCGTGGCTTCGACGTTGCCTACGCCCTAACTTGGAATTACAAATCTGCTAATGGTAGTTTACTTCACTCAGAGGGGAAATTGTAAGATACAAAAACAGAACCCCGAAGCTGTTCGGAATTCTGTTGAGTTAGGTTCAACACTGTTCACTTAGGACCCGTCGACTAGCCCGACTAGCCGACTAATCAAAATCCCCGCAGCGCTAATCACGCGAGGAACCTAAGTAAGCAGTGTTGGTGAGGGGTCGATTTTATGAAGCGTTAATCGCCGCGGCCGAATGAGGGTTGTTCCATTCCTTGCTGCGATCGGATTTTCCGCCGAGTTGGCCAATCCAGGCGCATATCCGTGGTGACTTCATCCACCATCCCCAAAGTGGCTTCCCGGGCTTCCATGGCGAACATCGTCAACAGTAAATTGTCACAAATTCCGTTAATGATGCGAGGAATGCCGGTGGAGCGCACGTGAATTTCGGAAATAATATTGTCCGAAAGGATCTTCTGATTCGGCATCCCAGCGCGATCCAGGCGGAACTCTATGTACTCTTTCGTGTCAGCTTCGGTAAACGGAACCAGTGTGGTGCGCAGGACGATGCGTTGCTTCAGCTGCCGCAAATTGGGCGAGTCAAGTTTACGGTCAAATTCCGGCTGTCCGGCCAAAACGATCTGCAACAACTTTCCGTGACGATTTTCGAGGTTGCCCAGAAGGCGAATTTCTTCCAATACGTCCCATTCCAGGTTGTGGGCTTCGTCAACGATCAAAACCGTAGTTCGGCCCTCGTTGGCTTGTGAGACCAGCAGGCTATTCAGGGCAAACAGGACTTCGGTTTTCGAGGTTCGCTGCACCTGTAGATTGAAATCGTAAGCCACCATTTCAAAGAACTGGTCGGAGGTAATTCTTGAATTGAATAAAAACGCAAACTCGAAGTACTGATGTTCCAGATACTCGCGCAAACATTCAAGAAGGGTGGTTTTTCCAGTCCCCACCTCGCCCGTCAGTACTATAAAACCTTTGCGGCTTTGCACACCGTAAATCAGGTTCGCCAGGGCTTCTTCATGTTGGGTGCTGCGATAAAGAAACGCAGGATCCGGACTGAGGCTAAAGGGGTTTTCAACAAAACCGAAGTAGGCATTATACATAGAGGCTCTTTTGCGGCCGGTGATTTTGAGAGGAAAGCAAATTCTTAGGCTAGACCTCCAACTCTACCTTCTGTGATAGTACCACGTGTCGCAATAGTTTAGAAGCAATAGGCAACTGGTGAACTGCCGACGCGGGTCTATTGGTCTTGCAGTGAGATGACAATCTGATGTTTGCTTCTGGACTGTCTGGAAAATATAGCTCACCAGACGCGCGAGCGCTTCCTTGATTTCCAGAGCGAGGACTGTTATACATATCGTATAGCGTGCGGTTTGAATGGGATTCTAAAAAGGATCGGATCAATCAAATCAAAGGAAGCATGGCATCGCGTTCCAAAGTGCCGCGCTGGTCTTTGACGACCCTCATGTTGTCATCCGCCGCAGGACCGCATAGTCGATGGCGAACAGCGTTGGCACGCTGTTGGAGCGGTAAATCAGGCCGTGTTGTTGGTTATCCACGTATATCGAATGGAGAATGAAAATGGCGAGGAAACCATCCGGATCATCTCGGCCCGCGAAGCGGATAAACGTGAGTGCCGAGTCTTTGTTCACCAAGCCGATTGGTAAAATGCAAAAAGCCGTCTTGTCTAAAATCGCAAAAAAGCAAGCAATCGGGGACGATTCCAACGTTGATTACTCGGACATTCCCGCTCTGACGGATGAGCAACTGGCAGGATTCCGCCGCACGCCGAAAGTACTCGTGGCGGCTCGTATTGACAGGGAAGTTTTCGATTGGCTCAAGCGCTATGGGGAAGGTTACTCAACACGGATCAACAGCATCCTTCGTGCCGTGATGGAGCAGGCCCGGTAGTTCTGTTATTAGGGGGCCAGTTCCAATCTAACCCATCCGGGTAGAGAAACTGGCTGCCCACCAAGGTGAACAATCCTTCGGGTTTTGGGGAACGGAAGTCCGCTCTGAATCGCCTTTTGGTAAAACGGAATTGCCTTCAGCACTTTGCGGTAATCCCCGGCTTCCGGGTTACCGAACGCAGTCTTCGCCAGGAATCCTCCGCCCCATCCAAGAGGAAGCAAACACGAATTTGGGTTCGTTTGGCAAGCCTCTAATTCATTCAATAAATGGACGATGGTCGCGCTCAAACCTGCTAATCCGGCGCGGTTTGCAAAAAGACTCTCTATTTCCAGCAATTGCCGGGCGAATCGATTGGCGGCTTCAGCCATCGCGGCCAGCGTTACCGGTTCCTTCCAGCGGAACGCTTTCAGAACACCCGCGTCGGAAAACTTTTCTAAATGACCGCCGAATTGCCCCTCAAACTGCGAACCGGGGGAAGCCATTTCCGCAAACACCGGAGAAGGTTTATAGCTGACTCCGAATTTCCCGCCGCGATCTTCCAACTTCGCCGTTCGTACCAGATAGATCTTGAACCGGTCCCGGGCGATGGGGGAGGAATCGGAAAGCATGATGGGGCGCATGCGGCTCAAAAGCCCGCTGCCCGCGG
>JAYVXT010000266.1:0-7135 GCA_043785065.1 Bryobacterales bacterium | reverse complement strand
CGGAGGAAATGGGCGCTTGCGGGAATCTTGTCCATAGCCGCCATGGGCTCCTTGTTCCTTCCCGCTATACACGATCCGATCCGTCGCCTGTTATCTTCGGCGTCGGAAACCGCATTCCCCCGCACCGCCGTCGATCTCACTTCCGAGGGCCGCCAGTATCTCAAATATTATTACCGCAAGGGATACATCGACAAGGCCATCGACTCCTTTCAGCGCGCGTTGGCCCGCGACCCGGAACATGCCCCCGCTTACGCTGGTGTCGCCTCGGCTCTTTGGCGCAAGTTCACCCAGGATGCCGACCGCGCCGGACTTGAGAAAGCGCAATTTAACGCCAACAAAGCAGTGGAACTGAACCCGCAACTCTCAGCCGCGCACCTAGCGCTTGGTTGGGTAGATCTTGAACTTGGCATGATCGATCCCGCCGCTACACAATTCCAACTCGCCACCACAGCCGATCCCTTAAATCCGGAAGCAATCCGTGGCGCGGGGGCTGTGTATCGCCGTCAGCGCCTTTTTGAAAAATCTCAAAAGGCTTTCGAAAAAGCCATACAATTGCGTCCCGATGATTGGGAAAATCACAATTACATCGGCAACCTCTTCTATCAAACTGCCCGGTACAAAGAAGCGGAAACGGAATTTCGCAAAGTCACGGAATTAGTACCTGATTTTTCAATAGGCTACAAGAACCTTGGGGCCATATTTCATATGCAGGGAAAATATGGCGAGGCAGCCGCCCAATGGCAGAAGTGTCTGGAACTTAACCCGACCGCCGGCGTGTATGGCAACCTTGGAACTACTTATTTCGCCCAAGGTCTCTATCAGGAATCTGTCCGAGCAATGGAACAGGCCATCCAACTAGGCGCCAATGGCTCTTTGTTTTGGGGCAATCTAGCGGATGCTTATCGTTGGACTCCTGGCAACATCGAAAAGGCGAAAGATGCCTATCTGCAGGCCACTCAACTGATCCGGGCCGATCTGAAGAAAGCTCCAACCGATGGGGATCTCCATACTCGTTTCGCCATGTACCTCGCTAAGCGAGGCGACACGGCCGAATCGCTCAATGAGCTTCAGTTTGCCGAAAAGCTACAGCGCAAGACCCCCAATATGCTTTATCGCATGCTGGTTGCCTACGAAGTATTGGGCCGCCGGGAGGATGCGCTTCGCTCCCTGGCGGCCGCTATTGCCGCGTCCTACTCGCTCGAGGAAATCCGTATTGATCCTGAGTTGGCTACGCTAAGAAAAGATCCTCGATACCACCAAACAGTGATGAAGTCTTCAGTAGCCTCGAAACAATAGGATTACTTCTTATTAGGCGATTCTGTAACGTCAAGCTCCGGATCCCGCGTGAAATCGTGGGTCCTGGATGCATCATTGGGATTTGTTCGCAGAAGGATACTGAACTCGAAGAACCCCTTGGCGGCAATAGTTTGTGGCTCCAAAACCAGAATCCCATTTTGATTTATGTTTGGGTTGCTGATGAATGCGGCCTCGGGGTGGTTGTTCTTCGAGAAAGGCGTGGATGGCTGTGAAGGATCAGTCCGGCCGTGTTTATTTCGCGCGAAAAGCACTACAACTTGGTACGCGTCCGCCGCATTGTAGGACATTAGTTGAATCGTGATATGGAGTCTGTCCGAAACTCTCGCCGGGATTGGGTTGTTGTCAGTCCCCCTTCTGTCGGAATGCCACAAACCGCCGCTATCCTGCCATTCCCCATGTTTAAAACGTCCAAGCCGGAAGCTCTGATCCGAAGGATCCAGAATTACTCTATAGTTGATATCCATTTTGCTCCTTGTCGCCTCTTAGAAATTCACGCTCGTAAGGACGACATACTATCACAAGCGTGCGCGGAAAATTTCCCCGCCAAAAAATCTTGGGGATTTGACGCTTGAGCTACCATTAAGGAGCTGGTGCCTTATACGCTTCAATTACGATTAGATAAATATATAAAACTATATGAGTAGTACTCCATATATAGTATTAGTTGAGCCCCGTAACCCCCTTAATATCGGAGCCGCCGCTCGCGCCCTCTCCAATTTTGGCTTCCATGAACTTCGCCTCGTCAATCCCTACCGCGTGGCCGTCGAGGAAGCCCGCTCCGCCGTCGGGGCCGAGGCTATTCTTATTAACGCCCGCGAATTCACATCTGTTGGCGATGCCGTCGCCGATTGCACCCTAGTCGCCGGCACAACCTCAGGATCCAACCGCCAACTCGCCATCCCCCATATAAGGTTGGAAACAGCCGTCTCCGAACACCTCAAGCCTCACCCAGGGCAAGTGGCCATCCTGTTTGGTTCGGAAAAATTCGGCCTTTCCAATGAAGACCTGGGCCACTGCCACCTGACGATCGGAATCCCCTCCCGCCCCGAACATCGCTCTATCAACCTCGGCCAAGCCGTCGCCGTCACCTTATATGAGTTGATTCGCGACCCCGAAGCCAAAATCGAACCGAAGCAAGCCCCCAAACCCGCCGAAGCCGTTGAAGTGGAGCGCGTTGTCACCCTAATGACCGACGCCTCCCTCGAATCCGGCTTTTTTCACGAACCAACCACCGAATCCAGCATCTTGAAACTGAATCAAATGGTCCGTCGCTTGGGCCTTGCCACTGCCGATGCAATTTACCTGGCCGGTCTCTTCCGCCAGATCCTTTGGAAAATGAGGAACCCAAAATGAAAAACATCCTAATCGCCGGCTTGCTACTGCTTGCCGCCTGCGCGCCGGAAAAGCCCTCCGAATTTAAAGGCAAACTCCGCGCTCCCGATTCGCCAAAGTTCGACGACGCGTTCTGGAAAGTATGGGGCGACGGCGCCGCCGAACTATCCAGCTACGATTTGGAACGCTCCAAATACAACGCCCCCCGCAAGGGTACAGCCGTAGCCATCTTCGTTTCCGAAACGTTTTCCAACGCCCTTCGCGTCAAGGCCGACCCCGGTAAGCACCCCAAGCAGGATGAAATCCATGTGGTGAAGCTCAATCTGGTGGAGGACTTCCAAACCGGTATTTACGACTACAATCTGATGCTCTCCACTTTTGTCAACACACAGACCGTAGGCCGCATTATGACAGGCTCTCCTATAAAGGTGAGTTTTTCCAGCCAGGAATGGTGCGGGAACATATATAAGCAGGCTCTATTCGATATTCCAGGCGTCCGCGTAACCAGCCATTCCTATTTCGATGGCGAGGCCGACCAGGAAAAGACGTTGGATCCAATCGAAGATGGGGTCAGTGAGGACGGTTTGATGCTGTGGGCCCGAGGAATGGCAAGACCGACCTTAAGACCTGGAGAGGAAAAAAACGTAGACCTGTTCGCCTCTCTTGAAACCGCCCGGCACGCCCTAGGTCCAGGCTATTGGACTAAGGCGACCTTGAAACGGTCTGCAACTTCAGAATCACTTACTGTTCCTTTAGGCACATTCGAAGTGGAAAAATACGAATGCAATATCGAAGGCAAGGTAAAAAAGACGTTCTGGGTAGAAAAATTATCGCCATACAAGATTATTCAATGGGAAAATTCCACTGGAACAAAAGCTAAACTCCTCAGGTCGGAGCGGATGAAATATTGGGAGATGAATCATCCCGACGGCGAGAAATCCCTCAAATCCTTAGGGTTACAGAAACGGCCTGCCCGCACCATGTAAGAATTAAGCCCGTGTTACCACCGCGTAGAAGGTGTGCCGTGAGGTTTGGCACACCAATTGCTTTGTAGTATTTCGTTAAGAAAAAATAGTATATAAGACAAAGATCGCTCGCTAAAATAAAGAAAACACTGAGTAAAATGGTAAACAAATTTGATGTGTTCGACGTGTGCCTGCCGATTGTAATTGGAGTTGGAATAGTTTTTGCTTTAGTAACAAATGTGGTTTTATTTTCTGCACCGCCGGAAATCCGGGACTATCAGAAGTCAGCCCAAGTGGAAAACAGTTTGGCCGAAGCGTGATACCCTCATAGGCCACTACCTTGGTCGACTCGGATCATCAAGAACCCTGACAGTCATAAAAGGGTCAAGTGTTTCCGAAATGCGATCAAGGTAGCATATGGTTAGGTCGCGGTGAATCGAAGAGCAAGTTCCTGCGCTGGGGGGTTCGGGACTTTGCTTGACGTGAGCCGTGACCCGACCGCTCGAACTAATAAATATTTTTTTGCGAGTTTCCCTGTACGTTCCAATCGTAAAGGGAAACAAGTTGCCTGGTGTGTTGTCACCAAGAGTGTTTATCGCGCTGGGGGATACGGTGGATGTGTTTACAGTGCACACCGGTACTGTTCTTCCCGTGCGCTACGTCAGTACCATTGTGCAGGTTATTTTCTTGTTCGCGATGAATTAATTGCTGCTATTCCGTTCTGTTTGTACCATACTGTAATTTGCCCTTTTTATGAGATCCACTCCGGCGCTAGAAGATAGCGATATCGCGGTTGTTGGAGTGGTCTGTCTGTTCCGGTCGTGAGGCCCACGAGTATTCCCTGCGCTGGGGGGTTCGGGGAATCGCTAATAAGTTTCGCGACCGGAACAGGCTAGATTATTCGTTGAACTCCACTCGCTATTTCACCCCTTCTTCCCTTGAATCTGCCACTCCGTAAATGGACTCCGCGCTCCTTCTACATTCACATTCAACAAATAGGGCCTTCGTGACTCAAACGCGCGCTTCACAGCCCCATCCACCTGATCCAGCCGGTCAATCGTCTCCCCCGCCCCGCCGAAGCCCTCCATCACTTTGTCATACCGCGTCCGCCGCAATTCACACGCCACGTTAGTCCCATTCAACTCGCCCTGCAACTCGCGTTCCAGGCCCCATCCGCCATCATTGCCAACAATCACGATAACCGGCAAATTATGCCGCACCGCCGTATCCAACTCGGCGATGTAAAACCCAAGCGAACCGTCGCCAGTGATCATCACAACCGGCTCATCCGGATGACGCCACTGCATCGCCAACGCATTCGGCAACGCCGAGCCAATGGTTCCCAGCGGTCCAATCCGCATCCAACCACCAGATCTGGTCGCCGGGAACATCGCGCGGCCCCAATGAATGAAGTCGCCCCCATCCCAGGAATAAAGCGGCGTCACCGGCAACGCGTCGCGCAACGCGGCGAAGAAACTGGCCGGATGAATCAGTTTGTTCCTGCGATTCGATGCGGCAATCGCCACCAGCTCGTCCTTCCATTTTTTATCGAGCATCCGCGCACGGGCTACCCAACTTAGCGGCTTCCAATTATCCTTGCCAAGTTCATCCAGCGCCGCCAGCAGCGTCGCCTTCACATCTGCGCAAATCCCCAACGCAAGCTGCCGGTTATGGCCCAACTCCTGTTGATGAATGTCCACTTGAATAAACTTCGCTTCCGGCGAAAATAGCCTCGGGCCACCCATTGCCAATCTGTAATCGATGCGCTTGCCCAACACCAACACAACGTCAGCTTCCTTGAACACCGTGTGCACGGCCTTGTTCAAAGCCCCATCTGCGTAACCCATGTTGTTCGGAACGGCATCGCTCACCACGCCGCGCGCCAGGGTCACGCTGTAGTACGGCAGTTTCGTCTTGCGCAGGAATGCCCCCAACTCCTTGCCCGCATCGGCCCACCACACGCCACTTCCCGCGATCACCACCGGACGCTTAGCTTCACGCAGCAGCTTCAACATTTCCTTCATGTCCCCACGACCGGGATTCGCCGCCACGGCCTGCGGCTCCACTAAAGGAAGACCCTTCGCCGCCTGGCCCGTGAACAGATCCACCGGGATGGTAAGGTGCGTCGCCCCCATTCGCCCGCTTGACGATTCGCTATAGGCGCGGCTCAATAGAAAGGGCACTTGCGCCACACTCGCAGCCTCTGCGGCCCATTTACACACTGGCCGCGCCATGCCGACTTGATCAATATCCTGGAACACAACTCTGTCGCGCATGTTGATCGCCGGCGCGCCGCTCACCGCAATCAAAGGGCTGCAAGCAAGCTGCGCCGTGGCAATTCCCGTTAACGCATTGGTATGCCCTGGGCCGCCCGTCACAAGCGAAAGCGCCGGCCTGCGCGTCATCCTGGCCCAGCAATCGGCGGCATGCGTTACGCCGGATTCATGCCGGAAGTCCATGATCTTCAAGCCACGCGCCGCAGCAACAGACAGCACCTCGTTCAGATGATCGCCCACCAGTGTGAAAATACGATCAATGCCCAGCTGCTCGCAGGCGTCAATAAATAATTCCGCTCCATTAGCCATGTTTTGTCATACTATAACGTTCGGTATGAAGAACGCTTCCCTTATCCTGATTTTCGCCGCCGCAGGCTTGGCGCAACCGTACGATCTGCTGCTGAAGGGCGGCACGGTCATCGACCCCAAGAACAGCATCAACGCCCGTCGCGACGTAGCCATCGCGGGCGGCAAGATCGCCGCTGTTGCCGCGAATATCCAACCCTCCCAAGCAAAGAAAGTGGTGGACGTTTCGCGCTTCTACGTCACGCCCGGGTTGGTCGATATTCACGTTCACGTCTACGCGGGCGCAACCAAGGGTGAACTGGCGGGTGGCCTTTCCAGCCTTATCCCCGA
Source organism: Bryobacterales bacterium (assembly GCA_043785065.1). Lineage (GTDB taxonomy): Bacteria > Acidobacteriota > Terriglobia > Bryobacterales > Bryobacteraceae > JANXSF01. The sequence continues at coordinate 609 of JAYVXT010000266.1, read as the reverse complement.
TCATCACTTGTTCCAAACCGGCGTAACAACGGCCGTCGACGCCGGCAGCTCCGGTTACAAGAATTTCCCTGAGTTCCGCGACACCATCATCAAGCACTCCCGTTCAAAGATTTACGCCATGCTCAACATTGGCGCCAACGGCATGGGCGGCGCTGCCAATGAACAAGACATGACATTGATGGACTCCAAAGCCACGGCCGGAATGGCGCTCGCCAATAAGGACATCGTATTGGGCATTAAGACCGCCCATTTCGCCGGCCCACAGTGGACGCCTGTCGACCGCGCGCTGGAAGCCGCAAAGCTCGCCGGCATTCCCATGATGGTCGATTTCGGATTGATCGTGGAAGGCAGGCCCATCGAAAAGTTGTTCCTGGAAAAGATGCGCGCAGGCGATATCTATACACATATGTTCCGCCCGTTCGACCCCGTGCTGGATGCAAAAGGCGCGGTGAATTCGTTCTACCGCGAAGCGCGCAAGCGCGGCGTAATCTTTGACGTTGGCCATGGCGCGGGCAGCTTGGCATTTCAATGGGCCGTGCCCGCCATGCAGCAGGGCTTCGCGCCCGATTCCATTTCCACCGACCTGCATAGCGGCAGCCTCACCGGCGG
>JAYVXT010000265.1:0-2125 GCA_043785065.1 Bryobacterales bacterium | reverse complement strand
TTTGAGCGCTGGTTGACTTGCCAAAACTGCTGCTGGTGAGATTGCCGGCCGGTGCATTCAAATTCGTGTGATTAAACGCATTGAAGGCCTGGAGGCGGAACCGGAGCTTGAAACGTTCCGTAATTTTGAACCCCTTTGTGAGAGCCAAATCCACGCGTTCAAATCCCGGCGCCTGAAAGACGTTTCGCCCCAACGAACCGGATGTACCAAGCTTCGGAACGCCAAACTGAGATGCGGTAAAGATGCCCGCCAGGTATTGCTGCTGGTTGAAACCGCCCGGCTGAATGGCGGTGGAAGGGGCATTCGGGCGGTCATAGGTGGTGCCATCGGCATTGTAGTCGCCATTAGGGTACACGCCACTGGTAAAGACATCCAATGGCAGTCCTTTCTCGAATACGCCATAGCCCGACACATCCCATCCGCCTGCCGTCCGGCAATACCAGGCACTGCAGGAACGCAAGAAGGGAACATTGTAGAAGCCGCTGAAGCTGATCCGCTGCGGAACATTGAAGCTGGCAAGGGCACGGTCCAATCGTTGGTTGTTAACGTCAGCAAAAGTGGTTAGCCCTTGTTCGCCCTCGGATGAGTCGATCGTCTTGCTGAAAGTATAGGAGGCTTGAAACGTCAAGTTATGGGACATCGCCTTGCGCATTGACACCGTGACGCCCTGGTAGGTCGAATTGCCATTCGTGGAAGCGATGTTGATGCTGGAAAAGCTGGGGTTGAAGCCATGGAAGACCCCTCCATTTAACAAGTCGCCGGCGTATTGATTGATATTGGAAATCTGCACCAGATTGGTGCCCTTCGAACCCATGTAATTTCCCTCTACAACAATCTTGCCGGGCAAAGAACGCTGATAACCTAGAAACCAGTTTTGCGTGTAGGGTTGGGGAAGATGCTGGCTAACTCCGATCAGGGCCAGACGTTGCCCAATAATCCCGTTTTGACTGTTCAATCCAGCAGCGAAGGCGGCATCAATCGGGTAACCCAAACCTTGAGGATTATATTGGCTGGGCTCCGCTTTCGGATCGCCCAAACCATAAGTAAACCGCGTACCGAACTGCGTACCTGCGGTAATCACTCCGACCAATGGAGGGTTGTTTCGATAGCCAGCCGGATAGACGGTGGCTAGCCGGTCATAAGAAATCCCATACCCGATTCGCACCACATTCAAGCCCTTGCCCTTGATGTCCCACGCAGCTCCAAACCTAGGAGCGAAATTTAAGTGATTAGGGTTCCAGGATTGCGGGACGACCTGAGCTGAGCCCGTGGCGATCCGTTGGGCATAGTCACCGGTACCGGGTATGAAATTCGATAGGCGGTTCTTGGCGTCGGTATAAGGACCGAAATACTCATAGCGTAGCCCGATGTTGATCGTCAGGTCGCGCCTCGCCTTCCAATCGTCCGAAACAAAGCTTCCATATTCAGTGATCCGCTGTGAAGCATATGTAATCGTAGGCTGTCCAGTGAGCGGGTTAACGGTTCGGCTTTCCGCCAGGGCTGTGTCGTTGGCAAACGTTAGAAGGTTCGTGAATGTGTAATTGGGAATATAACTGGCCGTGTGCTTGAGGTTATTATCCTGCCGTCGCCGTTCCACACCTGCTTTAATGGTATGGCTACCGCGCACGATGGAAACAGAATCCTTAACGATGTACTCAGTTGGGAAGAAGCCGCCTGGATATGGATTCGTATCCTGAAATGTATTGCCAAGGCTGGTAATGTTGATCGGAGAAACATTAATGTGCAGCGGCACTGTGTAAGTCCCAATATAACGAACCATGCCTGCCTGGAACTCGTTCAAGACGGTTGGTGAGAAAATGTGGGTTTCATTCAAGTTCAGGAAATTGCCGACAATCGGATTGTCCCGCTCGAAGTCGCGAATTGCTTGTGTCCGGGAAACACCGGTGAAGCGATAGTAATAACCATAAATGCGATCCTTGCCGGGCCGTAGCTCGTGATCCACTCGCAACGTGAACCCGTCTGAAGTGGACGTACTGGCTTGATTCCAGGAAGCGCTGCCAAGCTCGGCTATGCCGTCAGGGGTTGCCGTAAATTGATTGGCCTGAGCGCAGCCGCCACAAGCGGCGGTTCCCGTTAGGGGGCTTCCGAGGTCTCTTAAATTAGT
>JAYVXT010000264.1:0-21167 GCA_043785065.1 Bryobacterales bacterium | reverse complement strand
CGGACTCATTCAACCTAACATCCAACTCCGGAACACTCGGTCAAAACCGGACATTCTTACTTTGCTGGGATTAGGACATTTCTACTTTGCCTTGACATAATTATTTTCACTCGTGTTACTCGCCAGCGATTCTTTAAGGTGCGCTCCGGCCAGAGGCAGTCCGCGGATTTGGAACAAGTTTTGTGTGTTCAGGGAGCGAACTGGTGTTGTATAAAGGTTTGGGATGCGGGAAAGGATGGATCGAGGGACTCGGTCGCGCGGCTTTTCGGATCGATGGCAATACGGCATCGAGGGCGTATGGATGGACGCCTGGGAAGACAGCAGGAAACATGGCAACCCGCCGAGACGGGCGATCAACTGGTGTCCAGCGCATCGGCGACGAAAAAGTCGCCGATGCGCTGGGCGATTTCGTGGAAGGTTTCACCTCTTCCGCAGGCATGGCTGCGGACCTGGTACTGATAGAAGACCAGCGACAGTTTATAGGCCAGCACCCGAATCATAGAGAGGACCACCAGCGCAGTGCTTTGGTGGGCGGCGGCATGCTTGAGATAGCAGTCGACGGTGATGGTCTGAAACACTTCGGTGTCGATTCGCCAGCGGGCTCGGCCGAGTTGATGAATGAACAGCGGAGATATGGAGCCGAGGTGGAAATTGGTAGCGTAGAAGTTGGGGTGGAGTTTCATGGCCTCCATGTAAGCTTGCGCGAACGGGATGTTGCGGCTGGCGGCGAGTTGCTGCGCGGCGGCGTTCAACTGGGCTTCCGCGCCGGTCGAGTTGCCCAGAACATGCGATTGCACCGCAGTGCGAGCGGACTCCTGCGCCTTGAGCGCGAACAAGTGCTCCCATTAGCGCGAGCAGGTGCTCGCGAACTTGAGCTACCGCCTTCTTGCTCGCCAACATTTCCTTGAGGCTGAGCCCAAATAAGTGGGGCGCGTCGCGGCTTGCTAGTGAAAATTGTCTCAACTTTGATGGAACGTTGCTGAAGACGCATGTTCGCATGATGAGTCCATCGTATTTTCCCAAACCAGCTAACTTCGCTTCCGGGTTAAAATTTTCCGGCGCATCGGTTTCAACTCGTCGGCGAACGTGAGGTTAATAATTTCCGCCTGCTGTTCCTGATGCAGCTTCAACGATCCGGGCGCGGGGCTGGCGCAATTCATGCGGCCGATATAACGCAACGTGCGGCGGCTTTCTTCAAGCACCGGACCCAAACGGTCGCGAACATGCGCCCATGCGCCCATGTTACGCGGCTCTTCCTGGACCCAACACACATCGGCGGTTATCGGATACCGCATCAGTACATCTTTCAATTCCACCTTCGGGAACGGATAGTATTGCTCCAGCCGCACAATGGCCACGTTGTGCAAATTGCGTTCTTCGCGCGCCGCAAGCAACTCGTAATATATCTTGCCGCTAGTTAGAATCACGCGCGTGATCCGCCCGGCTTCGCTTAAACTTTGATCGCCAATCACTTCCCGATAGCCGCCCGTGGTTAGCTCATCCAGCGTGGAAACTGCTTTCTGGTGACGTAGTAAACTCTTTGGCGTAAAGATGATGAGTGGTTTGCGCACTCCCCGGCGGTCCGCCCCACCATGCATTTGACGGCGCAATAAGTGGAAGTATTGCGCGGGGGTGGTTGGGTTGCAAACCTGCATATTGTTTTCCGCGCACAAAGTTAGGAAACGTTCGATGCGTCCGCTGGAATGTTCCGGCCCTTGTCCTTCCTGGCCATGCGGCAGCAACATAACCAAGCCGCTCGGCTGGCCCCACTTCTGCTCACAAGTGGCAATGAACTGGTCGATCATGATCTGCGCGCCGTTGGCGAAATCTCCAAATTGGGCTTCCCATAATGTAAGCGTCAGCGGATCGGCCACACTGTATCCGAATTCAAAGCCCAACACCGCATACTCGGAAAGCGAGGAATCCCATACATCAAACTGCGCTTGATTGGGCGACAGGTGCTGCATCGGAATATACTTCTCGCCGGTCTTGTTGTCGTAATAAGTCAGGTGGCGCTGGCTGAATGTACCGCGGCCGGAATCCTGGCCGCTCAGCCGGACCGGCGAGCCTTCCAAAACCAGAGTTCCGAATGCCAGCGATTCCGCCGTGGCCCAATCCATGGGCGAGCCATCGAGGATCGCTTTGCGCTTGTCGAGGATCCCCCCTTGCAGCTTGGGATGCACCGTAAAGTCATCAGGGAACGATGTGATTCCGTGCACCACTTGCTCCAGCATGTGGCGATCCACGGCCGTGGCGATGCTGACTTTCTGAAAGGGAAGGTCCGACGCCAATTCCTGAAATTCGTATTTTGATCCATCTAACTTGCCCGAATCGAACGAGTCGGACAAGCGGTGCAGGTAGGACTTCTTGACGCGATCCACTTCTTCAGAAGTCAAGGTTTTTTCCCGTTGCAACCGCTCGGCGTAGATCGTGGTCACGCTGGGATGCGTCTTGATCTTGCCGTACAGCAAAGGCTGAGTGTAAGAAGGATCATCGCCCTCGTTATGCCCGTACTTGCGGTAGCACAGCATGTCGATCACAACATCCTTTTTGAACTTCTGCCGGTAGTCGATGGCCAGTTGGGCGGCGCGAACGCAGGCTTCGGGATCGTCGCCATTGACATGGAATACCGGAGCCTGCACCATGCGCGCGATATCGGTGCAATAAGTGCCCGAACGGCTGTCGGTGGGGTTCGTGGTAAACCCGATTTGGTTATTGATGACCACGTGCAATGTGCCGCCCGTGGAATAGCCGTCCAGTTGCGAAAGATTGAACGTTTCAGCCACCACCCCTTGGCCGATAAACGCCGCGTCGCCGTGCAACAGTAGAGGAATTACGCGCGCGCGTTCGGTGTCGCCCAAGCGATCCTGCTTAGGCCGCACAATGCCTTCCACCACCGGGTCGGCCGCTTCCAAATGACTGGGGTTTGGGGCGACGCTTACAACCACTTCGCGCCCGCCCGTGCTGCGGCGAACGCCGCTTGCGCCAAGATGATACTTCACGTCTCCCGAACCTTGCGTGGAATCGGGATCCATATTGCCTTCAAATTCGCTAAATACCTGGGAGAACGATTTGCCTATGGTGTTGCACAGCACATTCAACCTTCCGCGGTGCGCCATACCGATCACAACTTCGTGCGCTCCGCCATTCGCCGCGCGGTCAATCAGTTCGTCCAGAATGGCCATCACCGCTTCGCCGCCCTCTATGGAAAAGCGTTTGTGCCCGGTGAAGCGGGTGTGCAGGAAGTTTTCAAAGCTCTCCGCCTCAACCACGCGTTCCAGAATACGGAGCTTGGTTTCCTTGTTCAACAGCCAGTTGTTGGCATCAGGCTCCATGCGTTTTTGAAGCCAAGCTTTCTCATCCGGATGCTGGATATGCATGAACTCCACGCCCAGCTTGGAACAATAGGTTTGCCGCAGCGTCTCCAAAATCTGGCGCAGCGTGGCCACCATGTGTGAGGAGCCTTCGCCAATATCGCCGCCCAGAGAGCCGGTGACAAATTCACGGTCAAGGTCCCAAATAGTCAGGCCGTATTTCGCCGGGTCAAGTTCCGGATGGTAGCTGGGTTCAACACCCAATGGATTCAGATCGGCGATCAAATGGCCGCGCACGCGAAAAGCGTTGATCAGTTGCAGAACCGCGGCTTCCTTGGGGACGTCCACGGCGCGGAATGCCTGAGCAGAGGAGCGGGGCACGGCGCGGTCAGCTTCCCATTTCACCGGCTGATGGGGGAGCTTCAGCGAAGCGAAGATCTCATCGTAGAAATGATTTTCGCCCTGCAGCAGCGCCTGCATCCGCGCCAGGAACATGCCGGATTCGGCTCCCTGGATGATGCGATGGTCATAAGTGCAGCCCATCATCATCACCTTGCCCAGCCCCATCATGGCGCGCAATTCTTCGCTCATGCCTTGATATTCAGCCGGATAATCAATCGCACCGATTGCTATGATGCAGCCTTGGCCAGGCATAAGGCGCGGAACGCTGCCCAGCGTCCCCACCGTGCCAGGATTGGTGAGTGAAATCGTGGTGCCTTGAAAATCGGCAAGTTGTAACTTGCCCGTGCGTCCCTTCGAAACCAGCGCGTCGTAAGCGGCAAGGAAGCCCTTGAAATCATGCTCGCCCGCATTCTTCACGTTAGGGACAACCAATGAACGGGCGCCGTCACGGCCAGCCACGTCAATCGCCAGGCCAAGGTTGATTTGATTGCGAACCAAGCGGAACGATTCGCCGCCGTTATCGGCGAATGCGTTGTTCAGATTGGGAAAATCTTCCAATGCCTTGACGATGGCGTAAGCAATGATATGCGTGTAGGAGACCTTGGACTGCCCCAGCATGGAACGATGCTGATTGATGATGCGCCGGTTCTCATCAATGACCTTAACCGGAATATTGCGCTGGCTGGTGGCGGTGGGAACCTTCAGGCTCAGCACCATATTTTCGGCGATCTTCAGCGCGGCGCCACGCAGTGGAACCAATTGCTCTCCCGGCCCGACTTCAAGCCGTTTTTCCGGCTCGGCGGTAATGGCCGTCTGGGTTGTGGTCAGGGATTGGGGTAAAGGTGGAACAACAGGAGCCGGCTGCGCAATGGGAGCGGGTGGAAGCACGGGTTGAGCCGCAACCGGGATGACAGGCGGCGGCGCGACGGGCTCGGCAACAGCGACGGGCTCAGCAACTGCAGCGGCGGGCTCGGCAACACCGGAGGACTCTCCATTCTCGGGAGCCACAACATGGCCGGGTGCGCCCTCCATTGTGAAAACATCACTCCAGCTTTCATCCACCGTGGAACGGTTATGCAAGTACTGCTGGTAAAGCTCTTCTTCAAGCCAGCTATTGACGCCTAACGTGGTTTCGGACATTGATCTTCTTTCTCGCGAATAGGGAGCCTCATTCGAGCAGGAATTTGGGGGCAGGGCTCCTCTTTCATCTATGATACCTAAACAGGCGTTTAGGATTCGCGAATCGGCTACGTTTTGGGGATGAGACTTGCGGTGGATCGCCTCAAGAAGATTGCCGCGAAACTGCCCACCAATCCCACAACGGTTACAAAAGCCAGCAGCATCAAGCGGCTCTTAAGATCGGGCACCCCAGCAAGCGGCTTCCCCCAGAACTGTTCGGCGGCGGGCGTGCACCAACCAACCAGGCTCCAAATCCAGCGCCGTTCCGGGTTCATGCAAGTGAGGACGAATGCCGACAAGAGGATGAAGAAAACGACCATGCCGGCGTCGTCGGTGTGAAGCTCATACCTTCCCAACAGGATAAGGATGATAGGAAATAGAACATACGCGGCGATTTTCATGGCTTGCCACCTTTCGGTTTTCCATCTTTCAATATGTTCAGCTGGAATGCTGCGGACGAAGTCGGATAGCGCCCAAATCCAGAGAGCGGCGCGCTTGGCGGGAGTGTTGGCGCCAGCCAAATGATCGCGGAACGCCTGCAGCATGGGGTCCTGATATTCGCGGCGAAACGCAGCCGGATAGCAACGTGTCAATAAACGGAAGAGCCTCTCGTGTATTCTCACTCGGCCCCCACTCCCAGCAAACATTTCTTGCGGGCGATCCGTACCAGGGATTCGAGGCGCTTGGATTCCACAAGCACAGCTTGCTGGCCGTTCGGTGTGAGCCGGTAATAACGCCGCCGTTCATCGTTCATCGAAGGGTCCCGCCGCTCGCCGGCTTCCACGACAAGGTCAGCCGCAAGCAGTCGCTTCAGCGTTCCATACAGCGTGCCAGGGCCCATGTGGAACTTATCGCCTGTCGATGCCGCCACATCCTGCATAATGGCGTAGCCGTGACGTTCCCCATCGGCCAATGCCAAGAGTATGTGAAAGACAGCTGGGGTTAATGGGTCCATGGATAGTATATCCGTTACGGACATACTATCGCGGCATTTGGAAGGCTGTCAAGAAGAAAATGATTCAGCCATGATAGCGGTATTAACCCTACAACCTCTCTTCCCATCGAACCTTATCTTCATCCCTCATCCGGCGAATCCAAACGTCTACGCCGTCTTTGAGTTCGGGATGGTCTTCATCCTTCCACGCATCGGCGGACTCCATGCTAAGTGCTAATCCAGTCAACCGGCACTAGCCCGCACCGGCGAATTTCGTCATCGCCGGTGATGACACTGGCTTGCCCGGCCTGCGCCAGTGCAATAGCAAAGGCGTCGCCAAAAGCAACCGGATGGGCGGCTTTGACGCGGGCGGCGGCCATGATGCCCTCTTCATCCGAGAGTACGGTGCGGATTGGCAAAGAGGCCAGGCGGTTGATAAATTCCTCGGCAACGGCTGGGCTGGCTCGCTTGGCCAAAATGTAGAATGTCTCGGCAACGTTGATCCAGCTCATGCATAACTCGACGGTTCCAGCGTCGGCGGCCTGTAGGAAAGCTTCGAAGGCGGGTGCGGCGGGTTCATCATGAATCCACGCCACCATCGCCCACGAATCAACGACCTTGATTGTCGCGTGCCACCTCGGCGGCGCGGTCATCCATCAAAGCCTTGGTCAAGCTCTCGCCACCCTTCGCCATACCGCGCATAGTGTGCCAGTCGGGATAGTTGCGCACCAGACGCCTCATAACCAGAGATTCGCCCTGCACGTCAATCGAAACTTGCGTTCCAGCTTTGAGATTGAGGCGTTCCCGCACTGCCTTTGGGATGACGATTTGGCCTTTGAGTGAAATTGTAGTTTGGGTCATAAGCAACCTTTCCTACCAACGTAAGCTGGATTCCGCCTAAGTGCAACTGGAAATTCCTACTGCCCTACAACCATCCCGGCTTCCGATGCCTGTCAAGAAGAAAATGATCTAGCCGTGATACCGGTATTTGCCTTGCTTATTCATCGCCATCACTTGTCCCGTCACCCAATCGGTGACGATGGCCGTGGCTCCGCTCGAAGCAAGTGGAGCGCCTTCCAGAACGGCCGAAACGAAATTCTCGACACAGGGATATTGCAAGTTCGACGGCGCCGGCAATACCTCATGTCCGCCTGGGTAAGTCAGGTCAGGGCCATTCAAGGGCGAGAGCTCCATTGCGCCTTCAGTACCGATGATCCGGAAATCGTCGCGCACAATTTTGCTGTGCCAACGCACATCCACAATACCGCGCGTACCCTGCTCATATTCGATCATCACGGTGGCGGAATCCTCCACAGCGGCGGATTTCACTACATTCGCAATCTGCCCACAGACCCGCACCGGATTGCCGAACAGAAAATTGAACGCGTCGATGCGGTGTGAAGCAATGTCGTAAAGCGGCCCGCCACCGGCCATCGCCGGATCCAGAAACCAGGTTCTGTCCGTATAGACATCCGCAAACCAACTATGGCTGTTCGCCTCTGCCAACACGGGCCGCCCAATCACTCCATTCGACAGCAATTCAGCCGCGCGCCGGAGCTTCGGATACATGCGCCGATAGTAGGCCACGCCGAAACGCAGCCCGGCAGAATTGGCCGCCTCCACAAGCGACCGCGCCTGCGCATAGTTCATGCCCACGGGTTTTTCGCAAAGTACATGCTTGCCCGCCGACAGCGCGGCCAGCGTCACCGGCGCATGCATCACAACCGGCAATCCCACGTAAACCGCGTCGATCTCCGGATCGGCCAAGGCCTCTTCCATATCCGTGTAGACTTTTGCGTTAGGATACGCGGAGGCCTTTAGCGGATTCCGCGTCAGCACGGCATAAAGAACGCTACGAGGCTCCGATAAGATCGCCGGAATCGCGCGCTTGGTTGTGATATCGCCAATCCCGGCGACCAGCCATTTAAGCATCTTCAGATTCTAGCGTATTGAATGTGATAGCCTCATTTTCGATGCGTACCAAAATCTTTATATCCATTCTGGCGGCTGCCATGCCTGCCTTCGCCGCCTCTCTCCCCGTTGCGACCCCAGAGGATTCCGGCCTATCCTCGGACCGTCTAAAGCGAATCGAATCGATGGTTGCCCGGCACATGGACTTGGGCGACATCACTGGCGCCGTAACGTTGATCGCGCGAAAGGGGAAGATCGCGTTCGTCAGCGTGCAAGGGGTGATAGATGCCGAAACCAAAAAGCCCGTGACGCGCAATACCGTGTTCCGCATCGCGTCCATGACCAAGCCGGTGATTGGCGTGGCCATTATGATGATGCTTGAGGAAGGCAAGCTGCAGTTGGGCGATCCCGTTTCAAAATTCATTCCCGAATTCAAAAACATGAAGGTGGCCGTTGAGCAGGAACCGGCCCGGGCGCCTGGCCAGACTCCAAAGTTCTACACAGTGCCGGCCGGTCGCGAAGTCACTGTGAAAGATTTACTGACTCACACCTCAGGGTTGGCCAGCGGCTCGATGGGCAATAGCGAAGCCGTCAAGTTAGCACGCAATGGGAACGATACGTTGGCCACTTACATCCCTCGCTTGGCAACCACGCCCCTGGAATTTCAACCCGGATCGCACTGGCGCTATAGCCCCGGCGGCGGATTTGACACATTGGGACGAATCGTCGAAATCACCTCCGGCATGCCGCTTGATCGCTTTTTGCAACAGCGCGTCTTCGATCCGCTGGAAATGAAGGAGACGCATTTTTATCCTTCCGAGGAACAGATGGGCCGGCTTATCACGCCCTATCAGAAGACGGAGACCGGATTGGCGAAGCCGCCCAATCCGTTGTTCATGTCCAGCAAGACTTACTTTTCCGGAGCCGGTGGATTGGTGTCGACCGTGGATGACTATGCCCGCTTCGCGCAGATGCTGCTAAACGGAGGGGAACTGGGCGGCCATCGATTGCTGAGCCCGCGCACCGTGAAGCTTATGGCTTCGCCCCACGCGCCTTCCACTTTGCCCGGCCGCGGCGCTGGTGAGGCTTACGGACTAAGCGTGCGAACAATCACCGATGCTCTTGCCGGGAATCACCGGATTTCCAATGGAGCATTCGGTTGGTCCGGGGCATACGGCACACACTTCTGGGTGGATCCGGCCGAGGACTTGATTGCCGTGTTGATGATTCAAACGCCGATCAATGAAATGCGGAAAGAGTTCGAGAATCTGGTGATGCAGGCCATCGTCCAATAGGTTGCGATGCTGATTCCAGGATGAGGGACAATAGCGAAATGATGACCAATTGGAACCGCCGTGACTTTCTGAAACTGCTGCCCGCCGGCATGGGGACTGCATCTTCCGCGCAAACCAAGCGGCTCAATTTCGTGATCATCGTCACCGACGACCAAGGCATCGGCGACCTGGGTTGTTATGGCCACCCGGAGGTCCGCACGCCCAACCTCGACAAGCTTGCCGCCTCAGGCATCCGCTTCACGCAATGGTATTCCAACGCCCCAGTCTGCTCAGCTTCTCGTGCGGCCATCATGACCGGTCAGTATCCCGATCGCGCCGGTGTGCAAGGCGCTCTTCCCTCGCAACCAACGTACGACGTGCCGGGGCTGCGTAAGGGCGAAACCACACTCCCCGGCCTGCTTCAAAAGCGTGGTTACCGCACTGCGGCAATCGGGAAGTGGCACCTTGGCAGCGCCCCCCACAGCCGGCCCATGGCTCAGGGCTTTGATGAATTCTTCGGCTGGTATTCCGGCTGGCTCGACGCATACTCCCACCGCTACTACCAGCTGGGCGGCCCTCCTGGGAAAATCTTCCACGATATGTGGCGCAACGAAACGGAAGTATTTGAAGAGCCCGCCTATGTCACCGAACTGCTTGGCCGCGAGGCGCAAACGTTCCTCGCAAAGCAGACCCCCCAACAGCCTTTCCTGCTCTACCTCGCTTTCGGCGCGCCGCACTATTCCCTCATGGCGCCCAAAAAGTATCTGGACCGCTTTCCGGTCTCCATGGCTCGCGACCGTCGGCTGCATCTGGCCATGGTGGCCGCGGTTGACGATGTGGTTGGCTCACTCATAGAGCAATTAAAACGCATGGGCGCCGATCAGGACACAGTTATTTTCTTCCAGGCCGACAATGGCGCCACGCGCGAAGAGCGGGCCTCAAGCCTCGGCAAGCCGGCCGAAGGCGGCAGCAACGGAATATTTCGCGGTAACAAATTGGGCTTGTTCGATGGCGGCATGCACGTTCCCGCGATTCTTCGCGCACCAGGCCTAGGCGCGGGCCGCGTCTTTGATCGCCCCATTATGTCGATGGATCTTCTGCCCACTTTCCTCTCCATGGCTGATCCATCCTCCAAACCTCCTACGGGTATTGATGGGGAAGATTTCCGCCCTGTCCTTAAAGGAGAAAAACAGCCGCGCGACTACATGTTCTGGAGCCACGCAAAACAGCGCGCCGTCCGCGCCGGCGATTGGAAGCTGATTCTGCATCCGCCTTCTTACCCCGATGCCCAAGTCCCCGATGAGCCATGGTTATCGAATCTGGAAGCCGACCCGTCGGAAAGAAGGAATTTGTCGAGTTCTGAGGCAAAGCGAGTTCTAGAACTAAGCGAAAAAATCCGTGCTTGGGAACGCGAAATGAAGCTTTCCCCGCAGTAGGTAAGAATTTAACAATCTTGCAAGGACATTGGCCTCACAATAGGGTTAATTATTTAAATCGTCAGATTGGGGGGCCAATGGTTAGCCGTGTTCTTCTTGCTCTAGTTGCGTTAGTGCTGCCCAGCCTCAGCCATGGGCAAGAGAATAAATTAATCAGCATTGCCGATTGCACCTTTGCGAATGATCCGGATCAATACCTTGGCCGTGCAAGCCGCGCCCGCCACCAAGCCTTTCAGCGAACCATTGGAGTGAGTCCGTCACTTGCCCGGACCAAGGCAGCCGCGGCAACAAATCGTAACTTCATCGACGAAGAAATATTTGGCAGGCTGCAAGCAATGAATGTGGCGCCTGCACCGCTTTCCTCCGATGAAGAGTTCCTGCGCCGCATTTACCTGGACCTTACGGGTCGCATTCCTGGCCCCGAACAAGTCCGCGCTTTCCTGGCCGATACCACAGCCGGCAAGCGCGACACGGTGATAGACAATCTTCTTGGTTCTCAGGAATTCACGGAACGTTGGACCATGTGGATGGGCGACCTATTGCAGAATACTTCCAATCTGACCAGCGCCGCGATCAATCGTGGACCCGCCGGCCGTAACGCATTTCAAACCTACATCAAAAATTCGGTGGCCGACGGCAAGTCTCTCAAGACTATGGCGATTGAAGTTGTTTCCGCCACCGGCAATATTTACGAACCAAGCACCGGGGCCGCCAATTTCCCGCTTGGCGCCAGCACTTCTATGGGCCCCGATCAAGATACCTACGATACGATGTTGGCAAAAACCACTGCTACCTTCCTTGGCATTAGCAGCTATGATTGCCTTTTGTGCCATAACGGCCGTGGCCATTTGACTTTGGTCAGTTTGTGGGGCGCCGGGCAAACGCGTATGGCCGCCCAGCAGATGGCGGCCTTCTTTTCCCGCATGACATTTTCGCCGGCATCTTCACCCGCGCGCAGCTTCGCGGTCAGCGATTCCTCGGCCAGCGGCTACAGCCTCAACACCAATTCAGGCAACCGTCCCGACCGCAACCCCGTTGGAACAATCAGCCTGGTAGCGCCCCTCTATCGCGATGCAACGGACGGCCCAAAGGGGGATTGGCGGCAAGCCTTCGCGCAGGCCATGGTGGCCGATCCCATGTTTGCCCGCAACATGGCCAACCGCGTTTGGAAACAGATTTTCTCAATGGGTCTGGTGGATCCTGTGGATTCGCTCGATCCGGCGCGACTCGACCCGGCGAATCCTCCCGCCGGTGACGTGGGGTTGCAAGCCACACATCCGGCGCTGCTGGAAAAATTGGCCTCTGAATTCGCAAAAAGCGATTTCAAGTTGCGCGACTTTGTGAAAACCTTGGTACAGTCTTCCGCCTACCAATTAAGCTCACGATATGAAGGCGAATGGAAAGAAGAGTACGTGGATCTCTTCGCCCGGCGCATTGCCCGCCGGATGGAAGCCGAAGAGGTTCACGATGCTGTCACTAAATCGACCGGTGTTCATGCTGACTACGCATTGCAAGGAACTTCCGACCGCGCCGTATGGGCCATGCAACTGCCGGAACTCACCGAACCGCAAGCCGATCCCGCCGCCAGTAATTTCCTCAATACGTTCTTGCGCGGAGATCGCGATACATTGGGCCGCAGCCAATCAGGGTCGATTCAGCAGCAGCTTTTGTTGATGAACGATGCGTTTGTCGCGAATCGCGTTAAGGTGGCGCGTTCGCCCCGGCTGCAGGGAATCGCCAAGCTGGCAAAGAACGAAGATGTTGTCGAAGAGGAGTATCTGACTTTTCTTTCCCGTATGCCAACCAGCGCCGAACGCGATGCCGGAGTGGCGTTCCTGTCGAAGGCTGCGGATCGTTCAACAGCGATTGAGGATTTGGCCTGGATGTGCATCAACAAAACAGAGTTCCTGTTCAGCTATTAAGCAACACCGTGCCCCTTAAGGAAGTAGCCATTATGAAAGACCGATTCGGAATCGACTGGAGCAAAATTCAAGGCACGCCTTTTTATCGCAAGCCGCAACTGGGCCGTCGCGTGTTCTTCCGCCATTTGGCCTCTGCCGTGGGCGGCTATATGCTGATGCCGTCGCGGCCCATGGAAGGTATCGCCCAGGCCGCCGCCAAGCCGAAAGCAACCGCCAAGAATTGCATCTTTATAATGATGCAAGGCGCTCCCAGCCACACCGATACTTTCGATCTGAAGCCGGCCAACGGCATGCCCACGGCGCAATTCAATCCCACCGAATACAACGGCGTTTTGTTTCCGCAAGGATTGATGCCCAAGCTAGCTTCGCAGTTTGATTCCCTGGCGCTGGTGCGTTCGGTGCGCTCCTGGGCCAATGTGCATGCTCTCATGCAGACCTGGGTGCAGATAGGCAGAAACCCCACATCGCCCTTGGCTAAAATCAGCCCTCACATGGGTTCGGTTGCGGCGCTTGAACTAGCCGGCAAAAATGGCATTCTTCCAGCCTTCATGGCGTTGAACGGAACGCCTCGGGCCTCTTCAGGATTCCTGCCGGTGGTCAATTCTCCGTTTCTTTTGACCGCCGGAAGTGGACTGCCCAACACAACGCACCCGGATGGCGCGCAACGATTCGCCACGCGCAAGGCGCTGCTGGACGACGCGGAAAAATCCGCCGGCGCGGCTGCTTCCCTTGGGGCGCTGCCGGATGAAATCGCCGAATGGAAAGCCCGCTCCCAGATGCTGATGTATAACAGCGATGTGGACCGCATCTTCCAACTTAACCTCAGCGACCGCTCAGCCTATGGCTCCAGCCCATTTGGCGACGCCTGCCTCACTGCCCGCAACCTTCTGCGCGCCAATATGGGCACGCGCTTCATTCAAATTACCTATGGTAGTTGGGATCATCACGCCAACCTGTATCCAACTATCACCACTATGGGCGGCATCTTCGATTCGGGCTTGGGCAAACTGCTCGTCGATCTGAAAGCCGATGGGCTACTGGATGAAACGTTGATTGTGGCCCAAGGCGAATTCGGCCGCACTCCGGTATTGAACGGCAATCGCGGTCGCGACCACTTCGGCCAGCAAGCAGTGATGTTCGCCGGCGCGCGCATCAAAGGCGGTCGCGCGATTGGCGCAACAGATGCCGTAGGTTCGCAAACCGCCAACCCCGGCTGGTCCCGCGATCGCGTTGTGCGCTCCGAAGACATTGAAGCCACCATCTATTCGGCGCTGGGCATCGATTGGTCGAAGCTGCTAAAGGACAACCGTTTCGGCAAGGGCTTCGAGTACGTGCCGGAATCCCTGAACGATGTCTATGGCCCAATCAACGAGTTGTGGACGTAACGGTTACCCAGGCGGCTACTTCCACTCAAGAATCATCCCCGTATCCGTAACCGCCCATAGCTTGCCCGAAGGCGTTGCCGCTAGCGTAACGCGCCTGGCAACCACCTTGTAATCCACTGGCATAGTGCTCCCGACCATAGTATTAGAATCCGTAAGCCGGCCTTGCTGAATAGAAACCTTCGATGGCGTTGGGTTGGCGCGGAACGAACCAAGCACTTCAATACCGCCAACCACTATGTTGTTATCCTTACCCAAAAGAATAGAAGTGATTAGCTTGTCTTTCTCGAAATGAATCGGCGTATTCTTCCCTGATTTGAAATCAACGGAGGAAAACTGTTCGCTTTAGTCCTGAACGACGAAAAAACAATAACCGTGATCAACTCCGGAAATCTTGAAGTTCAGCAAACCATTCACACTGACGCCCCGAATCGGACCGCGTTTATGACGCGGGATGTTAGGCCCGGGTTTCAGTCAGTTTTCTCGTACTCTTGGGCCTATAAGCGGCCTCACCGGAACTGTGGCAATTGCAGCAGGAGAACGGCTACTGGTATGTTGGAGTCGTCAGTGATTTCCTCAGCCGTCGCCACTCCAGCTATCGTCAGCCCACAATGAATAAGCTTTACGATGCGATTTGATCGCTGAAAGATTGGCCTTACCGGGGAAGACCGGGGGCGGAGGAAGGCACGCGGGAACTATTATTTTCGTCGCTGCCCTACATTGCCGTGGACTGCGTCAGTGGGCAGGCAATTGAAGTTTTACGCATTTATCACGCCGCGAGAGATCTGGAAAACTCGGTCGCTGGTGATTCAAAAAGGACAATGGAACTAAGTGAAATCCGCTTGCCCGTTAGGAAGTATCCGCCATCCCGACATTCCACATAGGACTTCATTGCATCCGCCTTTCTTAGAATATATCCCGCAATGTTATTTTTCGAACAGGAAACCGAACCTGCGAAGCAACCCGCCCCCCCCTGCAGCTGCAATTCCTGCATCACCGCCTTCTCATAAATCTTTTCCAAAAACCCACAACCCAACGTATTCGAAACTTCAAAAACAGTCCCCAAAACACCTTCAGTCAAGTCATTTATTAGTTCTTGCTTATCTGCGTTCATCTTGCGTTTATCCGCGGCCAATAAGGAAGTGCCGAAAATCAGGGAAACTTCTCTACCTCCAATGTAAATCCCGATGTTACCCTCGAATTATGACCCGCCCCAAACCCGAAGAATACGCACCCTACTTTGAAACCTACATTTCCAAAGTCCCCGACGGAGACATCCTTGAGATTCTGGAAAACCAGTGTGGCGAAATGCTTGACATGCTGGAAGCCATCTCTGAAGACAAGCAGCTATCCACCTACGCTCCCGGCAAGTGGACCGTTAAGGAAGCTCTCGGCCATCTGATCGACACCGAACGTGTCTTCGCCTATCGACTGATGCGAATTGCCCGCAACGATCAAACGCCGCTTCCCGGCTTCGAGCAGGACGACTTCGTAAAGTACGCCGATAGCAACAACCGCGAATGGGAAGACTTGCTGGAAGATTACGAATCGGTCCGCATGGCCACTCTATCGTTGGTGCGCCAGATGAAGGGCGATTGTTGGGACCGCAAAGGCAACGCCAGCGGGAAGGATCTTACCGTCCGCGCCGCCGCGTATATCATCGCCGGGCATGAGCGGCATCATCTTCAAATTTTCAGGGAAAAGTATCAGTGTGTTTAGCGCGGCGCCGGAATTGCTTGACGGGCTGCCTGGTTTGAAATCTTGACGCAGAGCCGACTGGGGCATACTTTCCTTCAAGCCGCCGGAGAATTGCAAAGAATCATCATCGGGTTGCGAAGATCCTGGAACGGGGAGGTCACTAATGGGTCTGTATTTAGGTTCGTTTTTCCTGGTTGATTTTGGTTCCGGACGAGTGGTTTGGGAGGCTCGTAACTCTTTGAGTGATTTGTTGTAGGTTCGTTCCGATCGAGCCCGGGCGGTGGCGATTCGTTGGAAGTAATAGCGACCGGTGTTAGCTTCTCAGTAATCGTCCCTTTGCGGATTTGAGGGGAAACCACCTCAGAGCAATGATTACGGGAATTTGGGACAACTACTTTAGCGACCGAACTGATCCTGAAACGGCCGCCAAGTGCCTTGCCCACATAATTAGCGCACGAAGAAGATCACATTGGCAAGGTAATCCCGGTGATGTCCAGAGATCGGCTTGGAAGATACCGGTCATTAGCTGAGGTAACTTATAAATGCATTTACTTTAATGATGGTACAGATTTAGGACCCAACGCTTTTCACATCTGCAATATCCCATCCGAAACCGTTAGAGTCCTCTAGTAGACAGTCGTTTCAAAAATATTAAAAAGTTTACGTGCGGCGTATTTTCTTGATTTCTAAAAACTTATTTGCCGTCCAGTCTAATCCAAGAGGCGTTCGTTTTCCGTAATGAAAAGTAAGCGATGTTAGTTCCGAAACTAACATTGCAATAACTGAACGAAGTAAGAGAGGAAAACAGTGCATAGGACTATTCGAATGCCAAGTATGCGGTCGCACATTTTTTTTACGTGCCTGCTTAGCGCCGGCACGCTGACTTTCGGCCAAGCCCCAACAGTGACCAACGCTTCAGGGGCAAACTCAAGACTTGTAGTTTCGCCCGATTCCATCGTTTCCGCCTGGGGCGTCGGCCTTTCTACGCAAACGGTGGCCGCCAATATCACCGGGACGGGCTCGTCGACGCTACCAAACACGCTTGGAGGCCTGCAGCTAAGCCTCAAAGACAGCGCCAACGCCACGTTCCAACCGTCCCTCTATATGGTTTCTCCGACGCAGATTAACTATGTGCTTCCGGCGAACATCGCCCTGGGGACTGCTGTTCTGAGCGTGTCCACTTCTTCCGGATTAACTGGACCTGTTTATATCTCCAACGTTGCGCCGGCCATCTTCACCGTAAATGGCGCTATGGCGACTATTCCGGCAGCGCAGTTGGTCAGATTCAATTCGGGAGCGATCACTTCGGTAGAACTCGTTTATCAGGTCTCTTCCGGTGACGTCGTTGCCAAGCAGCTCAATATTTCGGGATCTTCAGGTGACAGCTTTTATCTGATGGTTTATGCAACCGGAGTACGCAGGCATTCTTTGAACCCGGTAATCGCAACTATCGGCGGCACATCGGTACCCGTGACTTATGCGGGGCCACAAAACCAATATCCCGGCTTTGATCAAATCAACATCGGACCCTTGCCCGTGTCGCTGGCAGGCAAAGGCGCGTTGGATCTGATCATTCGCGTCGATGGTGTTCCCGCGAACACTGTCAAGCTAACCTTCTAATAAAAACGTTTCCGAAAGAATAAGAAAGAGGATCAATATGAACATATCTCAAAAAGTAATCGTGAACAACATCAGAGAAAAGCTCGCGAATCGCAGAGACTTTGTCCAAAGAGTTGGAATGGCAAGCGCGGGTTTGGCGGCCTTTCTAGCGGCAACCGATTCGGCCAGTGGTCAGTCGGCGATCACCGACGTGGACATCCTGCAATTTGCTCTCAACCTTGAATATCTTGAGGCTGAATTCTACACTTTTGCCCGATTGGGGAAAACAATCGATCAAATGGGCATTGGCATCACGGGTTCAGGAACCACGGGCGCGACAACCGGCGGCCAGAAAGTTACCTTTATTGAAGGTTCAACTTTAGCCCAATCGGCTGATGAAATCGGCGCGGATGAACGTGCGCATGTGATGTTACTTAGAGGCGCGCTGACAGCCGCTGGCGTACAACCTGTCGCCAAGCCGGCAATCAATTTGAATGCGCTGGGATCGGGGTTTGAGAGTCAGGAAGCCTTTATCGCACTGGGCCGCGCCTTTGAAGATGTGGGCGTCAGCGCCTATGGTGGCGCAGCACCTTTGATTCAGAGTAAGGCTTATCTTGCCGTGGCGGCGCGCATACTGGCGGCCGAGGCCGAGCATACCGGTAACTTGCGCTTACATGCCGCTTTGTATCAGGTGAAGACTGCTGCTCTTGATGGGGTGGACATTATTCCTCCGCCGTCTGGCGGCCGCTACATTTCGCTGGATTCCACTGGTCTCACGGCTGTGCGGACTCCGGGCCAGGTACTAAATATCGTATACGGGGGTGCCGGACGCAGTTCGGGAGCTTTCTTCCCGAACGGCTTTAACGGAAATCTGAAGACCTCGGATGGGGCGGCCACTTTGGGGACGTAATTTGCCCCAAGTTGGGGGAGGGGGCGAACACCCATCTGTTCGCCCCTTCAAAATACTCTCTGATAGGTCCCGATAAACAAGCCAATAGGCTGTTCCCTTCCCCCGGTCTCCGTATACACCGTCATCCCTCGCGTAACAGCCAACGTTAGCGGCCCGCAAATAGATCTAAATCCGTTCCGCGCTCGTATAATTGAAGAACGTATCACTATGCACATGACCTGTATGGAAGTTTGGGGCGGCAGTCACCTTACCCAAGAAAGCGTGGAACTGGGTGGCCTCGATGCTTGGATTTATAGCCGGCCCTATGGCGATGCCCATGCCGGGGGAGACGTTTATTACGTTTCCAGTTGCGCCACTGGGCGTATTAGCCGCATCCTCCTGGCGGATGTCGCGGGCCACGGGCACTCCGCCGCCGGAACCGCGGGCGAATTGCGCGACCTCATGCGCCGTTTCGTCAATCATCTGGATCAGAAGGAATTCGTGAGGCTGCTCAACAAGACATTTGAAGCGCTCCCCAGGGATTCGTTTTTCGCCACGGCGATTGTCACCACCTACTTTTCCCCTACCAGAACGCTGAGTGTTTGTAATGCCGGACATCCGCGACCCTTGCTTTACCGCGCCGCGCAACAAACGTGGGAATTAGTGGGAAGCCACGGCGTGTCGGCGCCCCAAACCAACATGCCGCTTGGAATCTTGGACCTCACCGAATATGATCAGTTCGACGTTCAGTTGCAGCCTGGAGATTCTCTGCTCAGCTACACTGACGCATTGATTGAATGCACTGGAGAGGATGGCGAAATGCTCGGCGAAGTAGGCTTGCGGCGCATGCTTCAGGGCATGGCTAACGTGCATCCATCGCAAATTACCGGCGCGTTGCTGACCGAACTGAGCCGTCGCTATCCCGGCAAACTGGACGACGACGATGTGACGATGCTGTTGATGCACGCCAACGGCAACGAACCGCAAGTTTCCTTAACCGAGAAGCTTCATGCCGCCGGACGGTTCGCCCGCGCGTTGGTAGGGGCCATCGATCCCCGCGCGGAACGGCCTCCGCTGCCCGATGCCCACTTGGCAAATTTGGGCGGAGCACTGATACCGGCGTTGAATCAACGGTGGCGGGTCAAGTGAAAGTCTTAAGCTAGCTAGTGTAGTGTCTTTACAAATACAAATAACTGGACAAATAAGACAACCCTGGGTCATGGGTGAATCGTGTCAGCTTTCCGACGCGGATCTGGAAAAGCTTGAGCAGTGGGTCGCCGCGCATGGAACGCCGCAGCAAGTAGCTATGCGCTGTAAAATTGTCGTCGCCGCCGCAGCCGGAAAGTCTGATGTGGCGATTACCGAACAGCTATCGGTGAACCGCAACACGGTGCTGGAGAAATGACCGATGTGGTGGGCCTGTATTTGAACCCTCCCCAGAAGGCAATCGTGCTCTGCGTAGACGAGAAGAGTCAGATTCAGGCATTGGATCGGACGCAGCCAGGATTGCCTATCAAAAAAGGCCGTTGCGGAACCATGACCCACGACTACAAGCGCAACGGAACCACAACCCTGTTCGCCGCGCTGGAAACGTTACAAGGCAAGGTGGTCGGCGAATGTCATCAAATCAAAGACATAGGCATCTTGAGTTTCTGAAATTCCTGCGCCAAACGCAACAAGGAATTCCCAGGCAAAGTCCCGCTACATCGGTTCATGGACAACTATGGCACGCACAAACACAAAGAGGCCCGGGAGTGGCTAAAACGGCTCCCTCGTTTTGTGCCCCACTTCGTACCCACTAGTTCCAGTTGGCTCAATCTATAGAGATGGCTTGGCCACCTCGATCAAAAAGCCATCCGCCGCGGAGTTTTTCGCAGCGTCGACGATGTGAAGTCATCCATCGAAGCCTTCCTCCATGCTTGGAATCAAGATCCCAAACCGTTCGTATGGACCGCCACTGTCGAGTCTATTCATGAGAAACTCACCCTTTGCCGCCAGACCCTGGAACAGATCCTGCCAGGCTGCACTAGTCCAAAGACCAGGAAACGAAAAAACTTACTGTCTAGTTATTTGTAAGACCTACACTAGCACTACCAATTCAGCTTCAACGCAAACTGCATTCTCCTTGGGGAATTTGCTTGGTTTCGAACCAGCCCGAAATTGGCCACATCGCTTAAATTTGTGTTCGGCGCCGCGAAAGTGGTCCGGTTTAATAGATTGAAGGCCTCAAAGCGAAGATCAACCGTGGTCCGCTTGGCTTCGGAAATAGTAAATGTCTTGGCCAGCGACACATCTTCGTTGAACAAAGCAAAATTGCGCATCTTGGGGTTGTTCTTCGTCATGTTGCCGATACGGTCACGCGGTTGCAGAGGAAAAAAGCCTTGGCTGGTGATCGTCGCCACATCTCCATTCCAGTTCGCCGTGGTAGCGCTCTTGAAGTAACGGTCAACGTAAGGATCAAATTTGTCTCCGGCGATTGGCGCGCGCCAATCGTCATAGCTTGTTATGGTGGGACGGTTGCCGATAATTGGAAAACCGAAGGCTCCGGTGAAAGCCAATGGAGTTCCACTTGCGTAACGCTCCACTACTCCCGCGCGCCATCCGCCGATTGCTTGCGAAAGGAAGCCTCGGTTCAGCCAATGCTGCCCCTTCCCGATTGGGAAATTATAAACCCAATTGACCTTCGCTTCATGGGTGCGGTCAGATGCGGAAAGCGCTTTATCCAAACGCCGGTTGTACTGATCAAGCGCCGCCCCGCTGCCCCACATCGAATCGGAATCGGTGAACATTTTCGAGAAGACGTAGGATGCATCCAGAATCAAATCCCTGGCATAGCGCCGGTTCACTTTAACGATCAGCGAATGATAACTGGAATGCCCGCTATGATCGCCGCCCGATCCGGTATTGACGTTGTTGTACTGGGGATAGGGTTTCAAGGCGCGAGCCAGGTTGGATGTATCCGGGAATTGCGGGTAAGGCTTGGAGTACCCCGCGTTCTGCACCAGTTGGCTTTTATTATCGAAGGTGGTGTTCAAAATATTACGCCCCGATTGCGTGAATATATTGAGGTTCGCCGGCAGCGTGTTGATGTCTACCTGATTGTAAGCCAACAGGTTTGCGATCAAGTGCGTACCGATGATGGCGGAGTATCCGGCCTCGACAAGCATCTTGCCTTTGATTTCCCGCTGCATTGTCAGAGTCCAGGAAAGCATCTGCGGCAACCGGTT
>JAYVXT010000263.1:0-2127 GCA_043785065.1 Bryobacterales bacterium | reverse complement strand
CCCCGGCCGGCGCCTCCGAATGTGTGTCGATCTCCAACCCCGTTTCCGGCGCGAAGAATTTCACAAGATACGCAGGCAATGCCAGCTTGTACTTTTTCGCCGCACGCAACGCGTCTAGTGAATCGAAAACCTCTTCCATCTTAAGATCGCTGGAGCGGAGAATGATCTTCGCATCGCTCCGCGTTTGCACTGTGCAGGAAGTGTACCGGTTGACGGCGAAATTCACCGTGACGGCATTGGGGTGAAATAGATAGAGGGGCCAAATATCAAGGGTGCCCCCGGCGAGATCCACACGACAGGGGGCTTTGGCAGTAATTTTCATGAACTCTTCAGTTTACCCCGGCGAACCGCCCATAGTACCGAGCCCGCCGCCGCAAGCGCTAAAATTGGCGCCGAGAACAGCGTGAACCAGGCCAGTGTGTTAGCCATGGTCAACGACAGTAAACTATCTTGAAATTCGTCGCTTAGGATGTGGGGCGCGCCGAATAGGATGCACAGCATAATCAAAAACCCGATGCGCAACCGCCCCTTGGCCTGCGCCGGATCATAAGACCGTTGCGCCACCACCGCGGAAATCGCCCCCACAATGATGGAAAGCAGCAAGCTTAAAATCACCAAACTGAGGAGTTCCGCAATAGGAGGCGTGGTCCTCAGCGGAAGCCGGAGATTCACTGCAAGGATGCCCGCCGCTATCATACCCATCGCGCAGCCCCACCCATAACCAATGCTTCTGACCAGGTCCGTCAATTCAATCCGCCCGTTGCCCGCGAACACTTTTTCCACTACTTTAGGAGCAAGAAACAGGAAGCCCAGCAGCGAATAAGGCGCCAGCATATAGAGGTCGAAAAACATCAGCCCCTTGAGCCACGGGACGAAAATCCCAAACAAAATCAGGATCATCCCTTGAAAGATTCTATCGCGTGTGCTCACTTAGTTAGAATAAACCAAGTGAACAAATGGAATTCAACGTTTCGCAATTATCCGTTCGTGACCGCCACAAGCTGCTGTCCGCTCTTGTATTGCCGCGCCCCATTGCCTGGGTAACATCAATCAGCTCCACCGGACAAGTGAACGCCGCCCCATTCAGCTTCTTCAACCTGATGGGATCCGATCCGGCGATTGTGGTGTTAGGCATCGGCAACAGCGACCGCGGCGCGGACCAGTTGAAGGATACCGCCAGGAACATCGAAACAGTAAAGGAGTTCGTCATCCAACTGGTCACTGAGTCGCTTGTTGGCAAGATGAATCAGACAGCCACCGATTTCCCATCCGGCGTCAACGAGTTGGAAATGGCTGGCCTGACATCGGCGCCAAGCGTGCAAGTGAAGCCTCCACGCATCGCCGAATCACCGGTGCATATGGAATGCCGCCACGTTTCAACGGTGGATATCGGCAACACGCGGGTGATTCTGGGAGAAGTGATCCAACTGCAGGTCGCCGATCTCTATTTAGACGCGGCCACCAAGCACATCGATTCCGGCAAGCTCGGCCTTGTTGGCAGAATGCATGGGGGAGGTTGGTACGCGCGCACGACGGATTTGTTTGAACTGGATCGCGTCAGTTATCAAGATTTGGCGAAGGAGGCGAAGTGAGTCTTTTAAGAACACGTATATTGCTTGGCATTTGTGGCGTGGCATTCGTCATCCAATGCGCGCTATTTGCCTGCCTCAAGTTGTACATAATCGCCACTGGCTCGATGGAACCGGTTTATTACCCAGGCGATAGGATCATCGTTTTGCGCAAATGGGCCGCGGGCGAACCGAAGGGCGGTGACATTGTGGCCATGGAATCGCCTGTGGATCGAAAGACAATCTTTTTGAAACGCGTAGTTGCGGTCAATGGCGACCGGTTGCATTTGAAGGACAAGTGCTAATCCGCAATGGCAAGCCGGTCGACGAACCTTACGTCCAGCATTTGTCCGGCGCCCTGGACGAATATCGCGACCAGTTCCCAATCAATCCGGCTAGTTTCCCGTTGGAAGCCGCGGGCAGAATGCTGCTGGAGAATGTGCAGAACGGGGAACTGGTTGTACCCCGGGAAACTATTTCCCGATGGGTGACAATCGGGATTATTCGCTGGATAGCCGGTATTGGGGACTTGTGCCGGAGGATCATATTGTTGGACGTG
>JAYVXT010000262.1:0-21177 GCA_043785065.1 Bryobacterales bacterium | reverse complement strand
AGCAACTAGAATATTGCTGCGAACAATTCGTCGCGATCCGCAAAATGAGGCACAATCCAATCGGCTCCAACCCCTACCAACCGGTCGCGCTTCCACGGATCCACCTTGGCGCATTCGGGCTCGTCGCTCGCCACACCGACGGCCACGCCTCCCACGTTTTTCACATTTTCAATTTCCACGTAGCCATCGCCAAAGCCCAGAAATTGTTGCCCGCCGAACTCCGCCGAGGAGATGATCCGTTGAATAAGGATAGCTTTTGAAAAAGCTTTGTAATCATCCAGCGCCCCGTAAACGCCGCCGTCAAAATACTTGTCCACTTGCAGAATGTGTGCCTCGTTCTTGACGAATGCGTCATCGGTTCCGCTAGCCAGATACAACTTCATCCCGCGTTCCTTCAACCCTTCCAGCAACTGGAACGATCCAGGCACAAGCCATTTTTCCGGCGGCGTGTGGCCTTTCTCAAGATCGTCAATGCGGCCCTTGATCCGTTCCCACAGCCGGTCCAAATACATTTTCTTATAGACCAACGGATCTTCAGGCTTGCCACCGCGGGCCGTGATGTTGTCGGCCAACTCAATCATCTGGTACATGGTCTGCTTGCCTGTCAGACGGCCGACGAATTCTTTCACTAGTTCGGTTAGTTCTGCTTCAGATTCGCCGCTCTTCAGATCGGCAAGAATTTCGACCATCATGGGAACCATTTCTTCCACCCAGCCGGAGCGGATTGTGGAAAGAGTGCCATCAAAGTCAAACAGAGCCACACGGGCGTCTTTCGCGGATGCCCCAGGGCGGAGGTGTTCAATCATTCTTTCCATTTTCGCATGGCGCGGACACAGTTCTCCCGCCTCCATTGCCTTTTTCGATTTCAAAGAACAAACGCGGGCTGTTTTGCGCTTCGACCTTTGACAAACCGCCACCCAAAGCGGCTCTCCCTGATTCATCAGGGGCAATTGCTCCGGTTCACCAACCAGAACAACTGCTCAAAAGTAATTCCACACTGACAGCCCACGAATGCTTCATTTACAACTCAGGTCGACCCGAGACCACCTCTTTTAAGGGAGACGGTTTTGGTGTCGAGAGTAGTCCGGCCGGATTCGCTCTCTACAATTAAAAAGTACATTAGGCGTCCAAGCGCAGAAGATTTTGTGAAGGAGTAAGTGATTGAGAAAGCGACTACTTTTAGTTTTGGATTCGTTGGTTATGGCAAGGGTCTATCGAAAGAATGTTCAACAATTGGGTTCGTTCTTCACGCAGAAAGCCTGGCCGGGGCCAGGCTCATCGTCGCTCTGAAGCGTTGGGCTACAAATAAACGCGCAGACCTGTAGCCACGTCCGCATGACTGTCTCCATTCCAAGGCAAGGACTCTTACCGTTCCGCAGACAAAAACAATTGCGGCGGGAAGTCTAGCGATACGGCAATTCAGATGGAGACCACAATCGAGGATATCCTGAATAGGATTCGTTGAACCGTGAAGTTCGTATGGGCAAGCTTGGCGCCATGTGATAATGCCGGGAGCACGCGATCTGTTTAGCTTATCGCAAAGGATCGGAATAAGATTGGGCTACTCTTTCAAGTCCATCGACCAGATGTCGGACACGCGTTCCGTCAATTGCACCACGATCTGATCCCGCGCCACCGCAATGGGATTGGCAATGGGGCTATTAAAAATCAATCCTTCAAATCGAAAGAAAAGACGGGCGGGACCAGACGGCGCCTTCGTAATGGGATTTAGAGGTTGCATGAACATCTCGGCTTTTGAGAAACCGGCCTGAATCAGTATGTAATAAAGGGTGTTTCCATCAGGAGACCAAGCCGGGTATCCAGCGCCTTGCACTACTTTTATCCATTCCGCGGAATGGATTGGTTGGTTGCCGTGAAACGGCGCCACATAGAGCCAGCCGCCATCCTCCCTAAATGTCAGCCACCGGCCATCACGGGAAAGCCGCGGTTCGCTCACTGATTTGTTAACAGCAGGAACGATTACTGATCGCGCCCCCGAAGCAATGTCGAGCACTTCAATACTGTTGGTGCGCCCTCCTCCACGGCCCCACAGCAATAGATAACGGCTGTCAGGAGTCCAGCCGCGAATTCGGCCGCCCTCGTTTGAAATCTGCGTCCGCGTTCCACCAGCGGAGTTGAACAAAACCAGACCCCATCCCGAAGGGAACGTTTGCCTACGTATATCGTTTAAGGCCGCTGCGATCTGTTTCCCATCAGGGCTGAATGCTACGTGGGAATAGTCTTCGCCAAAATAACTTTCCTGCGCCACCATGCGCTCTTTGCCGGTCTGGATATCCTTGATCCAAATTCCTTGTGGACCATTCCCGCGCGAGTTGTAGACCAACTTAATGCCGTCTGGGGTAATATCGGGATGCGCCGGGTTTTGTCCTTGATCTACAATTCGCTTCAACGGACCTGTTACTTTCCCCGAATTCATATCACACGGAAGGCTCCACAGCGATTGATTTGAGTAGTCGGTTGCATAGGAAATTTTGCCCGCTGCCGCTGTCGCTTCCATCGGCCTGATATATGTTCCTGCTGTTACTTGGGTAGGAACAATAAAAGATGCTTGGCTCAAGGGGATTCTCCAAATGTTATAGGAATCTCCATGATCGGTTCCATATAACAGTCCGCCGGAAGCAAACCAGTGGAACACTCTTGTAACTGGTGTTGACATTCTCCGGTTTCGCAGGTTGTCTGTGAGGCCGCTCGGCTGCCGATCCTGACCATTAACGGAATAGGAGACGAAATTCTTATCGGAGCCCACGGCCATTAGCCTTAGTCCGTCTGGAGACCAAGTGAAGGATCCAACGAAAGTTTCACTAATTGCAATCTGCTGATTTGGAGGAATGGAATTCACAAACAACTTCTCGTTGAACAGATAAGCAATCCGCTTTCCATCAGGGGAAGGCTTTGGGTTGTACGCACGCGCGATCAGCAGCCGCGCATCCCCACCCAGCGCCGGAACTTCATAGATACCCGCCGGATCTCGCGCCGAAGTGAAATAAATTTTCGATCCGTCAGCCGAGAAAGCCGGTAAAGTATCCGCGGCTGGATCGTCGGTAATGCGAATTGGAGTTGTGCCGTTGGACTGCTGCACGTAGACATCCAGATTGCCATCTTGGCGCGACGTAACGAAAGCGAGCAGTTTTCCGTCGGGGGAAAGCGCGGGATTGAAGGACTTACCGTCGCGAGTGACGCGTGTTGGCGGGTTGGGCAGTTCGGCTAACTGCGGGCGCAGCATGGCCCATGCAAAGGCCCCAGCGGCGAGCGCCACGGGGATAGCGGCCAACCAGAGCCGGTTGCGCTTTTGCGTTGGCGCGGCCGCTTGGGCGGTTTGTTCCATAGCCCATCGCAAGTTGCGCTTCAAATCCACCGCCGTCTGAAACCGCAATTCCGGATCTTTTGCCAGACACGTCCGCAACACGCGATCAAGAGCAGGGCTAATTTCGAGCGGAGCAGGGTCGCGTTCGATAACAGCCGCGATCAATCCCGCCGCTGTCTTGCCGTCAAACGCCCGCGTGCCCGACAGCATTTCATACAACACGCAACCGAACGAGAACAGGTCACTGCGCGCATCGGCCGGGTTGCCTTGCAACTGCTCAGGCGCCATGTACTGCAGCGTGCCGGAGATTTGTCCTTCAATAGAAGCGCCGGCAACCAGCGTGCTGTCCGTAGGCTTCAGCACAGCGGCGGATTGTTTGGCCAAACCGAAATCCAGCAGCTTTATTCCTTGCTTGGTCACAAGGATATTCGCCGGTTTCAGATCGCGATGCGTGATGCCTTTTTTGTGCGCGGCGTCTAGAGTATCCAAAATCTGGCAACCGAATTCAACGGCCTTGTCCGCCGCCATGGGTCCGTCAATAGGCGCGCCCTCAACGTGCTCCATCACCAGATAATCGGGGCCAACGTCGTAGATCTGACAAATATGTGGATGGTTTAGCGCGGCAATGGCCCGGGCTTCGCGCTGGAAACGCTCGTTGAACTCGCTCTTCGATACTTTGATGGCTACGGTGCGATTGAGGCGGGGATCCCGCGCCTGCCACACTTCGCCCATGCCGCCTTCGCCAAGGAGCGCAACAATTTCGTATGGGCCAAGTTTGGCGCCGGGTGACAATGCTGGGGGCATGCAATCTGTCTAGCTTATCGCAGTAAGCACACTTGACGAACCGGCCTTCATTAGAGAACATGAAACAACGGTTCGGGGCCTTCAATATTTGAGCGACAAGCCAAGTGTAAGCGTGTTCTTTCCAGCCTTCAACGATTCACCCACCATCGGCCATTTGGTGGAGACGGCGTTTGAAGTGGTTGCTGCCCGCGCAGATGATTACGAAGTGATCGTAGTCAACGACGGCAGTACCGACAATACCGGCGACGTACTGGCAGCGCTTGCCAACCGGTTTTCGCCGCGCATGAAAATAGTCACCCATGCAGCCAACCGCGGTTATGGCGGAGCTTTGCGCAGCGGCTTTGAGACTGCATCGAAGCAACTGGTTTTCTACACCGACGGCGATGGACAGTACGATGTGGCCGAGTTGCACAAACTGCTGGACCTGATGACCCCCGATACCGGCTTAGTAAATGGCTTCAAGCTGGAACGCAACGACCCGCTGCATCGCATCCTCATCGGCAGCATTTACAATGCATTTGCGCGCACGCTCTTTCGCATTAAGATCCGCGACGTGGATTGCGACTTTCGCCTTGTACGGCGGGAATTGCTTGAGAAGTTCAAGCTCACCTCAACCAGCGGGACTATTTGTGTTGAGCTTATCCGAAAGCTGGAGTTGAGCCGATGCAAGGTGGTTGAAGTTGGCGTGCATCACTACGCCCGCCTGCATGGTAAAAGCCAGTTTTTCCGCATTCGATCCCTGTTGAAGACTCTGGGACAGCTAATCCGCCTGTACGTCCAATTGGTCATACTGAGAAAGTAATCATGCGCATCCCGATGGTGAATCTTCGCTGGACTCTTGACCAGACTCAAACTGCCTGGCGCGAAAATTTGCAGCGTATTCATGAAAGATCGCATTACATTCTGGGGCCGGAAGTCACCGCGTTTGAGCAAGAGTTTGCCATGGAATTAAACGCCAAATTCGCGGCCGGAGTTTCCAATGGAACCACCGCCATTGAACTATGCCTGCGCGAGGCCCGTGTTACGGGCGAAGTAATCACCAGCGCTCTGACCGCCCCATTTACAGGCGTCGCGATTCAAGCGGCCGGCGCCGCCCCGGTGTTTGCCGACGTTGACCCCGAAACGCTTTTAATAAACCCGCAAAGCGCCGCGGAAAAAATCGGTGAACGAACCGGCGCGCTTTTGCCGGTGCATCTTTACGGGCAACCATGTGACCTGGATCAGTTCCGCACCCTCGCGCGCGCCTCCAACGCGCCGCTAATTCAGGACGCCTGCCAAGCCCATGGGGCCACCTGGAAAGGCAAATCGTTTTCCGCTTATTCGCCGCACGTAGCCTATAGTTTTTATCCCACCAAAAATTTAGGATGTCTAGGTGATGGCGGCGCCGTTGTAACCAACAGCCCTCGCACAGACCAGCGTTTGCGCCAACTCCGCGATGGTGGCCGCAAGAATGGCGAACAGGTGGCGCGCATTGCGGGCATCAACGCCCGGCTCGACGAAATGCAGGCTTGTTATCTGCGCGCCTTCCTGCCTCAACTGCGAACCTGGAATGAGCACCGCGCGAAGTTGGCGGCGCTGTACGATGATGCTTTTGCAAATTGCTCCGCAATTCGCCCTGTTCGCCGCGTCCCTGGCGGCATCGTGCATCTTTATGTCATCCGCGTCCGCAAGCGTGACCAATTACGCCGCCATTTAGCTTCGCTCGGGATTGGCACAGCCATTCACTACGACGTGCCGTTACATCTTCATCCCGCTTTTTCCGGCAACAGGCACAAGCGCGGCGATCTGCCCAATGCCGAACGGGCGGCTAAGGAAATTGTTTCCCTACCCCTTTGGCCAGGCATGACCGAAGCAGCTCTTGATGAAGTTTCCCAGGCCGTAAAGAAATTCGTGGGGCACTGACGTCGTGTTATTGTAGAAAGTCTTCAACCATGGCCCCACGCTCCCCACTGCCCAAAGTTTGCATTGCCCTCGGGTTCGCTGATCCAATTCAATTGCTGGCCCATGCGCATGCCGAATACGCATCCGGCGAGCGATTCCTTGAGTTCCGATTGGATTATCTGCCTTACCCCGAAAACGGGGCGAAATTGATCCGGGAGTTTCTGGCGAAGAGCTCGGATTGCAGCGTGCTGGCCACCTGCCGCCGTCATCAGAATCACGGTAAATATAACGGAAGTATTGAGGAGCAAGTGCGCATCCTGGAAGCCGCGGTCGAAGCAGGCGCGCGCGCGGTGGACGTGGAAATCGAAACCGCCGAGGCAGCTTATCCCCGTTTGGAACGGCTTCGCGCCAGCAGTTGCCTCATCATCAGCTACCACAATTACGACGGCACACCCGCCATGGAGCCGGTGCTGAAGCGTATGATGAAATTCCCGGCGTTCGCCTACAAGCTAGTAACCACAGCCAAAAAGCCCACCGATTGCCAAAAGGTGTTAGCGCTGTTCAAAGGCCGCCAGCGCGATCCGTTAGTGCTGCTTACGATGGGCGAAATGGGCTTTCCCTCGCGTGTGCTTTCGCCCGCGCTAGGCGCGTTGTATACCTACGCCGCTCCCAATGCCGCCGAAGGAACAGCCGCCGGTCAAGTAAATGCCGCTCAACTTCGCAACCTGTATCGCTTCGATAAATTCACCAAAGCCGCAAAAATTTATGGCGTAATCGCCAACCCCGTGCGCCATTCTATCTCACCGGCCGTGCATAACCGGGCGTTTCAATCGAAACGCTTGGATGCTGTTTATCTGCCCTTCTTAGTGGAGCCGGTACATCTCAAGGACTTTATGTTGTTAGCCGGTCAAATGCCCGTGGCTGGATTTTCCGTAACAATTCCGCATAAACAAAAAATCATTCGCTATTTAGATTTAGTTGACCCATTAGCTCGCCGCATAGGCGCCGTGAATACCGTTTGGAAAAAGGCGGGCCGTTGGCGCGGGACCAACACGGACGTTGCCGGCGTAACTGGCCCATTAAGCAAAAAAATCCGGGTGTCTAAGTCGAAAGTTCTCATCATAGGCAATGGTGGAGCTGCGCGCGGCGCGGCGTTCGCGCTCGCCGACGCCGGCGCCCAGGTTTCTATTACCGGACGCAATCCTGACCGCGTGCGGGCCTTGGCCAAAATTTGCGGCGCAACACCCATCGGTCGAGATCAGTTGAAATCCATGCATTTCGATGCCCTTGTCCATGCCACTTCAATCGGCATGCATCCCCATGTGGATTTTTGTTTTTTCGACGACAAAGTGCCGGCCGATCTCGTGATGGATATGGTGTACAACCCACTTGAAACTAAACTAATTCGACGCGCCAAGGACCAGGGCCGCGAAGTAATTTTGGGATTGGACATGTTCCTTGAACAGGCGGCGCAGCAGTTCACTATTTGGACAGGCGAGACGGCCCCGAAACAAATTATGGAACGAGCCGCGCGCGAAGCTTTGGGGGTTTAAAGCTTCAACAAGCCCGGAAATTGGAGGCCTAATGTTCCAGATCAAAGTGGTCAGTTTGGCTCTTGCCGCCGCGGCATTCTTAACTGCCCAGACACAGCCAAAGGCAATCAAATTCGGAAAACTATGGGATGGACATCGGCTTATCACCGATGCCATCGTCATGGTTGAAGACGGAAAAATTCAAAGCGTTACCTCGGGCCGCGCTATTCGGGGCCAGGCCGAAATTATTGACTTGAGCCGCTATACGGGCATACCCGGGATGATTGACTCCCACACGCACATGACCTACTACTGGGACGTCAACGTTGGTTCAACACCGCGCTCCCAGCCGCCTCGGCACGTTGCGGTTACGGTTTTCCTTGCACAGGACAACGCGAAAAAAACACTGGAAGCAGGCGTAACCACCGTGCGTGATTTGAACGCCCGTGGCGGGGCCGATATTGCCATGCGCGATTTGATCAACATGGGCGCAATGACCGGACCACGAATGTTTGTGTCCGGCGCCGGACTGGGCGGCTTCGCCAATCGTCCGGACATAACTGACCCGGCTTCAGAGGCGGCCAAGCAAGCCAAAGCCATCATTGACGGAGGTGCGGATTGGGTGAAAGTCTTCGGATCCACCGGTGGTTTTGACAATGTCACGGGCCGCCAAACGGTGAGCTACCAGGAGATGAAGGCCATTGTCGATGTGGTGCACGCCACCGGCCACAAAGTAGCCATCCATTCTTATGGCCCGGATGGTGCTCGCGATGCTGTCCGCGCCGGAAGCGACACGCTTGAACACGCCACAGGCATCGACGACGAAACAATCGCGGAGATGGTCCGGAAGAAGGTCTGGTACATTCCCACCATCGATCACAATCAATATTACGTCGAAAACGCCGATGATGTTTACAAATTCCCCGCCGGCGCGAAAGAGAACTTGCTTCAGTATATTGATAAGAATTTCGAAACGGCGCGGAAGGCGCACAAGGCCGGAGTTCGCATGCTTGTGGGTTCCGACGCTGTATACAATGGCTTCGGACTCAATATGCGCGAATTGGCGTGGTTCGTCAAACTAGGAATGACGAACGAACAGGCTATGCAATCCGCCACCGTTCTGCCCGCCGAAATGCTTGGTATGGAGAAAAGTCTCGGCTCAATCGCACCTGGCTACTTTGCCGATATCGTTGCGGTGGAAGGCGACCCTCTAGTTGATATTCAGGTGGCCATAAAAAAAGTGCGCTGGGTTATGAAAAACGGCTCTGTGGTCGTGGATAAAACCCACGCTGCCGCTGCCTCGCGACATTGAAATCCTCCGTCATGAAGCCTCCACCCTTGACATCCATGCCGTCTTAACATTTCAGTTCTTCTAAACTTAACTGACAATCCCGGCAAACTTTATTGAGCAAACCAGACCCAATCGTTTCACCTACGTGAAGGCGACAACGGTTTGCCGTCATGCTTATGACGCAAAAAATGATGACTCCCTCGAATCCGAACAGTGTGGAATCCACCTCTAGAAAGAGCGGAAACCAATTCCCGCCCAGTAATACGCGGAGCACGGCTCATGCCGCAACTGCAACGGTAATACGCTGGATCCCGACGAACTCTAGAGTCACGGCGGGGATGCCTTCAACTTCCAGGCAAAGTTCGATAGCCTCGCGGATTCGCACCATCACATCATCCAAAGATTGCGCTTGGGTGTGACATCCAGGCAATTGCGGGACTGACGCTACATAGAACCCTTCACTATCCCGCTCTATAACAACGTCAAACTGCTGCATCATCGTTTCTCCACTTTAATTCTATAACGGATGAACGAAGTGCCTAACCCTCCACCATCGCCTTCCACCCCGCCCCATCATTCCCCACTGCTAGCTTCGAACCTATACCCCGCACCAATGGCAACCGCAGCAGCTTCGGCGCCTTTTCAATGCGCGCCAGCAACTCCGCATCCGTCACTCGCAGGTACTTCAAGCCCGCATTGGCATACTCCTTGCCTTCGGTGTCAAGCAGCGCGGCCAGGCCGCCGAACTTGTCACCGAACCGTTTAATCTCGCCCGGGGCCAACGGCTTCTTCTGCAAATCTACGTAATGAATCTGAAAGCGGCGTTCTTTGAAGAAGCGTTCCGCCGCTCGAGTCGCCGATGAGTTTTTCACTCCGAAAATCTGGACAGTAAGTGCGGCCATGCTTTAATTTTAACGGCTAATTCTTGCCATTTGGATCTTTCAACATGCGGTAAGTGCCGTCCTTCGCCTCATCGGTGTAACCAATAATGACCTTATCGCCTATGCCTTCAATGTGATGGTAAAGCCAGTTTTCCGATGGCGGTTCGCCGTTTCGTCCGGATGGGAACGATTCCACTTCATCGGGCAGTCCGTAGACAATGTAGATGCGGCCCCGGTCTGTCTTCCAGCCCGCCAAACTTGCAGTATTGAACCGCTCGTTCGAGTAGGCAATGCGGCGATAATGCTCCTCCTTGAATTCGTTCCGCGGCGTCCCCGGCGTCGGATCGCGCCTGAGCCAGAACTGTTCGATGAACTTCTTACGCTCCTCATTGGAGCGTAATGCTTGAAAAGCATCGCTTTCCCGAGGGCTGATAATATATGCAACATCCTCCTTGAGCCACATCACGTAAGGCTGAGAGTTCTCCTGCGGTGGCGTTGCCGCGGATTGCCAAACCGCCAGCAAACCAACGGTAATAATCGCAAGCGGCGCCGCGGCAAACCGCCGCCGCGCCATCCGTTGCGGATATAACAAACGATGAATTCGTTTCATAAGACCACTCCCTCCTGCCGCTTCCATCGCGGCTGTTTGTTGATTTTCAAAACTCCAACGACTTTGTTCCAGAGCGGCTAAAGCCGATGCATATTCGTGGACGCCGCCGGTAGCAGCCGCTGCTATGTCATCGCAACAATGCTCCCGTTCGGTGCGGATCACACTGGAAATCCACCAGATTGCCGGATGATAGTAAAGCAAACCCTCCGCCATAGTCTGCAGAAGATTTACCAGATAGTCGCCCCGACGGATATGCGCCAGTTCGTGCAGCAGAATCGCTTCCATTTGATTCGGCGGCATGGATGCCAGTAGACCCGCCGGCACAAGAATCACTGGACGCCAATAGCCAATCACCGCGGGGCTGCCGGCCAAGCATGTTTCCAACAACAACACTGGCCGAGATAAGCTGAGCCTCGCTCCCAAATCCGTCACTCGCTTCCGCCAATAATCGGGAGCAAGGCACACGCCCAGCTTGCGCATTCGTTGCGCAGCCAGCCATCCTAAAAAGCTGCGTAGTTGGAAAAGAATAACCCCTGCAATCCAAAACGGCGCAAGCCAAGGCAGCAAGTCTACTGCCCTGAAAGTTGCCGCTACAAGATCGGATTCCCCGGATATATCTCGAAAGCCCAATACCGGCGAAGCACTTTGCCCACTTACCATTCGATGTCCCGGCAAGCGCAGCGCGAATGTGAAAACGAACCCGGAAAGCGAACCAACCAACGCAAGACACGCCAAAGAGTAGCGCGTCCGAGAGGAGCGAATTCCAACCAAGGCAAGCACCAGAAACAGCGCGGCGATCACACATTGCCACAGCGAATGATACAACGCCCATCCCAACGCTTCGCTGAACGGAGCACGCGCCCAGGCTTCAATTGCAGTGGTCATCGCATCCCCTTTTCAAAGTTATCCAGCATACGCCGCAATTCGGCCAGTTCGCGTTTGGAAGTTTTCCGCGCCGACAAAGCTCCCATCATCAGGCCACCCGCCGATCCTTGAAAAGCGCGATGCAACAAATCCCCGGCCAGTTGCCTCTGCGTCCACTCCATCGCGCGCGACGCTTCATAAACGTGCGAGCGTTCCGTTTCATCCCGCCTCACCAACCCCTTTTCCGCCATCACCTGCAATTGCTTCAGTACGGTAGTGTATTGCGCCGGCTTACTCTTGGCGATTACTTCGTGAACCTCGCGCACCGTGCTTTGTCCGCGGCTCCATAGGACCGTCAGAATTTCAAGCTCGGCTTCAGTGGGCCTGGACGGGTCTTTCTGCATGTACGACAACAATACTACGATAACTATCGTACTGCAAGAAAAAATGGACGGACGGAAACATAATTTACTTCACTCTATAATAGGCAAATGAGTTTACAATTCACGCGGCGGCAATGGGCGGCGGCATTCGCCGCGCTTCCCCTGCTTGCTCAATCGCCTCAACCAGCCGCGCCCTCCGCGGCGGAGGACGTGGAACAAGCACGCTCTCGCTTGAAAGCCGCGTCGGTAGAACTGGCCGCCTTCGCCATCCCCATGAACACCGAGCCCGCATTCCAATTCAAAGCGTAAGCATGGCAAAAAAACCTCCACCCAACGATGTCTTCTTCTCCTCGGCCGTGGAATTGAACCAGCGTCTTCGCGCGAAAGAATTTTCGGCGGTGGAATTGACTAAGGCCTTTTGCGATAGGCTCGAAACAAGTGGCCCTACCTACAACGCGCTCGCACATTCTCTGCGTAAGAGAGCGCTGGCAAAAGCCAAGCAAACCGATCGGGATCTCAAAGTGGACCGCCAACGGGGCCCTCTCCATGGAGTTCCCTTCGCCGTAAAAGATCTGCTTGATGTCGCTGGAGCCCCCTGCACTTGGGGAGCGAAACCGATGGCGGCGCAAATCCCCAAGGAAGATGCGCGGGTCGTCAAAAAACTGGATGCAGCCGGCGCAGTCATAACAGGAAAACTTTCCATGGTCGAACTTGCCGGCGGAGGGGGATACCGCTACCCCGCCGCGTCCTTGCAAGGTCCGGGACTAAATCCTTGGGACAAGACCCGCTGGTCCGGAGGTTCTTCGAGCGGCCCCGGAAGCGCCGTCGCCGCCGGCTTAGTCGCATTTGCCATTGGCTCGGAAACTTGGGGCTCCATCCTCACTCCCGCCGCCTACTGCGGCGTCACTGGATTAAGACCCACTTACGGATATGTAAGCCGCAATGGAGCCATGGCGCTTTCCTGGACCATGGACAAGATTGGTCCCATGGCTCACACCGCTGAAGATTGCGGTCTCATACTTCAAGCGATTTCCGGAGGCGATGCCGAAGATCCGGGATCAGCCGGCAAGTCCTTCTACCTCGCCCCTCAGTTTCAAAAGCCCATTTCGGAAATGCGCATTGGATTTGCTCCGTCGGATCCGGATGCTGTATCGGACGAAGGAGTTCGTAAAGCAATTCAAGGCGGGTTCGATGCCCTGCGTTCGCTAGGGGTGAAGATGGTGGAAACGGAATTGCCTGCGTTCCCCTACGGCACGGT
Source organism: Bryobacterales bacterium (assembly GCA_043785065.1). Lineage (GTDB taxonomy): Bacteria > Acidobacteriota > Terriglobia > Bryobacterales > Bryobacteraceae > JANXSF01. The sequence continues at coordinate 8,348 of JAYVXT010000262.1, read as the reverse complement.
GGCCGGTACGATTATTGGCGCCGAGGGAGCCTCTGTTTTCGAGCCCCTCATAGCAAACGGTCAAATCGATCAGTTGGCCGACCAGAGGCAAATTATTGGACTAAAGGCGGCGCTTGAAATTTCCGCGAAAGACTATTTGAAAGCGATGCGCATCCGTTCATTGATGCAGCAGGAATTAGGAAATTTATTCAGCGATATCGACATCTTGGTCACCGCAAGCCGGTTCGGAGTAGCCACGCCAATCGACGAACCACTGGATCGAACTGCCTCCAATCCAGCTAAGCTAACCAAACGCGGATTACGAGATCTTGGCGCGGCAGGCAATCTAGCGGGTCTGCCTGCGTTATCCCTTCCTTGCGGATTCGCGAACGGCTTGCCTGTGGCGATTCAACTGGTCAGTCGTCCGTTTACGGAAAACACTATCCTGGCTGTTGGAATGGAATTTCAGAAACGCACGGATTGGCACAGACGCCGCCCGCAAGGGTTACAGTAAGCGCCTTACTGCAAAATTAATGACCAGGTTACCGCCTTATCTCGAATACTCTCTTGTTCTTCTTGCGTTGCTCACCAGCGTCACTGATATCCGCACCAGACGCATCCCCAATTGGACGGTAGTGGCCGGATTCGCCGCCGGCATCCTAGGGAATGGTTTTGCGTCTGGTTGGTTGGGGCTTCAAAGCGCATTGCTCGGATTCCTGTGCGGCTTCGCATTATACTTGCCGCTCTATTTATTGCAAGGCCGGGGTGGAGGGGACTTAAAGCTTATGGCGGCTATGGGAACTATTACTGGTTACCCCAACTTTCTATTTCTATTCCTGTTCACTTCCGTTTTGGGAGGAATTTTCGCCGTGGGCTATTTGCTGATTCGCGGTGGACTGTTCCGGGCACTGAGTAACATAGCGTTTATTGTGAAGGAGCTGCTTTTGTTCCGCCCCCCTAGTCTCGGCAGACCAGAACTTTCCATTGAAAACACCAAGGCCTTAACCATGCCCCACGCCGTTGTGGCCGCTATCGGAGCGTTGGTGTTCCTTACATTGGCCCGGCTTTCCACAGGCGGTTAACGAAGCATGAATACCGGTTCGGTTACTCCTCATCCAAGCGGATCAACCGTTTTGGATGATGCTTGGAACGATTACCTTCGAGTACTAGATTGTTTCCGGTCGAATCAGCGATATAGTCTCTTTGTAACGCCCGAATACAATGCGATTCTAAAGTTGTTACAACATGGACCAAGCATCCCACAAAATCGGACCCCGGCCTCTTGAAATTCAACGGAGGCTTCGCAACCTTAGCGAAGAAGCCTTCGGGCTTGTTTGTGTACTGGATGCTGAAGGCAGGCTTGCCTATATGAACCCGTCAATGCTCCATTCGCTGGGCATCTTGAAAGATGAATGGGAACGCGTCCAATTCCAAAGCTATGTCCACCCCGCGGACCACCGCGTGTTTCTCGCCGGCTTCGGGCAATGGGCGGCCAAACCAGGGGAACACTCAATGGTAAAAATCCGTCTGGTATCGAAAGACGGTCAAATCATTCCCTTTGACGCGGCTCCTCATAATCTGCTTGACGATGCGGGAGTGCAAGGATTTCTGTTATGCACCAAGACTTCTAACTGGTTTCAAGGAGCTGCTCAGCGGCTTGACCTGCTTGAATTGGCCATTTCCGAGGCCCATGATGCCGTGCTCGTGGCCAACGCCGGCGAAGCAAACTTAGCCAGCGCGGAAATCGAATACACCAATCCCGCAATGCAGCGATTACTCGAGGATCCGGGCATCTCGCTTGTCGGCAAGCCTGTCTCTTTCCTTACCAACATGCTTAACAAAAGGAATCGCGCTTTAACCGAAAGGATGGGCCGCGGACTCAGTCAAGGAGAATCGGCCCAAGCTGTCCTTGAAATACGCTCCGCCAATGGAAAGACCCGTTGGCTGGACGTTCGCTGCCAGCCAATCCTCGATCCATCCAGACAGCTAAGTCACTGGATCAGCATTGTGCGCGATATTACAACTCTGAGAGTCGCCAATTTGCTGGAGCAAGACCGCAGCCGGGTTCTTGAACTAATCGGCCGGAATGCTCCCATCGCGGAAATCCTGAACAAACTGGCACTCATGGTCGAACGGCAGATTCCAGGCGCCCATGTTGCCGTTTTCCGCCTGAATGGTGAGTTGCTTTCCTGCGAAGCCGCTCCCACGCTTCCTGCCGCCTATAAGAACTGGGGATTCCCATCTTTCTCTCAATTTGGTTCAGAGTTGCGATTGTCCTTTTCCACTCCAATACTTTCGGCGCAAGGAATAACGCTTGGGTTGGTGTCTATTTTTCTTCCTGCCGGCTCAACGGAAGATCCTGATCAGGATTCCCTCAAACCGGCGATTAACTTGGCCGCCATTGCTCTTGAACATCGCCAAATGACCGAAACATTGGCCTATCAGGCAAAATACGACGCGCTGACGGGGCTACCGAACCGCAATCACCTTGAATCCCTGCTGCCTCAGTTGATCGAAAAAGCACTTGAGCTCGATGAGTCCATGGCGCTAGGTTTCCTCGATCTCGACCGCTTCAAACAGATCAACGATTCCCTTGGCCATGTGGTGGGAGATTTGCTGCTCGAACAGATCGGGTCCAGGTTGACCGAAGCGCTAATGCCTAATGATTTTTTAGCACGATTCGGCGGTGACGAGTTCGTCGTTGTGATGCGAAGTTTCACTTCACTTGAAAAGCCCGAAGAGAGAGGGCGGCTATTTCTTGAAGCATTTGTCCAACCATTCAAGATAGATAATTATGAACTGCACTTGACCGCCAGCATGGGTGTGAGCGTATTCCCGAGGGACGGCGGAGACGCCTATTCTCTGCTAAGGAATGCGGACCATGCCATGTACCGCGCCAAGAATCTTGGCAAGAACGAATTGGAAATGTACGCGCCATCGAAAGGAGCCACACCCGTCCAACGATTGGAATTGGAAGTGCACCTGCGCCGGGCCATCGACAATCACGAATTATCGTTGAACTACCACTCGTTACTTACCATCTCCGGAGAGTTGCACGGCTTTGAAGTACTGCTGTCGTGGGAACATCCTAAATTAGGAAGAATCGGTCCGGTGGATTTCATCCCGATTGCCGAAGAATCAGGACTGATTGTTCCCATCGGATCATGGGTGCTGGAACAAGCTTGTCTGCAAGCAGCTTCCTGGGCGCGCGCCGGCTATGCGCCGCTGCAAATGAATGTTAACGTTTCTCCGGTGCAATTCGTCCGGCCCGGCTTTGTCGATGTTGTGGCCGACGCCCTTGCGGTAAGCGCGCTGGATCCCCGCTATTTAACATTGGAAATAACCGAAAGCCTGGTCATGGGCAATATGAAGGAAGCAGCCGCGAAAATGGCGATGTTGCGGGCCATCGGCGTGGGAATCGCCATCGACGATTTTGGAGCCGGTTATTCTTCGCTCAATTATTTGCGCCAACTCCCCGCGGATCAATTGAAAATCGATCAAACATTTCTGCGGGAAATGACTTCCGAAAGCAGCCCCAGTTATTCCGTTGTGAATACCATCACTTCCCTCGCTCATTCGCTACGGTTAAAAGTGATCGCCGAAGGTGTGGAAAAACAGGAACAACTTGATTTGCTTGCCAAGGCGGGGTGCGATTTTGTCCAAGGGCATTTGTTTGGAGAACCCGTGCGAGCCGTTGAGGCGGAAAAGCTCATGCGAGCCAAAGCCGCCTCCGCCGCCCAGCGTGTCTAAAATATAAGAGCACTTTGCACATCACGCGATGTTCGACAATCGGCGAAGCGCGGTCGGGCTGATAAGAAAATCCAAATCCAACATTATGATTTCCTGGTCATCGCACAGCGCAACGCCGCGAAGAAACTGTCGGGGAATCCGGCTGTGCGCGTGGTTTTTCACGGCATCCGCATGAATCTCACAAGAGTTCTCAAGCGATTCCACTATTACTCCTAAACGAAACCGCGCATCGGAAGGAAGAGTCAGCATAAGGACTTCCTCCTTGCCGCTTAGCGCCGGGGCCGGTAAGCCGAGCGGTGGGCGAATGTCAAAAACCGGCAAGGCTTTTGCTTGGCAAAATAGAAAGCCCGTCAGCAAAAAACTGGAGCTTCCCACGGGTATCAGTGAGCCAACTCCCATGACCCCTCGCACATTTTTGGCAGGGAGGCAAAACAACACGCCCCCTAATCGGAACAGAACGTGTTTTTCACCGGAAGCACACAGACGGAGCTTCTTCGTTGTGTGGGCCAAGACCAAATCGTATTCGGCGGTTTCGTACATAAACGATGCCTTCTCCAACGCTTCGGGCGTTCTACTTAACCGCGGCGCATATTGGGTTCGTGAATCCCACGCGCGAAAGGATGGTATTTTCCGAGCTCTTAACCAAACATACCTGAACCAAAAGTTTATCTGAACAGCACTTGAATGGCACTACCGTCCAGCTCCCCCCGGCGCTCTTTGTGGAAAAATTGCGGCCAAAAATCACCGTGGGTATGCTCAGCCCCATCGCACCAACTCTTTCCTCCAAAATGGTCTTAACGTTACCCATTACCATGTTCGTGACTTCGGCGATAGCATCCAATACTTCTTCGTCAACCCCCGCGTATTCGGACATCATCAGCGCCCCGGAAATCTTACAGGCTAATTGCGGATTGCAACTAAGACTGCCCGTGCCCATCCACGGCCCCGCCAGCCCAATCAGGCTGACCACGCCTTCGGTGGGCGCTGGGGAACCGTTACTTTGGTACACATCTCCGGCTTCCACTTCTATCCCAAGCATTGTGCCAAACACGTCGGAGGTGCACTGCTTAACTGATGCAATCAACAGCTCTTGCATTTCTTCACCATTCATTTTCGCTTTCTCCTTTCCCATCCAAGGCCCATTGACTTCATCGCCGAACATCCAAGAATCCTGGCGTCTGGCGCATCGTTCCAATTCATCGCTCGCCTCCGCAACGATTGTCCCCATAACGCCCGTGGTCTGTCGGCCTTCCGCGTGTTGATCCATAAACTGCAAGCCTCTAATTATTTGGACTAGTGTAACGTTTCACAAAAATATATCTTCTTTCAGGATGGCTAACTCGCCAGGCGATATTTCCTAACCTTGTCCCATCCCCTTTTCCTTAAATTGGATTGATCCATTTTACTCGCGTTCATTCGCGTTCACTTGCGGCGAATCCTTTACTTCCAGGAGGGCTACTCAGGCTCTATCAGGCAAATTGAGGGTCGCGGATGAACGCAGATGAACGCGGATAAACTCTATTCCATATTCCGTTTGTCCTACAATACCCCAACTGGTCCGCTACGAAGCTGGAGACGATTTTCATATGAATACATATTACAGAAGCGTTATACTAGATAATTCCAGTAAGTTTTTCCTTGATTTGATCCGCTGTGAATGGCTTGCGGACATAGCCCGCCGCTCCAAGGCTTACCGCCTCCATTACCTTCGCCTGACTGCCTTCGGTGGTGATCATGATGACTGGAATCGACTTCCAAGTTTCGTGCGCCTTGATTGCGCTCAGCATCTGGATCCCATCCATGTTCGGCATATTAATGTCGGACAAGATAAGGTCAACGGTGTTTTTTCTTAAGGCCTCAAGTGCTTCCAGCCCGTCCCCAGCCTCATAAATTACCCCAAGCGGAACTTCGGCCTGGTTTAAAACTCTTTGTAAAATCTTTCGAATTGCCGCCGAATCATCCACAAGTAAAACATCTAAGGCCATGTTTGCGTCTCCCAAACTTGTTGTTCAAGTTCCTCATCGGGCTACGAACCTCATGGCTTTAACTTTTTTTGCTGGACCAATTTTTGCTGGACCAAATAGTATGCCCCAACGTTGCCATCAAAATGACGCTTCCACCGGCTAGAGCTTGCTTACTCAGTACCTCACCATGGACTAGCCAGGACCAAACCGGATTTAACGCGGGCTCCGCAAGCAGAATCAGCGAAGCCCCCAGCGCCTCAACATCTCTCATAGCCCGGGTCATCAACACATAAGCCAACCCAATTTGCACAATGCCAAGGTAGAGCAGGAGGAACGCATCGCTCGACGAAAGCTTCTCAAGCGGTAGCGCCATAGGCAGCGCCGCCAGAAAGGCGATCCCATTTGCCAACACAATGGGGGCGATACCTCCTGCTCCCTTCTTCGATAACCATCGCAAGCCCACAACGGTTGTCGCCCAGGTGACGCCACTCAGCGCTGCTAACAAATTCCCAAGCGCCGGATTGGGCGCAAGGGCGGTGGCCTTGGTCGAATCGAAATAGAACAAGATCATTCCGATGGCAATCAGCAACCCCGTCAAAGCCTCACGCAAGTGCAGGCGTTCGCCAAGCACCAACGTTCCCAAGGCCAGCACATACAGTGGACCTGTGGCCTGCAAGAAGATGGCGTTGGCCGAAGTCGTATTTTTTGTCGCGATCACAAAAAGAAGCAACGTCGCCGCCGAGGCAATGGCTACCGGAGCAATTCGCCAATCCCACTTCTTGCGCGCTTCCGGTAGGAAGACGAACAAGGCAGCCGCAGCCAGCCCTGACCGGAATCCCGCCACTTGCCAGGAGTTGAGCGTGCATGCCTTGATCGCCGCCCCGCCGGTGGAAAAAAGCATGGCCGTGGTAAGCAGCATCCAATAGGAGTGGGCGCCTTTATCCATTAGTTCGCTACTTCAACAACGTCCCAGGATTCATTTTCGACATGCGATCAATCTCCGCCACTGTTACGCCTTCCTTTTCCAGCATCTGGAACAACTTCACCCAACCCTCGGTATGAATCGGATTCGACGCCTGCCCCAAGTCGCTAGACAAAATTACCCGATCCACGCCCACCGCTCGAATCGCATCCACAAACTGCTTCGGCGTCATGCTTGTCGCCGTGCCGACAATAGCGTTGGAAACAAACTCAAGGTAAGCTCCCTGCTCCGCGCACCACTTCATGTCATCCACTGCCATCAATACCGGAGCAATCACCGGATGAGTCACCACCATCCGTTTCACTCCACGCTGCTTAGCCGCCATCAGCATCATCCTTGTTTCGGTCGGCGTCGAATGCCCCGTGGCCAGAACAAAATCATTCTTAGCGATCAAGTCGATAACGGCCAGCACCTCCGGCAGCAGCGCCCCGTTCTTTGAAACAGAAACAAACGGCCGTGTCTCCTTGCGAAACTTCACTTCGTTCTCCGAATCGAAAGTCGGCATCCATACGACCTTTCCCAGCCCACCCTTCACCAATGCCATGCGCTCCACCGCCGCGACGTTAATACCACCTACCGACCGGTTCAAAGCCACTCCGCCAAAGATCATCAAGCCCGGCGCCTGTTGCGAAGCCAAGTAAGCCAAACCCGCCGTCGATTCATAGTGGTTCTTTAACACCACGCCGCCAAACCCTTTCAACGCCATCAGCCGCGTCAACGTCAAAGCATCAATCGAACGCGGGACCGAGTCGGGATCGGAGTGCGCGTGGATATCGAACACACCCTTCAAGTCCGCCGTTTGAGCGGTCAAGGCGATTTCAGCCATCAACAGTAAGAACAAGATTCGCATCCCCACCATCCTACTGGAATCAGGTCATGCTAGGATCAGAATATGAAGCTCTTTACTACCTTTTTAAGTTTGGGCGCGGTTAGCTTTGGCATGGAGCTGACCGGCTGGATTAGCGACGCCTCCTGTGGCGCCGGCAATGGCAACGGTTCCGCTGGCTCTCGCGCCTGCGCGAAGAGTTGCATTAAGGACGGCTCCGCACCTGTGCTGGTGACCGATGGCGATGGCAAGGTTTATCACTTCACAAATGGCGATTTGGCCAAGACCCACTTGGACGCCAAGGTTAAGATCACCGGCGATCTGAAGGATGGCAAACTGATTATCGTTAAGATCGTCGATGTAAAGTAACGTAAAGTAATTAACAATTGTGTAGACGGGGACGGATGGAGTTTCTGTATAATCGGTCTCTATGCGTCTCCTCATACTTGGATTAGCAATCCTTCTTCCGCTCTGCGCCCAGCAGCCCGGCGAAGGCAAGAAGAAAGGTGGGCCTCCCGGTCCTCCTAAGAACCTGAAGGTTCTTCCAGCCGACACCAACATTCGCCAAACAATGGGCGCTTACAACGCATCGCTCGGGGTGAAATGCACAGGGTGCCACGTTCAGGGCGATTTTGCCAGCGATGAAAATCCTCACAAGGATATCGCTCGCACGATGATTGTCATGACTAACGAAATCAACGCCAAATTTCCGGACGGCAAGATCCACGTCACTTGCTTCACGTGTCATCGGGGCGAAGAGCATCCGCAAAAAGACGCTCCCATGGCCGCCCCTGGTGGACCGCCCGCTCCACCTAAACCCCCGGCTAATTAATCTCCGCAAACAGTT
>JAYVXT010000261.1:0-2128 GCA_043785065.1 Bryobacterales bacterium | reverse complement strand
GTTCTGGGTCGTATGTCAATCCCGATAGAACTGAAGAATGAGAAGGAACCTCGATCATGCTTTAAATAAGCACGAGGCTGCATTCCGCGAAATGGCGGAGCGCTGGTCCGGTGTGGCAAAAGTGAACTGCGCTCGGAATGCCAGCCCATTAAGCTCTTTGCGGGCATTCTTGTTGGTTTAATGGCTTACTTCACTTTGCCTCAGCTTTACCAGGTCGAACCAATTGGAAATCATGGGTTGCACAAGGCATTCTTGCGGTCATACGCCGGTATGGATTCCATTTTGACTCTTTGGGCAGATTAGGGATTGATCCCACCAAAAAAGCCCGCGCCGGCCACCGTTAGAAACTGATCTTAGCTCCTAACTGAATCTGCCGCGGCCCAATGGACGAATAGCTGAAGCCCTGCGTCAGCGTCGTCACACCGAACAGGCTGCTTGTCGCGTTCGTATTGGGTGCGCCGAATGTTGGCTGGTTAGTGGCGTTGTCAGCGTCCACCCGCAACTCAAGCCGCGCCCGCTCCCGGATCGAAAACTTCTTGAAGAACGACAAACTCACCTCCGGCACAGACCTGCCACGGAATCCGTTCCACTGCGGAATCGGCTGCGTGTTCAGTGTAAATGGCTTTTGAATAATCCAGGCAACCGGCTCCGTCGCGCTCGCGCAATTCTGGCGTGCATTGTTGTTCTGATTGAACGTACACGTATTGAACCAGTGCGCAAAAGTTCTTTCGGAAAGCGTTGGATCGAGCCCCGTGGTATAGGCGCCGCTGACGTTCAGCAGCCCACCGGAAATCCATTGGGTATAACCCGCCACCTGCCAGCCGTTTAACGCTGCCTTGATCACCTGGTTGCTATGTTTGAACAACTCCTCGGTGTAAGTGAAAACCAGATTGATCGTGCGCGGCGGCAGACCACCATCGCGCGTTATAAACTGACCGGGAGCATCCAATCCGTTATTCAAATAGCTGGCATAAGTGGAGTTTCTGCCAAAGGTTCCATTGAACAAAACCGAAAGTCCGCGCGACAAGCGCTTCTCGAACTGGAATACAATTGAGTTGTATTTGCTCGTTCCCAGCGGCATATTGCTCTCGGTGATTCCCGTAAACTGCGGGTATGGTAACAGCGATTGCTGCAGCGTCATCGTTGCTCCGTTGAGCCCGGTCCCCGGTAACAGGGCCGCATAGGGATTGGGCACGCTGGTGCCGGTCAAACTGGCGCCGAATTGCTGGTACTGAGCCGTTGTGACCGAATTCCGGTTATAAGACGTAGGCAGATCGCGCCCAAAGCGACCGTTGTAGGAAACTTCAATTACCGCCCGGAAAGGCAATTGATACTGGACCCCAATAGACACCGTATGACTATACGGCATGACTCGAGTGGGCGAGATAAACGAGATACCTTGTCCAACGTTCGTCAACAAGCCCAGAGAATTTCCTGGAGGAGCCAGGATGCCGGTGGAAAATGGATTCGTGAGCATTCCGCAAGTGGCGCCGGAACAACCAGGCGTAGTCAGCGGCACAATGCCCGCGGCGGATACCGAAGTGGCGGGGGCAGTTGCGTAACTGAACCCCGTAGTCGGGGAAACGTCGGCGGTTGGCGTGTAGGTGATCCCCCACCCGCCACGAACCACCATCTTCTCCATCGCCTGATATGCAAAGCCGACGCGTGGGGCGAAGTTGTTCAGGTCCCGCTTGTAGGGCAGCCGGTTGCTGGAGGATGCAAACAGCAGCCCCCCCATTACGGAGGGTCCACTGCCCGCGCCGAGGCGGGAAATGGTTGAAGGATCGAACCCTCGAACCGCTTGGTCGAAGCGATCAGTAATCGGGGATTCATACTCCCAACGGCCGCCAAGGTTCAGCGTCAACTTTCTTGCTATGCGCCAATCGTCCTGTACAAAAGCCGTGAAATAGTGCTGCCCTTGCGCCGGGAAGGAATTGAATGTGCTGCTGACGGAGCTAGGATTGCCCAACAAAAACGAAGCCATCGAGTCTCCCGACTGGGCGTTGGCAACCAAAGGATTTGCTTGCGTGAAGCCAGCATTGGCGCTGATAGTGAACGACGCCGGGGGGCTTGATTGATTGTTCATCAGGTTCCGGAACTCGCCGCCAAACTTCAAAGTGTGCTTGCC
>JAYVXT010000260.1:0-2128 GCA_043785065.1 Bryobacterales bacterium | reverse complement strand
CTGAACGGAAACCTCGACAATGTTTCCAGCGATTTGCTGATACGACTGCTGGGAGGGCTGGGCTACCGGGTAAAGGTGAGCGTAACACCGGTGGATTTTGCGGCGTAGAACCCAAGGGGTTTGCCACCTCCGTCACCCTGACCAACGACCCCATCCTCGCGCGCGGGCTCTCAAAACTACGCCGGTAACCGGGGCCTTTGACCAGCCCGTCACCAATTCCCAGGAAAAAGTTGCACACGGCAAACAAAATACTTATCCGGAATTTCCGCCCCATCCAGCCGCCAAATTTTTCAACGCCATGATACATCTGGGCCGGAGAAATCAATGCCCCCTTTAGAACTCGAGAAATCCACGGGACCTACTTCACCAGCCCCCTTTCGTCCGCCCGGGCGAATACGGAATCTGGCAAGCCTTCAAGGACTCCTTCCAGAACCAACTCGTCCCCGTCGGACCCGTCGAACAAACGCTAACCGAAGAAATCATCCGGGCGGCTTGGCGTCTCCGCCGCTGCGCCTCGTCCAAGCCAGACTCACCGATTCCCTCGACCCCATGGAGAACCTCACCGCCCTTCCCATCCAGAATTCCGTGGACCGCGCCCGCAACCAGGCCCAACATCACTTCACCCGCAATTTCATCGAACTCAAACGCATTCAAACGGAACGCCAGTTCCAGAACGAATACTTCCCCTTCGACGCCGCCCCTCATTCCTCGGCATGGCCTCCGTACCCGAGATAACTACCCAGTCTCGAATGCTCCAGTCTTGACATTTCAGTGGCCCGACGAATACATCGTTGCAACTATCCGCGGCGAGACCGGTGGCTGGGCAAATCGTTACCAGCAGAGAATGACCAACGGCTATACTGACTCATTCGATGGTTGTCAAATCTAAGACACTGGCTCCCCTAACCTCCGCTCATCTCGATATGATCCGGGGCATCGCTGCCATCGCCGTTATGGTTGGCCACATACGCGGACTATTTTTCTTCGACTATAAAGACGTCACGGCACCGTCCTCAGTCGCAACCATGATTTACGCTCTAACCGGGCTAGGCCACCAGGCCGTCTTGGTGTTCTTCGTTCTGAGCGGGTTCTTCGTCGGCGGCAGCGCATTGAAGTCGGCCAGAAACTGGAGCTGGAAACACTACCTGCTCAATCGGTTTGTCCGCCTCTACCTGGTTCTCATACCAGCCTTGTTACTGACCGCGGTCCTGGACTATTTTGCATACAGGCAACCAGGCGGACACATCTATTTCGATTTGCCGATTCCGCATTTCAACCGGGACGCGCTTGTTACTCACCATTCTCTGTCCATACTGCTGGGCAATTTATTCTTCCTGCAAAAGCTTAGAGTCGAAACCTTTGGGTCGAACGACGCCCTCTGGAGCCTGAGCGCCGAATTCTGGTATTACATTCTGTTTCCCGCGCTAATGCTGGCGCTGTACCAGGCGGTGAACATTAAGCGCCGGACGACAGCCATCCTCCTGGCCCTCGCGGTCGTCGCCTGGCTGCCCTGGTGGATCTACACCGGTTTCGTGGTCTGGCTGATGGGCACCGCAATTACAAGCCTGCCCGACGTCACACTCCCTCGCGCACCGCGCTGGCTTCTGCAATTCGTCAGTGGGGGAATCTTTGCGAGAACCCTTCTGCTCTCCCGCCTTCACCCAATTCCCGGAGAATGGGGCGAACTCGCGCTCGGTCTGTCATTCGCCGGCTGGCTGTATTGCCTCGTTAGAATCAAGCCCTCTTCGGCGACATCAGGCGGTTTCTATACCCGGCTGGCAGGCGTCTTATCCGGCTGTTCCTACAGCGTCTACGCAATACACTTGCCCATCGTGATGCTGGTCAGGACCAGTTTCGGAACTGAGCTTTGGCAACCGACTCTCTTCAACCTCGCGCTCGGCGGAATATTTTCCCTTCTCGTCCTGCTCGCCGGATGGTTGTTCTCAAGGTTAACCGAGGCCAATAACGATCAGATACGCGCACGTGTATTTAAGCTCCTCAGCGCCGGTGCAGCCGCATAACCCTCCGCCAACACGATATCCTGAAACACGAATGAACCGCCTCGAAGAATTACGCCGCCGCCACACCGCCGCTGAAGAAGGCGGAGGCCCCGAACGCCGCGAACGCC
>JAYVXT010000259.1:0-2130 GCA_043785065.1 Bryobacterales bacterium | reverse complement strand
CGAGGTAGCCAAGCGAATTCCCGGCGGGCTTCAGAAGGCCGCTGGGATAAGGGTTGGCCAATGTTAGCGCCGGAGTATTGTTGCCATCCAACGACCCTGGAACGGCATTCGTTTGGGTATAACCGATGGGGGTTTGCAGCGAGTAGGGAATCGGCGCCCAAAACAGCCCATAGCCTCCGCGGACAGTGGTCTTAGCGTTCAACTGGTAGACTACGCCGATGCGGGGCGACAACTTGTTCTTATTCAAATTGCCGGTTTGCGTGTTGTAGCCGTTGGTTCCGGCATACATCACGGCGCCTGCCGATTTGGGGGCTCCGGCCGTGATGGAGTAAGAAGCGGCTGGGTCAAAGCCGACAAGCAGCGCGTTGTCTTGGGCCTTTAAGCCGGTTTCATACTCATAGCGCAGTCCTAGGTTCAGCGTAAGTTTGGAAGTGACGCGGAAATCGTCATGAACATAGAACGCGTTGTAATCAACATACTGATTTAACTTTGAGCCGACATCTGTCCCGACAGTATCAGGGAAGCCTAGCAGCAGCGAGGCCAAGTCACTACCCGTTCCGGCAGTGGCTTGGGAGGCTGAGGCGCGAGTGAATGTATCGGTGAATGTGAACAAGCCTGAGTTGTCTCCAAACGCGATGCCCGTGATGTGCAGGCGGCGGTAATCGTAACCAGCCTTAAAGCTATGGCGGCCTAGGAATTTGGAAGCGCTAACCATGAAGTTCTTTGAGCTGTAGACGGTGAAATCGTTGTTGTTGACGCCTAGTCCACTGAAGGTTTGCATGGCGATATCCGGGAACGTAGTGCGTTGCTGCGCGCTAACGTAACTGGGCGAAAAGCCGAGCGTGGCGGGATTGAAGCCGGAGCTGCGTTGGTAGTTGTTATTTGGAAACCGGTTGAACCCATAGCGGATGTTGAGTACGGCGGTTGCGCCAAGTGTTAGGGTGTTGTTGATTTGGGAAGCATCCACTTTGCGGCCGAGCAGCCAAGCGGCTGGGCTGGAAACCGTGCCGAACCAGTTTTCCCCAGGCTCACGGCTGCCGTAATGCAAGTAGGAAGCGTTCAGGCGCCACCAGGATTTGATGGTTTGATCGAACTTGCCGGTAAGCTGATCGGCGCGGTCATACTGTGCCGTGGAAACCGCAATGTTGTTCACCCCGAAGGCTGTGTCCTTGGTTGGAAGTGGATATGTTTTAGCGATGTTCGCGCCAACCGCGCTGATGCGCGAAGAGGGGATGCTATTACCGGGGAACGCATCCCGAACAAAGACGCCATTGGCCAGACGAGTGGAGGTGGGGTCATAAAGGATGGGAGATTTCGCGCGTAGCGAAAAGTTGCCACCAATTTCAGCCAACGTTGGGACTGCGAATTCGTTCGAGACCGACGAAATTTGCCGGTAAGCTTCGGCGCCAATAAAAAAGAATGACCTGTTGCGGCCGTCGTATAGTTTTGGGATCGAGATAGGTCCGCCAATGGAACCGCCGTAGTTCTTGAAAGGCTGGTCGACGATTGGTTTGCCGTTGCGATTGTTGAAATAAGTATTCGCCATCCAATCGGTCTGGCGGATATATCCGAAGCCGCTGCCGTTTAGTCTGTTGCCGCCGGACTTCAGATAAGTGTTGAAAACACCGCCGCCAGTGCGGCCCATTTCAGCATCGTAGGTGTTGGCTTGTACTTTCACTTCCTGCACCGATTCAATGGTGGGGATAATCACGGCGCGGTTAACCGCATCGGTGATGGGCACGCCGTCAAGCAAGTAATTATTGCCGCGCACAGGGCCGCCGGCAATGGAAATTTGCGAGGAACCGGATTGATCCTGCATGCGGTTGAAGTTGGGGTTTCCCGCCGGGATAACGTTCTGCGCAATTTTAGACATCATGAAAGGGTTGCGGCCCAAGTTGGGAAGATCTACCAGTTTTTGCCTGTCGATCACTTGGCCTGTAGAAGCGTTGGCCGACTCAATAAGCGGAACTTCCTCGGTGACCATGATGCTTTCGGTGACCGCGCCGAGTTCCATTTTTGCGTCGATAGTCAGGAATTGCTGCGTACCAACTACCACGTTGCGCTTTTCGAATTTCTTGAAACCTGGAGTTTCCACCATCAGCAAATAAGTTGCGGGTTCAAGTGAGTTAA
>JAYVXT010000258.1:0-2131 GCA_043785065.1 Bryobacterales bacterium | reverse complement strand
ATTGCGCTACCTCGTTGCAGCTTTCTCTCGAACCAAATTAACAGCACTCAAAAGAGCAGTACGATAGACTGCGGAATCCGCGCCCCAGGAGATTACGTTAAATCCGGCTTTAAGCCAATCTTGCAACTGTTTGGGTGTTCCTGGTTGAATCCCCAATAGCTTTCCGTGCTTCCTTGCGGCGGCCACCGTCTGTTTGATCGCTGCCTTAAAGCGGGGGTCGTCGAATTGCCCCGGGATTCCCAAGGACGTGGATAAATCGAAGTGGCCTACCCAAAGGATATCTACTCCATCAATGGCGGCAATCGCTTCGGCGTTGTCCACTCCTTCCTGCGATTCGATCTGACAAATGATCACCGAGGCTTTGTTGATTTCCTGAAAGTATTTCGATGGATCCGGCGCCATGTAATCGGTATGAGCGGAGCCAAGGCCAACACCACGAGTTCCCATGGGAGCAAATTTCACCGACTGCACAATGCGATTGGCCTCGTCGGCATTCTTCACATTGCCAACCATAATTCCCATGGCTCCCGCGTCCATGATTCGGGCCATGAACTGGTAATCGCACACGGGGACGCGCACGAAGGGGCTGAAGTTGCAGGCCTTCGCCCAGGCCAGTAAGTCCGCAACTTTATCGACATCGAAAGCCGAATGCTCCATGTCGTAAATGGCAAAATCAACATTCGCCGATTCAAGAATCTTGGCAATGCCACGGGTGGCGAATTCCCAAACCATGTGGCCAACGGGGATCTTGCCTGCGGCTACCACTTCACGGAATCTATTGTTCATTTTTATCTCCGAAATTGTTCCAGTTTTTTGAGGAATGCAGGGTGCGATAGCACGTCGCGATTTACCACGGGTCCGGGCGGTTGGCCGGTTAGCAAAGCTAGGATATTGTCGCACGCCTCCATGGTGTTGTCCCGGGCAAGCTCTTCGGTCCAGGCTAAACCGTGGGGGGCTAGAATCACGTTATCCAGCTCTCGCAACTTGCTTGACGCGGGCAGCGGTTCTTCTTCGAATACATCGAGGCCGGCGCCGGCGATGATTCGCTGTTCCAGCGCCTCGGACAGTTCAGCCTCGTTAATGATCGGCCCGCGCGCGGTGTTGATCAAGTAAGCGGTAGGCTTCATGCGCGACAGCAGCGGACGGCCGACCAAGCCGCGGGTGGCGGCGGAAAGCGGGATGTTGATGGACAGGAAATCGCATTGCTCGAACAGTTCTTCAAGCGTCACCAGTTCGACGCCTAACAGCATGGCTTGCCCTGGGGTAAGGAACGGGTCGTGGGCGATCATGCGGCCGAAGCCAAGCGAGCAGGCCATGCGGAATAGTTCCCCCGCTATGTTGCCGCATCCAAGCGATCCCAGCGTGCGGCCTTTAATATTTCTTCCAAGGGCGGGAAGTTGTCCGCGCCATTTTCCCTGGCGGACGATTTTATCTTGACCCACCAGATTCGTGGTGAGGGCGAACAGTAGCGCGAGGATAGCCTCGGCAACGGGTCTGCGGACGGCGCCTGGGGTGATGGCCAGCGCGATGGACGCTTCCGTGATGGCGGGCACGTCAATCATGTCGTACCCTACGCCCCAGCGGGAAATCAGAGCAAGGCGTTTGGCGCCGGAGACGCTTGCGACGGTGAACTTGGTGGCAAGGGCAAAAATGGCGTCGTGCCGGTCGATGTCTTCGAGTTGCGCCACGTTGCCGGGGCGCGCAGGAAGCGGTTCGACGGTGAGGCCCGGCAGTGCGCCAAATTTGGCTTCAACCATATCTTCAAATCTGCCCTTGGCTTCGGTATAAAAATCGGACGTAATTCCGATGCTGAACGGGTGCGATGGCATGACTTCGGATTATACCCTGATAGGACCGGCCTCAACCGGTTGCCGCCGGACATTTAAATACTCGCCGCGATCGCCTTGCAGCGCCCGTCGATTTCATTTTCGGAATTATCCAGTGTATATACTTGCGTCGGTTGACGCGCCTACTTCTTTCATCGCTACACATAGTAAACGGATACGCCCGAAATGCACGAAATGCAAAATGCTCTGTCAAGGCAAAGTAGAAATGTCCTAATCCCAGCAAAGTAAGAATGTCCGGTTTTGACCGAGTGTTCCGGAGTTGGATGTTAGGTTGAATGAGTCCG
>JAYVXT010000257.1:0-2132 GCA_043785065.1 Bryobacterales bacterium | reverse complement strand
ACCTTGCCACTTGTTCCTCTCAAGCCAGCTTCCAACAGAGTCTTGATTATAGCTTGCCGGCTTACGTTCAAGCGCGCAGCCCGTGCGTCCAGTTCCCTTAGCATTCCTTGCGTTAGGTCTATGTTCACGCGCTTCACGGGCCGGACAACCGTAAATTGATTGGTGAAAAAGTTCGATATATCTTTTCCGCTAGTCGCCA
Source organism: Bryobacterales bacterium (assembly GCA_043785065.1). Taxonomy (GTDB): domain Bacteria; phylum Acidobacteriota; class Terriglobia; order Bryobacterales; family Bryobacteraceae; genus JANXSF01. The sequence continues at coordinate 1,933 of JAYVXT010000257.1, read as the reverse complement.
ATTCCGCAATTTCATCCGGTGTTACTTTCGACCTAGACGTTATCGGCATATGTTTGTTCTTCCTGCTGCGTACATTTCCAAGCGGTAACCAAATGGTGGTATTCACCATCGGCATCAAAACGAATTTCAAAAATCACTGAGCACAACTGCCCGAGACACCAACCGATTGCGCGAAATTGCGTTGAATCGTCAGATTTGCGATCTACTATGTAGACCTGATCGAAAATCTCCCGAGCCTCATCTTGGCATACTCCATGTCTCCTCTTGACCTTGCGATTCTTTGCCAAATCGAACTTGAATCGCATTACAGTATATAACTGTTATACCATTGATGACTTCCAAACAAACTTCCCACCCACCACCGTCGCCACCGGGCCGCCCTTGAACTTATGCCCATGGAAAGGAGAGTTCTTGCTCTTTGAGTAAGTCTGGTTCACGTCATAAGTCCACTCGTGCCCGGTCGAGAAGATCGTCACATCGGCGGACTCACCAACCGCAAGCCGGCCTTTCGGCAAATTCATCACGCGCGCCGGATTTGTGGTGTACAACTCCACCATATGCTTCAGTGTGATCTTGCCGGGATGCACTAGCCTCTCCAAGGTCAATCCAATCGCAGTCTCAAGCCCCGTAATGCCGAACGGGCACCGCTCAAACTCCTGCATCTTCTCCGAACCCGCATGTGGCGCATGGTCGGTAGCCAGCACTTCTATCACCCCGTCGGCAATGCCGTTGATCACTGCATCCACGTCTCCACAGCATCGCAAGGGCGGCTTCATCTTGTAGTTGGAATCGTAGGCCGCCATCTGGTCGTCGGTCAATGCAAAGTGATGGGGAGTGGCCTCACAACTTACAGCCATGCCTTTTAGCTTGGCATAGGCCACCATCTTTACGGATCGCTCCGTTGAAATATGCGCCACATGGTACCGCACGCCAGTCAATTCCGCCAGGATCAGGTCGCGGGCCACCATCACATCTTCTGAACAGGATGGAATGCCGCGCAGGCCCAGCTTCGTCGAGACGAGCCCTTCGTGCATGTCGCCGCCCGCGCTCAGGTTCAGATCCTCGCAATGGTCAATCACCGGAATGCCGAACGATTTGGCCGTTTCCATCGCCCGCCGCATAATGCGTGAATTCATCACCGGCTTGCCGTCGTCGGAAATCGCCACCACGCCCGCTTGCACCATGGAGCCAATATTGGCAAGCTCTTCACCCATGCTGCCCTTAGTGATGGCGCCTATCGGATACACGTTCACCACTGCTTGCCGCTTGGCCCGTTCGATGATGTAACTTGTCACCGTGGCATTGTCGTTCACCGGCGAGGTATTCGGCATGCAGCAAACCGACGTGAAGCCGCCCGCAGCCGCGGCTTTGGCCCCGCTCTCAATGGTTTCGGCATGCTCAAATCCGGGTTCGCGTAAATGCACGTGAATGTCCAGAAATCCGGGAGCCACCACCATACCACTGGCGTCGAAAAGTTCCGCGTCACTCGCGCTTAGGTTTTCGCCCATGCCAGTAATCAGGCCGTCTACCATCATCAGGTCCGCCACCTGATCCCAGTTCGATGCGGGATCGATGATGCGACCGTTCTTGATCAACAGTTTTGACATTGTTATTGCTTCAGAATCTTTTCCAGCACAGCCATGCGAACGGCTACACCATTTTCCACTTGATTCAAAATCACCGAGCGCTGCGAATCGGCCACGTCGCTTGAAATTTCCCGGCCGCGGTTGATTGGACCCGGGTGCATTACCAGCACGTTCGATTTAGCCAGGGTCAGATGATCCAGCCGCAGGCCATAAAACTTGAAATAATCGCCGGCGGGAAAATTGGCTTCATGCTGGCGTTCCAATTGGACGCGCAGCATCATGATTACGTCGGCATCGCGAATGGCGGCCCGGATATCATTTGTCAAAGCCACACCGGGCGCCAACTG
>JAYVXT010000256.1:0-2132 GCA_043785065.1 Bryobacterales bacterium | reverse complement strand
CCGCAATCGAGGGCGTATCGGGCGCCCCGTTGGACCCTATGGGTTTTGGAACGGCAACCCCGGAATGGAGAGGTGCAATAAACCGATATCCCTGGCCTGGAACCGTTTCAATATAATGAGGCCGGTCCGCTGAGTCGCTCAAGGCCCTTCGAACTACGTTGACGGCGGAGCTGAGACCCTGCTCGAAATCCCCGAAGGCGGCGCCGTTCCAAAGCAGCTTCTGCAACTCCCCGCGGCTGACGGCTTCGCCAGGCCGTTCCACCAGATGCACAAGAATCTTCAGCGGCATGCCGCCCAGCTTGATGGATGTACCGTGCTTGCTGAGTTTCCCAAGAGCTTTGTCGAAGCTGAAGGGGCCGAATTCAATCAACGCGCCTGACTGAGGTTGATCATCCTTCATTGATGGCAAAGCCTCGTGATTCTGATACCCAAGCCTAACAGATATCGAATGATCAGGTTACGGTCTGAGGTGAGATTCCAAGTGAAAAATATTAGACTGCGGAGGTGGGTCGGGCTACACTGCCGCTACCCCCTTCGATTCTTTCAAGGGGGCCATTCTGAACAAGGAGATTTCTCTATGAATTCGCGAATTTTATCGTCCGGGCCGCTGGTTATGGCGGCCATGTCGATCATACTGTCGGCGTCAGCAGTTCTCGCCGAGGTAAAGACTTTGAATGTGCAAGGGTCATTTGACGGTCATGGCATCGGGGTCTTCCAAAATGGAACCTTGCAGGCCAGCGGGGCGGGCGCGGGTCATGCGTCGCACATCGGGCGATTCACCTACGTTTTGGACGCGACGGTAGACCTTAACGGGAGTAGCACCGGAGTTTTCCTGCTGGTTTTCAACAACGACGACCTGATCTACGGCTCGTTCACGGGATTCGGGCCGCCGACTGGTCCGAACGCGGGTCACATTGTTGAAAACCTGACCATCAACGGGGGTACAGGACGCTTCGAAGGCGCGACCGGCAGCTTAAGGCTTGATCGCATTGTCGACCCGAGTACGCTGCCGGCGTTCGAATCGCATTCAGGCACTCTAACCGGCACGATCAGCACTCCGAAATAAAGCGCGGGAAGAAACGAGGATCCGTATGTGTTGCAGACGGCTCCTCAACATAGTTGGAGCTCCAGAGCGGCCCTGCTGGGTCGAGGCAACATCGCTCTGGCGGTTAACCACTCTGCAACGCGCTACACCGTCGCGACGCGATCGTGGCTGACCAAAGTCCCCCGTGGAAGAGAGGGTTGCGCAATTTTACGCCATAACCTCCATGCCGTGGCGCAACCTCCATGCATCGCCTGTGGCGTAGCGCGAGAAGCTTACATACCGCATCCCGGTACGTGCGCACTCTCGCAGTCTGGGGCCGGTAAGGCGTGAAGCCTTCACTTGGCTTGTTTGACCACCCACCTCCGCGCCAACCGGATTTAGAGGTGAGGAACTAGCTAACCCACATCGATTCAACGGTCTATGGTGTTAGAAAGTTGTGGAAAACGATTAAATACGGTTGACTGATGGGCCCAATCAGCTTAGTATACAGGAAGAGTGCCACCACATATAGCACATGTGGTGCTTGTGATACTTGACGAGGGATTCGGTTATGGCAACCCATACTTTAACTGACGAAGAGGTAAAGCAAGAAGAATCGCGGGTCGCCCTTTCAGGTTCCGATCAGCAAGAAATCAAACAACTTTACGAGGCGATTCGCAAAGGGAACGCGAAGCTGGTTGGGCCCAGCGGTGAAGCTCGCCCACTTCCTGGGTCTCTGTACTCTTTCTTGACCGAACTGATTGGCCTGCTTCAACAGGGCCGATCAATCTACATCGTTCAGCATCAGGCAAAGCTCACAACGATTAGAGCCGCCGCGATGCTTGGCGTGTCACGCCAATTTCTAGTAGGGCTGCTAGACAAGAATGAAATGCCCTATCACATGGTGGGGACCCATCGCCGGATCTATGCGAAGGACTTACTGAAGTACAAGGCCGGGCGAGACGCCAATCGCAAGCGGGTGATCAGGGATTTGGCCAAAGCCGAAGCCGAAAATGGCCTTTATGGCGTTCTCCCGCCTGAAGAGCCTGAAGAGTCTAAAGAGAACGATGGGCTTTGAACAGTATGTGGTCGTTTTGGACGCTTGTGT
>JAYVXT010000255.1:0-2137 GCA_043785065.1 Bryobacterales bacterium | reverse complement strand
GGCCCCGACGAAACCAAACACGGCACCCGCATCGTCCGCTCCCTCGCCATTCGCAGCCTCCGCCTCGGCCTCTCCGGCATCGCCGACGTTGTCGAATTCCCCAAAGACGGCAAATCCCCGCCCCTCCCCGTCGAATATAAGCGAGGCAAACCAAAATCCGGAAATTGGGACGAAATCCAACTCTGCGCCCAAGCCCTTTGTCTCGAAGAAATGCTCCAAACCGTCATCCCTCGCGGCGCACTCTACTACGGACTACCCCGCCGCCGTACCGACGTCGAATTCACCCTCCAACTGCGCACCGCCACCGAACAAATCGCCGCCCGCATGCATGAAATGTACCGGGCCGCCAAGACGCCGCCACCAGTTTACGAAAAGGCGAAGTGCCGGGCCTGCTCACTGATCGACATCTGCCAGCCCAAGCTCCCGCAACTGAAAAATGCGGCAGCTTATTTGCAATCCGCCATCGCCCAATCCCTTCAAGAGGACGAAGAATGAAAAAGTTGCTGAACACCCTCTACGTCACCACGCAAGGCGTCTATCTCCATCGCGAAGGCGAAGCCGTCGCCGTCAAGCGTGACGACGAAACGCTTTTGAACCTTCCCATCCACACGATTCAAGGCATCGTCTGCTTTGGCCGCGTTTCCATGAGCCCCCCGCTCATGGGTTTCTGCGGAGAACGCGGCGTGCTGGTCAGCTTTCTATCCGAAAGCGGACGATTCCTCGCCCGCGTGCAAGGCGGCGCGGCCGGTAACATTCTTCTTCGCAGGATCCAGTACAGGGCGGCCGACGACCCCATTCGTAGCGCCGCCCTCGCCCGCGTCTTCATCATGGCTAAAATCGCCAATTCGCGGAACGTGCTGCGCCGCGCCATGCGCGAAAAATCAGTCAACCCTGAAGCGGTTGAAGCATCCTCCTCCTATTTGGCCCGCTCTTTGGAACATATGAGCAGATGTCCTGACGATTCGCTGGACACGCTTCGAGGAATGGAAGGCGATTGCGCCCGGGAATATTTTTCGGTTTTCGATCACATGATTGTTGCTCAAAAGTCCGGCATTCAATTCAAGGGACGTTCGCGCCGCCCGCCGCTCGATGAAGTTAACGCGCTGCTTTCCTTTATTTATACGTTGCTGGTTCACGATGTGGAGGCTGCGCTTGAAGGAGTAGGGCTTGATCCCTATTGCGGTTTTCTGCACCGTGATAGGCCGGGCCGACCCAGCCTCGCTTTGGACATGATGGAGGAACTGCGGCCAGTTCTAGCCGACCGGCTGGTGCTAAGCCTAATCAATCGGCAGCAATTGAGTAAATCGGATTTCAAGCGAACGGAAAGCGGCGCCGTTGTTATGGAGGACGATGCGAGAAAGACAGTCTTGACTGCGTGGCAAAAGCGCAAGCAAGAGGAAATGCAGCACCCATTCTTAGAGGAAAACGCTGCCCTCGGTCTTTTCCCGCATTTACAAGCGATGCTGCTGGCGCGGCATTTGAGAGGAGATTTGGACGCTTATCCCGCAATGATCTGGAGGTAATCGGATGCTTGTTTTGGTTACTTACGATGTGAACACCGAAGGCACTGAAGGGAAACGTCGTTTGCGGCGGGTGGCGCGGGTTTGTGAAAATCACGGCCAGCGGGTGCAGAATTCCGTGTTTGAATGCAGTGTGGATCAGGCGCAATTCGTCAGCTTGCGGGCGAAACTGCTAGGGGAAATTGATGCCGGAAAAGATAGCATGAGATTCTATTTCTTAGGTAATGATTGGCGGAACCGGGTTGACCATGTTGGGGTGAAGGCAAGTTACGACCCGGATTCACCGATGATCATTTGAAATTGTGCGGACCACAAGTGGTTGCAAATTTACCGGAGGGTTCGCGCGTTAGCATAAACCTTTCAGGAGCAATGGTTTAGCGGAAATACCGGACTAGGCACCGGTTCATGTAAGCACATTCTTTAAGGAGTTCGCGTCTGCTTCCGTGTAAGATGTTAATGTAGCAGCTTCTTTTGGGGTTGCGGTCGCGCCCCACGCGGGGCGCGTGGATTGAAACCGGGACCGCCAACCGGAAGGGCATTTTTTCAGAGTCGCGCCCCACGCGGGGCGCGTGGATTGAAACTATTTCTGGTCTGGCTCCATCTACTCTGTATCAGTC
>JAYVXT010000254.1:0-2143 GCA_043785065.1 Bryobacterales bacterium | reverse complement strand
ATTTACCGCCGTTTTCTTGTTGCACCGATCAGTTTCTTTTTTACTTAAATCAAAAAGTAGCGGCGTCGGCCTATCAAGCGTGGAGCGACATGGGGTCGGCGGACTCAGCCAGTTTGCCTCCGGAGCGCTTTCATTTTGACGTGCTGACAATGTAGTGGGCAAGCACTGCGCACGCAAGCGTGTTGAAATAGCTGAATGGCAATTTCCCGGCGGGCCCTGCTGCCCCTCTCGCTTGTTTTGGCCCAATCCTGCAACAAGCAGGGACGCAAACAAATCGCGGTCATCCCCAAGGCGACCTCTCACTTGTTTTTCGTGACTATCCACAAAGGCGTCGATCAGGCGGCAAAGGAATTTGCCGTTGACGTTCTCTGGAATGGTCCGAACGAAGAGACCGACCACGGCCGTCAAATCCAGATTGTGGATGCCATGGTGGTGCAGCATGTCGATGCGATCGCGATTTCCGCCACCGATGAACGCGCTTTGGCCGCTTCAGTACAGCGCGCGATCAATGCGGGGATTCCGGTGACCATTTTTGATTCCGGTGTGAACGTGGACAATTACGTCAGCTTCATCGCGACCGGAAACTTTGAGGCCGGTTGCACGGCGGCGCGGCGGCTGGCGGCGCTAATCCAAAGTAAGGGCAATGGCAAGGGCAAAGTTGGGATGGTGGCGCATAAGCCAGGCGGCTCCTCTACCGTGCTACGTGAGCAAGGCTTTGAGCAGACCATGGCCAAGGAATTTCCTTCGATAATCATCGCGGCCAAGCAATTCGGCATGGCGGATAGGGCCAAGGCGCGGGCGATCGCCGAAAACATTCTTACCGCGAATCCGGATATTGACGGGCTGTTTGCCTCAAGTGAAGCAAGTTCGCTGGGAGCCATACAAGCCATCCGTAGCCGCAACCTGGCGGGCAAGGTTAAGTTGATTACCTTTGACACGAGTGATTCCCATGTAGAAGCGTTGCGTGAAGGCCTGATCGACCTGATGCTGGTGCAAGACACCGTTCGGATTGGCTATGAAGCCGTGAAGAGCCTGGCCGATAAACTGGCGGGGAAGACGCCTCTAAAAAGGCTGGATCTGCCGGTGAAGGAAATCGATAAAAACGGCATGGATGCTCCTGAAATTCGCAAGCTTCTATTTCCGCAAGGAGAAGCTGGCCAGTAACCTTAAGCGGCGCGGTATCATCAATTCTCAGAGCAATGCGAATTCCAATTATGTTTCTGCTGGCCGCTGCAATTCTGCCGGCCCAAGTGAAGTTTACCACCGAACCGGATCGTGTCCGGGTGACGATAGACGGAAAACCCTTTACAGATTTTGTCCTGCGCGGAGGGGAGACGATGAAACCCTATCTGCATCCGCTGCGGTCGGCATCGGGGAAAGTTGTGACGCGCTATTTCCCGATGGAAAAAGTTGAGGGGGAACCGGTCGATCATCCACATCAACGCGGCCTTTGGTTTGCCCATGACCGGGTTAACGGGCTGGATTTTTGGAACAATGAGTCTAACTATAAGACTCCTAACCGCGGCCTGATTGAAGTGGATAAGATTGTGTCTGCCCAGGGCGGCGAATCGTCCGGAATGATTTCGGCGTTGATGAATTGGAAGGCGGCGGATGGCGCGAAGTTGCTTGAAGAGCAGCGGGTGATGACGTTCCGCAAGACAAAAACTTTACGGGCGATTGAATTGGATATTATTTTAACCGCAATAGCGGATAAGGTTACGTTTGGCGATTCGAAGGATGGCGTATTAGGAATTCGCATAGCTCCCGTGCTGCAGGAAAGCAAGAATACGGGGCGGGGAATCGTGGACGCGCTGCCGCACACAGGGAAAATCAGCAATGCAGAAGGGCAGGAGACGGAGGCCGTGGTGTGGGGCAAGGCGTCGAACTGGATGGATTATACGGGCATGGTGGATGGCGAAAAGCTAGGCATCACGATTTTGGATCATCCGGCGAATTCGCGGCGCGCACGCTGGCATGTGCGGGGTTATGGCCTGTTTGCGGCCAATCCGTTTGGACGGAAGACCTTCTTGAAGACCGAGACTGAGGATGGGACCGTTGAACTGGCGAAGGGTGACAAGCTGCACTTCCGCTACCTGATTGTGATTCATCCCGGTGATGCCAAGGATGCGGGCATCGACAAATT
>JAYVXT010000253.1:0-2143 GCA_043785065.1 Bryobacterales bacterium | reverse complement strand
ATCCGCCGTTTACGCGCACGCAGTACGGCGCGACCTTTGGCGGTCCGATCGTGAAAGACAAGACCTTCTTCTTTGGTGCGTTTGAGCAACGGCGCCGCCAAGAGGCGGGATTTTTCACCACCAATGTTACCCAGGACCTGACAAGTTCGGTGATCATCGGCGGCCAGACATTCGGCAATCTTACGGCTGCGGAAGCGCAGTTCATCAATGGACTGCTGGCTTTGCCCGGCGGCGCGGGAGTTCCGGCGGCGGTTCCCTATGCGTTTCTCGCTTCCAGTGGCGGGGCCACGGCATTAAATGGAACCAACCCATTGGTGGTTTTCCCCGGATTGGCCGCGCTGACTCCAATCCCCGCAGGCTCGCAGGTGGGAGGAAGGTTCCTGCTCAGCGGAGCCGGGGTCCCGGTAAGCACGGTGAATGCAGCCGGCTTGCCTATTGCGTTCCGCCCGCTGACACAATTGCAACGCATCTTTCCCGTCTCAGAGGGCACGACATTCAGCTCACTGCGCGTTGATCACCGTTTCAACGATCGCCATGTGCTTTCATTAAGCGGTAGCTTTAATCCCAGCCTAGCCAACGGACTGCAGGTGGAGTCACAGAATCAATCGTTGGGGCAGAACGATGTTTCCCGTACTGGAGTACAGCAACTCCGGGACTGGTCCGCGGTTGCCGGTTTGAACTCCACCCTGAGTCCGCGCCTGGTGAACGAGGCGAACTTCAATTGGGGTCGCCGGTCAGCGCAATTCCGCTCACAGAATGGGGACGCGGTGGCTTACAACATTGGCGGCACAGCGTTTATCGGCCGGGAATTGTTTTCGCCGGTGCGCCGCGTAGAGTCGCGCTATCAGTTACGCGACAATATAAGCCTGATCGCGGGCCACCATAACATGAAGTTTGGCGCGGACTTCAACCATGTGGGGATCGATGCCACCTTCGAATTGAATTTCGCCGGCCTCTTTAACTTCGGTACATTCAGCGCCGCTACGTTGCTTTGCAGCAACCCCGCGAATCCTTGTCCTTATCTGGCCGCTCCGCAATTTACTCCCACCCAGAGTTACGGACTGGGAGTTCCTTCCAGCTATATCCAGGGTTTTGGCAATCCCGCCAGCACTCTCACCAACAAGCCATTGGCATTTTTTTGGCAAGATTCCTGGCAAGTCACCAAGAAGCTGAATTTGAATTACGGTATTCGCTACGATGTTGAATTGACCCAGCAGATTGGTACGGTTCCCTTCACTGATCCTTTGACGGGAACCGTTCTGAGCGCGGACACCCTCCTAGCGGCGCAGAACACGCTAAACGTGCAGCAGGGGATCCCGCGGGATAACAACAACTTTGCTCCACGTTTCGGTTTTGCATGGCAGCCCTGGGGTGATGGGAAGAGCGTATTCCGAGGGGCCTATGGGTTATTTTATGACCATCCGTTGGGTGCGGTGGCTTTCAACTCAGACATTGCCGATGCTTCACAGCAGCAGCAGTTCGTAGCTCTTTTCAACTCTCCATCGCCCACGACCCTGCTGAACGCGACGCAGATTTTCCAAGGTACGGTTTGTCCTTCAGTCGCCAATCCTTCACGGGCAACCAACCCCTTCTGCGCCGCTTTGCCGGCTTCCGTGGTGACACCCGGAGTTGCCAACACCGCTATTTATCAGGCTGGCCGGCAACGTTTCAATGACCAGACTTTTCCTGGATTCGGCCCGGTGCTACCTTTCACGCTTCCGGTGACGAAGAACTTCCAATATGCATATGCGCATCAGGGCAGCCTAGGGTTTGAACATCAGTTCACAAATGAACTCACCTTCTCTATTGGAGGGCTATGGGTTGGGACGCGCCATTTGCCCAGGCCGATTGACATCAATGCTCCTGACAACGACCTGATATTACAGAACTTCAGGAATTTTAGCGGCGGAGCCAACCCCGCAAACTCCACGCAAGCGCTGGCCTTCTCAGTACCGCTTGCTAGTAACGCGAAATATACGGTAGTGATCCCGGGACTTATTGCAGTGAACAATGCCACCGGGGCAAGATTCGTAAACCCGTTCGCGGCGAATTTCTTCCGTCCCAGCGGCCCCAACTATTTCCTGGTGACCGCGGCAACCGGTGGCGCTGTGTCAAAGGCCATCTTCGACGGCGCTCTTGCCGG
>JAYVXT010000252.1:0-2146 GCA_043785065.1 Bryobacterales bacterium | reverse complement strand
TCAGCAGCCGGTCCTTGCAGGTTCCGGGTTCCGACTCATCGGCATTGACCACGATGTACTTCGGCTTGTCCAATTGGCGAGGCACAAAGCCCCACTTCATGCCGGTAGGAAAACCAGCGCCGCCGCGGCCGCGCAACGAGGAAGCTTTCACTTCGTCGATGATTTGTTCCTGCGTCATGCCGATCGCTTTATTAAGCGCAACATAGCCTTCGGTGGCAAGATAAGTTTCAATGGAAGCGGAATTTTCAAGGCCGAAGCGTTTGCTGACTATCTTAACCTCAAGTGGGCTGGGCTCGTTATAGAGCTTACTCATTTTACTTGCACCCCTCAAGAATGTTGTCGAAGCTTTCAGGAGTCACATGATGGTGGAAATCGTAATTAACCTGAATCGCCGGAGCCCAGGAGCAAGCTCCGATGCATTCCACTTCTTCCAGAGAGAAATTGCCGCCTTTCTGCGTTTCCAGGTGCGTCAGCCCAAGCTTCTTGCAGGCGTGATCATAAAGTTCCGTGCCACCCACCAGCATGCAAGCCACGTTAGTGCAAACCTGCACGTGGAATTTGCCCATCGGTTTGCGATGCAACATGGAGTAGTAGCCAAGCACTTCCTCCACTTCAATTACTTTGATGCTTAGCCGCTTGGCCACTTCCGCCATCAATTCGGGCGAAACCGAGCCTACTTCATCCTGGCCGTACATCAGCATGGGAATCAGCGCGGCCTTCTGCCGGCCTTCCGGATAATGCGTCAGCAAATCAGCAAAACGCTTTTCAAGTTCCGGGGAAAATGTCATCGGTCGCAATCTCCCAACACAAAGTCCAAACTGCCCATAATCGCAATGGAATCGGCAATCAGGCGGCCTTCAATCAAATCGGGGAGGCCCTGAATGTTGCCAAAACTTGGGGTGCGCATGTGAACGCGCAACGGCTTGGCCGATCCATCACTGGCAACGTAATAACCAAGCTCACCGCGCGGCGATTCAATACCCACATAAGCCTCGCCTTCAGGAACGGCAAACCCTTCGGTGACGATCTTGAAGTGATAAATTAACGCTTCCATCTGCGTCTTCATCTTTTCGCGATCCGGCAGAACCACTTTTGGAGCCGTAGCCGTAACCGCGCCGCCGGGCATGCCATCCATTGCTTGCTTGATTATCTTCAAGGATTCGCGGAATTCTCCCATGCGGACTTGATAGCGGCCCCATACATCGCCATCGGTGTGCGTGCAAACTTTGAAATCAAACTTTTCGTAACTCGAATAGGGTTCCATCTTGCGTAGGTCATGCGGCAAGCCACAGGCGCGAATCAGCGGGCCTGAAATGCCGATGTTGATCATGCGATTAACGTCCAACGGCCCGATGCCTTTTGTACGGCCGGTCCAGATGGGGTTGTTATTCAGCAGGTCTTCATACTGTTCCACGCGCGATGGGAACGAATCCAGAAACTTCTTCACGATCTTTTCCCAACCGCGGGGCGCGTCAAGCGCTAAACCTCCAATGCGGATATAGGAGGTCATCAACCGCTGGCCGCTAAAGAACTCCATGATTTTCAGGATTTCTTCGCGTTCGCGGAAGCAGTACATGAACATGGACATGGCGCCGATGTCGAGCGCGTGCGTGCCCAACCAAACCAGATGGCTGCTGATGCGGGAAAGTTCACAAAGCATAACGCGCATGAACTGCGCGCGGGCGGGGATTTCCAACTGCAAAAGCTTTTCCACCGCCAGGCAGTATGCCAAGTTGTTGTTGAGGTTGGAAAGGTAATCGACGCGATCAGTTAGCGTGACCACTTGCTGCCAGGTCAATGCTTCGCACTGTTTTTCAATGCCTGTGTGGAGGAAGCCAATGTCGGGGATAGCGTTCTGAATGGTTTCCCCTTCCAGTTCCAGCAGCACGCGCAACACGCCGTGGGTGGACGGATGCTGCGGGCCCATGTTCAGAACCATGCGGCGGCTGCGCAGTTCCGTGGCTTCGTTTTCTTGGAGTGCCGTTTGACTCATGGGATTTCCTTACTCGTCCTTATAGCTGTACTTGTGGCCGTGGATAGGGAAGTCGCGGCGCAGCGGGTGGCCGACGTAGCCTTCGGGCATCAACAGGCGGATCAAGTTGGGGTGGTTGCGGAAATTGATGCCGAACAGGTCGAACGTTTCGCG
>JAYVXT010000251.1:0-2147 GCA_043785065.1 Bryobacterales bacterium | reverse complement strand
CCAAGATAACGGAGCGGCCCGGAATGGTTTTCCTCGACGAATTGACCGGCGCATTTAACGGCATCCAAAAGGCGATTGCCGCGTTGCGGGCTCGCATTGCTCCGGCCGCTACATTGTGCAAGGCAACTCCGGACGACATCGCCACCGTGATTTTTTCCAGCGGCTCCACCGGCATCCCCAAGGGCGTTCAACTGACGCACTTCAATATCCTTTCCAACATCCGGCAAACGGCGCAAGTGTTTCCCGTCAGCCAGGACGATTCGTTGATCGGCGCACTGCCGTTGTTCCATTCCTTCGGCTACTGCGCCACCATGTGGCTGCCGCTTCTTGTAGGTTTCAAAGCGGCCTATCATTACTCCCCGATGGATGCCAAGGTAGTGGGCGAACTGGCGGAGAAACATAAAACCACATTCCTCGTGACCACGCCCACCTTCTGCGCGGGCTACCTGCGCAAGTGTACGAAAGAACAGTTCGCCCATTTGCGTTGCGTAATTTCATCCGCCGAAAAGATGCGCGATTCCTTGGCCGAAGCCTTCACGGAAAAATTCGGCGCGGAAATTCTGGAAGGCTACGGCTGCACGGAAATGGCCCCAGTGATTAGCCTCAACGTTTCCGATTACAAAGACGATGCCAACAATCAGCGTGGCAATAAGAAAGGAACCGTTGGTTGTCCGCTGCCCGGAGTCACGCTGAAGGTGGTGAACTCCGATACTTTTGAGGAAGTGGAACCGGGCGAAGAAGGTTTAATCCTGGCGAAGAGCCCCAGCCTGATGGTCGGCTATTTGAAGCAGCCCGAACTTACGGCGCGGGCTCTGTACAATGGCTTTTACATCACCGGCGACGTAGGTGTGCTGGATGAAGACGGCTTCCTTAAAATCACCGATCGGCTGGCGCGCTTCAGCAAGATTGGCGGAGAAATGGTTCCGCACTTGAAAGTGGAAGAAGAGCTGCATGCGATATTGGGCGATGCTCCTTGCCACGTAACCACGATCCCGGACGATGTTCGCGGGGAACGGCTGGTGGTGCTTTACACGGGGCCGGAAATGCAGCCTGTGGAGCTTTGGAAGCGAATGTCGGAAAGCGAACTGCCGGCGTTGTGGATTCCTAAGAAGGGAAATTATTACTTGGTGGAGGGTATTCCAAGTTTAGGAACGGGCAAAACCGATCTGCGCGGCGCAAAGAAATTGGCGCTGGAACTGGTTGCTTCCTAGTCCCCGGTAGCGTGGGTATTCAGGGTAAGTTCCTCATACCGGTCGATGCCGCGGGCGGTGATTGTAAGCCGTCCGCTATCGGCCGATTTCACAAGCAGGCGCTCTTTCATGTACCAGGCTGCCGTCAGCATGGAGTTCTTTTCAAGACCCAAAGTAGCTTCCATTTCGAGAGTGGTTAAAGCCGGTGTGCCCGGCGTTTTGAGCAAGCGCTCATACAGCAATTCAAGCATAGCTTTGCGTTTGGCGCGCTCGCCCATGATATCAATGGAAACTTCAACTGGCATAGCTCCATTATGGTCTTTGGGTGTAAACATGGCTACTGGGTTAATCACCCAAACGGGTAAGCATATCACCTAGGATGAGGGTTGAATCGGCCTTATGATTGCGTTGGTAGTTGCGGGCTTAAGCCCGCTTCGGGACAATCAACAAGACCAGCAGCAACGCGATTGTGCAAGCCAGAATCGGCGCTATGATTGTGGTGGTGGTTGCGGGCTTAAGCCCGCTTCGGTCGCACTGGACCAACGCCAAGCCGCCGCACAATCAACAAGTCCAGCAGCAACGGGATTGTGCTCTATGTAAGAGCGAATTCGTCGAAACTCCCAATCGTTACGAATCCAATGATCGAAGGATTCTGCAAGCCAGAATCGGCCCGTGCGCTGTAATTGAAGATTTGCCTTGCGGGCGCTTGCACCCTTGATCCTTTGCAGAACACGCATCAAATCTTCTTTCGGTTTTAGCAATAAATGGACGTGGTTGGGCATGACAACCCACGCAAATAGTTCGTCAATGTCCCCTCGACGTTTTGAAGCGAGAATTTCGATTACCACGGTTTCGGCTACACAAGGGTCCATCAGCCAGATCGGACCGCCTGGGCGCTTTGGACGAGATCCGTGTAACCGCCAAGTCACGAAAAAAGTTGAATCGGCAGGATGCCAG
>JAYVXT010000250.1:0-2155 GCA_043785065.1 Bryobacterales bacterium | reverse complement strand
GGTTGGGCAGATGCTACGTGATTGACCGGCGCCTGGATCAGGAATACCGCCGCAGCGAGCCGGTTAATTCCGAAGAAGGCGCGCCCATGGGCATCGGCATTTGGTACGAAATGTGGGTTAGCGATCCGGTGGCTTACCTGTTCAAAAATACGGATCCACGTGGTTCATTGCGGGCCAACGTGAGCAACGCCACGGTGCGGTGCCTAAGCAACATGCCTTTATCTGAAATGCTTGGCACCCGGCACAAGATGAGCTTGACGGTGCGCAACGAAGTGTCGCCTCGATCAAACGAGTGGGGATATCAGCTGGGTTCGGTCTACATTCGAAAGGTGCATTTCCGCGATAAGGATATGATCCGGCAGATTGAAGAAAAGGTTGTAAACAGGTTGCGTCAAGTGACGGCGGCCATCAAACAAGCCGGTGCGAATCAGGTGAGCGTCATTAGCAGTTCCGCCGAACGGGAAGCTTCCATTGAATTTGGAAGAGCCGCGGCGATTCGCCCGAACTTGCTGGGACAAGCGTTGCGGGAACTTTCCAAGGAGCCTGTGGTGGTGAAAGCGCTGTTCGAAATTCTTGAGACGCAAAAGGTGGTGGAGAACACGGGGCGGCTTACGATGGTTGGTGGAGATAGTGGGGCGTTGCTGCGGAATTTGCTGGCGGCGAAGGATACGCCGCCAATCTTGTCCCAATAGCGCCGGCTCCTTTTGAGGAACACGCGCAAAACGGAGCTCCGATGGCGAGCAGCCCTCCGTGTTCCTTTGATAATTGTTGGCCCTGCCATCGGGCCCTTTGCGCTTCTAATTAACAATGCTTTTGAATGAATTGCGAACACGCGCCGTGGAGTTTCAGAAAACACTGGATCAGGCAAAGTCCGAGCTTGCTGTGGACTTTCCTTGGTATTCCTATCATTCGTTGTCGAACATCGATCATATTGACCAGTTGTTGACGGGGGAACTACGCACCATTTTCGATCTGGTTGGGGAAGGGCGCCGTGTTTTAGACATCGGTCCCGCGGATGGGGATTGGTCGTTCTTTCTGGAATCGTTGGGGGCCAAGGTGTTTGCCGTGGACCACGCGCCAACCAATGCGAACGAGATGCGGGGCATTCGCGCATTAAAGGAGAAGCTACATTCTTCGGTCGAAATTTCGGATACGGATGTGGACACCAACTTCAGGCTGCCGGATGGCGTTTTCGAGGTCGCCTTTTTTCTTGGCATTCTTTACCATTTGAAAAATCCTTTCCATGCGCTAGAGAAGTTGACGCGGCAGGTGAAATATTTATTTTTAAGCACGCGAGTGGCGCGGATTTCGCCATCGGGTCTGCCATTGGACAAAGATGCTCTTGCCTACTTGTTGGGAACGCATGAATTGAATGGGGACCGGAGCAATTACTGGATTTTTTCCGAACCGGCGCTGCGCCGTTTGGTGGAAAGGGCGGGTTGGCAGATACTGGCGTTCCGAACTTATGGCAGCGAACAATCGGACGCCAATAGTTTAGAACGCGATGAGCGGGCATTTCTAATACTGCGGTCGGCCTACCGTATGAACAATGTGGACTTGCTGGAAGGCTGGTATGACGCCGATGGGCAAAGCTGGCGATGGACCGCCGGGCAGTTTAGCGCTTCTATTCCGATGGAATCGCGACATGCCAAGAAAATTGTGTTGGAGTTGTATATTCCCGCGCTTCTGATCGAACAGTTTGGCTCGGTGAGGCTTTCGGTAAAGATAGGGGAGCATGAGCTTGAACCCCACAGCTTCGCATCCGAGGGCGAATATCAATATGTCCGGGCTTTGCCTTCGGCACTCACAGACCGGCCGCTGCATTTCCGGCTATCGAACTTCATTGCCCCCAGCGAGGCGGATGGCCGGGAACTGGGCATGATTGTGGCGTCGATTCAACTGCATTTTTGACATGAACATCACGCGCAGAAATTTGTTATTGGGGACAGTGGCGATGGATAGTTATGGGGCCGCGCCTGCCCTGCGATTGGCCTTCAGCCTTTATGGAATGAAATCGTATCTGATCGGCGAGGCGATTGACGCTTGTAAAGAAATTGGCTACGAAGGTGTGGAAGTCTGTTTGTTGGATGGCTGGCCCATGGATGAGGCTGGCTTGAAACGGGCTTTGTCAAGAACGAAATTGGAAGTGGCTTCC
>JAYVXT010000249.1:0-2157 GCA_043785065.1 Bryobacterales bacterium | reverse complement strand
TCTCCACCGTTTCGCTGACGTTGCCTGGTTGAAGGCGAAGATCCACGCGGGCGTTGCTGTTGACCGATAGAATAACATCGCGCCGCGCTTCCTTCTTGAAGCCCTCCAGTTCAACAGTCACCATGTAAGTTCCAGGAGCCAAGTCCGGAAAGGTGTAATTGCCACTTTCGTTAGTCTGGCTCACCTTAGCTACATTTGTGTTTTGCTCGGTGACCACAACTTTTACGCGAGGCACAACGGCCCCTGATGTGTCGGAGACGGTTCCTAACAAGGTGGCGTTAACTGCTTGTGAAAACGCCGAATTTTGAAGGCTAGAGGCAAGCAGCGCGGCAACCACCAAACGTGAAAGAAGCTTCATAAAGGTTGTGGGAATGATATCATACGTCTCCCGTTATGGTTGCTATATTGCCTATGGCATGAGCCCAGGTCATGGTTCCATGCGCAATATCTAGGAATTGGATTTTCAAGAGTGGCCGTTCGAGTAGGACCGCGCGATCTGTGCATCGACCATTGTGAGAAAGGGCCGCCGGGCACATGATGAAGTAAGCCGCGGTTATAGGGCTGCTATGTAACTTATTCCCCGATGCGCAGGAGCGGGCGCATACATCAAACGGCTCAGCGAATCCGCAGCAATCCACTTACAATCCGCTTGGGCACCGGTCCAACGGGGATTACCTTTACTACCTTCATCGACTCAATCTCAACCACTGCCGTGACATCTTCTCCCGCGACGCCCACATAGAGATTCTTGCCATCGGGTGGGATGGTGAGCCAGTCCGGGTGTAAGCCAACCTTGATCATCTTCAAAAACTTGAAGTCGGGAAGAGAATACGCCGCCACGGAATGATAGTATTTGCTGGTGGCCCACAGCATTTTTCCGTCCGGAGTAATCGCCAAGCCGTGCGATGGCGAACCTTGCAGTCCTTCTATTTCCTTATGTTCGCCAGGAGGATCGGGCAATGCGATTCGGCGGACTTCCTTCCGCGTTTGAAAGTCGACGACGGCGAATCCGTGGAAATCGGTGAGCTGCACGATGATCTCCTTGGTGGATCCATCGGGATTGCGCGTAAAAGCCATCGGCCGAATGCCCGCGCTGAGGGTTAGCGTCCACGCAAGGGCCTTGGCGCGTTCTTCGATGACGCTGATTGTGCTTGCGGCGATGGAGCCGGCGACGACGTATTTTCCATCTGGCGTGACATAGACGTTATGGATTTCGCCTTTAACCTGTATGCTTTTCACGTTTGTTAGCGTGGCCGTATCGATGACGTCGACCGCTCCCGAACCTTGCCGGATTCCGACGTAAACGTACGCGCCATCTTTGGACACATCAACATTATTGGGATTGCCGCTAAGCGGGATGCGCTTGATCACTTTGAGTGATGGAGCTTCGACTACGTCCAAGGTGGTTTTCGATTCGTTGGTGACGTAGACCCGGCTGCCATCCGGTGCGATGACGGCGCCGTGAGGGACTTCAATGTCTTCGATAACCCCAGCGATCTCGTTGGTGGCGGGATCGATGATGTGGATCGAATCGCCGGCCGAGTTGGTCTGCAAAACGCGTACGGCGAGGGCGGGCGAACCGGCAGCTTTTTCCCCATGAACCCAGCGGGCCAAAGTATTCCATTCAGGGTTGCCTTGCGAAGTCCAGTGCTTTCCGCCGCCGTGAAAATCGTCGCCACCGGCGGCAACGGCTAGCGGATGCAGCAGCATCTTGCTCTTTAGCGGGTTTCCGGGCGTGACAAATTGTTTCCATATCGCGAAATTCTGACGGGATTGGACCTCGTTCCAAGTGGAAGCGGCTGGACTGAGTGATGCGAGAGGGGGGCTGCGGTGTTCGTGACAAGCCATGCAGCGGGCGTGGCCAGGCCGCTTTTTCAGAAAGATTGGCTGGACGTTCTGCTTGAAGAATTCAAAGTCGAGAGTGGGAGCTTGCGGAAAAGCTAGCTGTTGCGCCAGCAGCGCTGCGATTGTGAGAACTTGCCGTGGGGTCATATGGGCTGATTATCAGAACGCTACCACAATTGTCAGTCCAACGCGGGAATGGGGCTATGCGCTGGCCGCGAATTCCGGTATAACTGTATCCATGACCGAAACAACTCCCTCAAGACGCAAGTTCCTTCAAGGCGGATCGAAAGCGCTCACGGTTGCGGCGCTCGC
>JAYVXT010000248.1:0-2159 GCA_043785065.1 Bryobacterales bacterium | reverse complement strand
TCGTGAGAACTTTCCAAACGAACCCGACTTTTACAAAGGCGGCGGCTTGGATTTAGACAAGTGATTCGCGGTTCAGAGGATTGGTTGGTACGAGCCCTCACGGATTGGGTACTTACTGTCAATCAAGGTCTGGCGCTGGTTACTTACCGCTCCTTCAATGCCAGAAAACGGGTGTTGCAACGTTTAGAGGCGGTCTTCGCGCAGAAGCAACTCTCTACGGAAACGCTGGAATGTAAGCAAGGCATGCAGGAGCAGTTTGTGGCATCGGTGGCGCATGGCTCAACCGACGTCCTATTTGTTCTAGATCCGCAACGGCTTTTGTTTGGTGAGAGAAACGATCAATCATCCATGTGGGTGAATTTTCATCGGGAGACGCTGGTTGCGCGCCCTGGGGCTCAAATCTGGTGGTTCCTACCGCCATCGGCCATTCAGTTTGCCACTCAATTGCCGGACTTGAACCGCTTCTTTCTCTTTCGTGAGGATTTGACGGAGGTGGACGATGACCCAACGTCGCGAGAATTGCTCCCCATCCAAAGCAGCCAACAAACCGAAGGATCGTTGGCCACGGCTCAATTGTATTTGGATCGTGCCCTAAAAGCAGCGGCAGGCACTGCGGCGCGGGAGCGGATTTGGTTGGAACTCGGGGTTCCGGCATTACGGCAATTTCTGCAAGTGGGTCAGCCAGTGGAAACTTCCGCAGCGTTGGACGCGCTTTCTTTGGCGATTGGAGACCCTTTAGAACTGCAGGGCAGAGCCAACGGCAAGCCTGATGTGGATTGGGCGGGAGCACTGCTTGTGGTAGGTGGAGCTTACCTAGATGGTATTCAACTAAAGGACGTAGAAAAAGGCGACAAGGCCAAAAAGTGCTTTTGGATAGCACTAGAAGGACTTGAAGCGATGGAGCAATCGGCGCAGCAGCAAGCAGCCATCTCGATGGCAATGCACCGACTGGGTAGGGTATCCGAAGAGGAGGGGGATTTTGCGTCCGCGCGGGAGTGGTACTTGAAATCGCTTGCCATTAAGGAAAAGCAGGGGAACCTTCATGGTGCGGCCAGTAGCTATCATCACCTAGGCACGGTCGCCCAAGAAGAGCGGGACTTTGAGGGAGCGCGGCAGTGGTATCTGAAATCGCTGGCCATTTCTAAGGAGCTGGGGAACTCGCTTGGCGAGGCCAGTAGCTATAGTGAACTCGGTCGGGTCGCCCAAGAAGAACGGGACTTTACCGGTGCGCGGGAGTGGTACCTGAAATCGCTCGCTGTTTTCGAGAAGCAGGGAAACCTGCATGGCGCGGCCGTCGGATATCAGTTATTGGGTGGGGTTGCTGGAGAGGAGCAAGACTTTGCAGGCGCGCGGGAGTGGTACCTGAAATCGCTCGCTGTTTTCCAGAAGCAGGGGAACTTGCATGCCGCAGCCACCACATATCACAAGCTGGGTATGCTTGCCCAAGAGGAGGGGGATTTTGGCTTATCAAGGGAGTGGCACCAGAAATCGCTCGCTATTTCCTTGAAGCAGAACAACCTACATGCCGCAGCTATCTGCTACGGCCAGTTAGGCCTCCTCGCTGGAATGCAGGGGCATTTTGAGGAGAGCGGCAAATGGCTGATCCGCAGTATTGTGGCATTCCGGCAGACGAACGACGAGCGCTCGGCGCAACTCGTTATACGGAACTTCCAAATCGCCCACAAGCGCGCACCGGCGGAAGACCAGCAGAAACTAGAAGCCCAGTGGCGCGATGCTGGGCTCGGGGAGTTTCCGACTTCGCCACTTGAATAGCTTGGTTCTAATTTGTCTTTTGCCAGGTGGGCGAATGACCCCTGGTGATCGCTTCCTGCAACACTCCACGCACCTCGCTAATAACCCGCGCCACATCCTCACCA
Source organism: Bryobacterales bacterium (assembly GCA_043785065.1). Taxonomy (GTDB): domain Bacteria; phylum Acidobacteriota; class Terriglobia; order Bryobacterales; family Bryobacteraceae; genus JANXSF01. Next base: position 282 of record JAYVXT010000248.1, on the reverse strand, counting down.
GCAGCAACTGGACCGTGGCCTGGCACAATAAATGCCGGCCGTAACGTCTCCACCCGATCCAATGATTCCAACCAGACTTGCCAATCGGCAACGGTCCCAGCATCCAAATTCGGCAAATAAGCATTGATCAGGCAATCGCCACAATATAGAACGCGATCTTCCGGTAGCCACACGGAAAGATTAGTATCGGTATGCCCCGGTGTCAGCAAAATGGTAGCCGTGCAGCCACCCAAATCGAAGAAGGTGTCTTCATCAATGGGTCGATTAGGGTTGCTGACTTCA
>JAYVXT010000247.1:0-2159 GCA_043785065.1 Bryobacterales bacterium | reverse complement strand
ACTCGAATGGCGGGTCGGACCATGCCTGGGGTAGCCATCACATTGTTCTCGGCCCTGGCGTCCAAGGTGGCAAGCTATACGGTAAATTCCCTTCCCTGATGTTAAACTCAACCGATGATGCGGGCGGCGAAGGACGCTGGATTCCCACCACGGCTGTGGACCAATACGGGGCCACCCTAGCCCAGTGGTTCGGCGTGCCAAAATCAAATTTGGCCACTGTGTTTCCAAACTTGGCAAACTTCGAGATTGCACCATCGAAGCTTCCGACGACGTACCCCAGGTATGCGGATCCGACGAATGTCGGATTCATGGGGTAGTCCGGACGCAATCTCATTGACTGACTTTGATCACCCACATCGGCAACGAGGTTAACTCCTCCGGCAGATCGGGTATGTCAAACGCTATGCCTTGCGGCGTGATTTTGAAGGCAACCTTCGCCTGCGAACCAAGCAGCGATGCCGACTTCGGCTTTAACGTGATGTCTTTTATCGTGAACTTACGCCCCGGCCAGCGAGGCAGTATGGCGTAAATGTCGTTACCCTTCGCTGTGAAAAAAGCTTCAATCCCGGCCTTGCCTGCCGTGGGCTTCTGCGTCAACTTCGTAATGTCGTAGGCGGCTTCGTACGACTTGTTGTACTCAACCTTGGGCTGTTCCCCGTCACCCCATTGCCTCGTAGACTTCCACGGCTTCGTTCCATAAATCGCCTCGCCGTTCACCTTGAGCCACGCGCCGATCTGCAGTAGCCGGTCTTCCATGATGGCGGGAATAGTTCCGTCAGCATTTGGCCCGATGTCCAGCAACAAGTTGCCGCCGCGGCTCACCAGATCGACCAGCATCACCACAAGCTCGCGGCCGGTGTGATAATGATCCGCATTTTCAGCGCGATTGTAGCCATAGGAGAAGCCCATGCCGCGGCTTTCCTCCCAGGCATGATTCATGCCGCTCATACCGGGCGTGTATTCGGTGGTCCAGTAGCCGCCGTGAACGTGGCGCGAATCCTTACCCCAGCGGTCGTTCACCACGACTTCGTTTTTCACTGCCGATTCATTGAATAGCCAGGCAAGCAGCGCGGGGCTGCCCCAATCGGCGGAGGGCAGATCCCACTCGCCATCGCTGAAGATGATGGATGGCTTGTAACGCGTGACCAAGTCCTTGAACTGCGGCGTCATGTGCTCTTTGATGTACTTCGGCTTATCTGCCAAGTAAAGTGGGTTGTACCATTCGTAGAGCGAATAATAGTAGCCCATCTTGAGACCTTTGCGGCGGACTGCGTCGGTCAGGTCGCCAAGGATGTCGCGCTTGGGGCCGGTGTCAACGGCATTCCAGGGGCGCCCCCAAGTTGAGGAGGCTTCCTTGCTGGGCCATAGCGCAAAGCCTTCGTGATGCTTGGATGTGAGGGCAACATACTTTGCTCCGGAGCGGGCGAAGACGTCGGCCCAGCGGTCGGGGTCGTAGAGTTCGGCTCGGAACATGGGGGCGAAGTTTTGATAGGGGAAGTTGGCGCCGTACATTTTTTTATGATATTCCCAGGTGCCGGTTTGAATGGCGACAGCGTTGGGTTTTTGACCGCTGGTCATCGCGTTCCAATACCATTCGGCGTAAGCGAGTTTGCCTGGGATGACGGGGGCGTATGCGGGGACCGAATACACGCCCCAGTGGATGAAGATGCCGAATTTGGCGTCGGTGAACCAGGAGGGAGTGGGGCGTTTGTCGATGGACTCCCAGGTGGGTTGATAGGTTTGGGCCATGAGGGCACTGGTAGCGATCAAAAGCAGCAGGTAAGTTTTCATAACGTACTTATTGTGGATGTTAGCACGATGAGATGGTGAGGATCCCAAAAGCGTCATTCCCCACAAACAAAATTCGTCTCATCATCAATGCTGCCCGAGCCCTTATACTTCGCATGCAACGGATAGGCGCACAGTGGCCGCGTCCGCACCGTCTTGTTTTCCACGCGCTTTGCCGCCACCAGCCGTTCCGGCGTTTGGCTTCGCTCCGTCCAGTTGAGCAGCACCTGCAGCCAATCCACTTGATCGGGACCCACACCGCTTCCGCAATGGAACACGCCCGGCATCAGAAAGAAGCGAAAGAAATCCTTCGCGCCAGCGCCGTTCGCTTTCATCGCAGCCTCGTAGTAGTCGATGCCCATTTGAGCGTT
>JAYVXT010000246.1:0-21431 GCA_043785065.1 Bryobacterales bacterium | reverse complement strand
CGCGTCCGTTCAATTTTGGCCGGATTTGGTCTTTTTAGCGAGTGGCCATTCAAATCGCGGCAAGCTGAAAATCTCCGCAAGTTACTGATTCATAGAATATTGCTGGTTTCCATAAAGCACTTTACCGGACACTAGTGTTTTAATTTCTTTAGTTGTGGTGTCCTCTGATCAGAATACAGGGGATCGCTCCATGGTTCCGCTCAGGATCCGGCGTTCCCCAACTGTTTACGCATAATATTGTGGAAGCACGATGCTGCAACGATATGGTATAATTTCCTCCGCCGATGAATTGAAGCATGATTCTATGGCAAAGATCATTCCACGCGAGCAACTTGAGGAAGTCATCCGTCTTGCGTTTGACAGCGCCGATAAGTTGGCTGCTGAGAACCGGAAGACGACGCCGTGGGAATTGCCAGAGCAGCTTCAGTTGGCTTGGCTGGAACAGAACAGTACATTGCCGGCTGACGATGTACGTTCCAGCTTTGAGTCTAAAAGGTGGGTAACTTTTATCAAGCGCCACAGAGACACTGGATCATCCGTCAATTCTTCTTGCGTCACCGCATGCCAGTACTGCTCGACGAACATGACGGCCAAAAGTGTTGGGTTTGCTTGCGAATAACTAGCCAAGTATTTCCTGGCTTCCGATTGAAGCTCTGGGCCCGCGGATTCTAGAATCCATTTCCAAATCCGGTAGGGATTGTGCTCGGCTCCAGTTGCGGTTACCCCCCAATAAGAGCTCCGCTAATGTAGGAAGTATGTTCGTGAAACCGCTCTGGTTCTAGCGGCAACAGCCGGTCTATTGCCTGGATGGATCGATCCTATCATCGACAATTATCGCCAGCCCAAGAAAATATTCGCGTGCGCGTGCCCGGTTCGGCGGTTCGGCTTTGATTTCCGACAGCACTTTTCTTTCAAAAAAGGGAACACCCTCTTGCGCGATGCTACGCCGAAGTGGAAGCAAGAGCTGATCCAATTGTTGAAGACCGAATAATGCCCGGCTGTAGGAACAGAAGTAACTAACATTGAGCGCGTCGCTGACTTCGATGCCGGGTTTGTGTTGCTATTGAGTCCGTCCGCGATTAATATCCCTCTCATGTAGATCCCATTGTGTTTTGGTGTTGGCCTTCCGATGGTCCGCCGGACGAACGCCTTGGAGGGATTGATTGCGGCCGGTGAGTTTCCAATCAATGCGCCAAATAAGACGGAAAATTCGCTGAAGCTGCGTTGGCGCTCAGAGCGATGAAGTATGGGTCAACTTAGGGGAGGGATGGCAACTTGGCCGCACATCCTTGCGCTAACACATTGAAAACAGGTAAATTTGCGGTAAAGAGTGCGCGGCGGAGAAAGATACGCTACACTAGTAAAGTTATGTCTCGAGTATGTCCAGTTACGGAGAAGCGCGCGATGTCTGGCAACCGCGTTTCCCATGCCAACAACAAAACAAAGCGCCGGTTTGAAGTAAACCTGCATGAACAGCGTTTCTGGGTTCCTTCTGAAAAGAAGTGGATTAGGCTGCGTGTTTCAGCCAAAGCCATTAAGACGATCGACAAGTTGGGCATTGAGGCTGTATTGGTCGATATGCGTAAACGCGGAGTGAAAGTCTAAAGGAACAGTTATGCGAACCATTATCAAATTAGTCTCAACCGCCGGTACGGGCCACTTTTATACAACAACGAAGAATCCGAAGAAGACCACGGAGAAATTGTTGATGAAAAAGTTCGATCCTACCATCCGCAAGCACGTTGAATACAAAGAAGCGAAAGTCTGACCCCGGTCAGACTTTCCGCTCACTCCCTCCTGCGTTACTTCACTTCCGCCGCATGTTCTGGCAGCATCACGGCACTCATTCCCGCAGATATTACTCTCTGAGCGTTTAAGCCATCGCGGTGCGTTGCCGGGAATGGCTTACTGTCGCGGCAGCATGCAATGAACATCGCGACTTCCGCCTTGTAAGCCGGTCCGAAACGATCTATGAATTCAGGCAGTGGCTTGCCGTAATTGCGCATCTCAAACGTCTTTAGGGCGAGTGGTTGGGCGTGCCCGCGTCGACCGTATGCTTCGACGGTGATGTGAAAAGGCCTTTGATCGAAGCGGCCGATGTGGATTTGCCCCTCGTCACCGAATAGAATTGTTTCCACTCGATAGCCGGAGACATGGTTGCGGCTGACTTGCACCTGCGCCATAGCGCCATCGGCGAACCAAAGCATTAGCAGGGCATCGTCGAAATCTTCTTCGCTAGTGGTTAGTTTGTAACTGTAAAGGCGCGAGCCGATGGTCATGGCGCGGGTCGGCATCTTGCCGGTAAGCCAGAGGATTTCGTCGACATTGTGCACGGACATATCGGGTAGAATGCCGCCGCTCGCGTAGCCATCTGGAGCAGGGTTGGAATCTTCCAATGTTGAGTAAATTTTGAAGACACGGCCGATTAGGCCGGAATGCATGAGCTCTTTGGCGTAAGCGAGGGGAGCGTCGAAGCGTCGTTGAAAGGCCAGCATTAAAGCGTTGGGGTGGTCGCGATCCAGCTCGGCGGCTAAGGCGATGTCGCCTTCGAGCGTGCCGGTGAGCGGCTTTTCGAGCAGGACGCGGTGGCCGGCTTTGACTAGCGTGGCGGCGTGATCGCGATGGGCGTGAGTAGGCGTGACGATGATTGTCGCGTCGGCGGCTTTGGCGGCTGCGAGGGCTTCAGTTGAGTCGAAGATTGGCGCCGTCACTTGGTTTTCAGCGGCCCATTTCTTGGCGCGATCCGTGTCGGAATCAACGAGCGCGGCTAGTTTGCAGATGCCGGTTTCGCGCTCCAATTCGAGGACGTGGAGCGCGTGAATAACGCCCATTCGGCCGAGGCCGGCAACAGCCAGATTGAGGGGAGGTTGAGTCGACATAATATAGGTGAATTGTTAGTGTAGCAACCATTCGCCGTTCGCATGTCGAATTTCAGCAGCATTAGCATAGCTTGATTCAACTTCGCTTCAGCGATGCAAGGATTGTCTTTTTTAGGCCAAGTCCGCCTCCCTGCGTGATTGCCTGTGCCAATTGCTCTTTGCCCATATCCAGGACTGAGGAGGTGGAGGAGTCACTCTCGTTCATTTTTGTGACCGGTTCGAGAAGCTGGCCGACCATTAGAGCTTCAAACTGCGTCGCGGCATCTTCAATACGGCGTCGTGCTTGATTGTCTTTTGCTTCAGGAGTAGTATTTTGAGCAGAACTTGAGCTGCTAATTGCGAATATAGACACTAGATTGTCTCCAAATCGGCGTTGATCGCTCCGGCTGCTTTCATATTCTGAAGAATAGCAATGATATCGCGAGGCGTCGATCCGATGGCTTTTAGGGCTCGAACAAGTTCTTCCACCGTGGCCCCTTGTTTTAGGATGATATTCCGCGCCTTCTCTTCCTTGGCTTCCAGTTTGACTTCTGGGTTGACGGCCGTGTTGCCTGCCGCCAGCAGATTCGGCTGAGAGACGTTGTAGCTGGTTTGCACCTCGACACTTAAATTCCCATGCATGATCGTCGCTGACGAAATCGTGACATCCTTACCGAGAATGATCGTTCCGGTCCGCTCATTAAGCACGACCCGGGCTCGGATGTCGGCTTCGACGGTGAGATTCTCCATCTCCGAGATGAATTCAACTTGTTTCGCCAAGTACAGAGGAGGTGTATCCACGGCGATCGTCGCAGAGTTTTCCGCTTTGGCGACGAGCCCACCATCGCGGGAGAATTTCTTGTTGATGGCTTCCGCGATACGGGCGGCTGTTGTAAAATCGGCTTGGCGCAATTGCCAACGTATGCGAGAGTTAGTTGGAGGAGTGGGGGCTGCTCGTTCAATAATCGCGCCGTTCGGCACGCGTCCCACCGTGGGGTGGTTTACCGTCTGCGAGTTGCCTGCGCGTCCAGCGGCGAATCCGCCGGTGACAACCGCGCCTTGCGCCACGGCGTAGGTTTGGCCATCAGCCGCTCGAAGTGACGTCATAAGCAGTTGTCCTCCCTGCAGATTGGCGGCATCTCCGAGGGCGGAGGCGGTGATATCGATCCGCGTACCGGGTTGGGCGTATGCGGGTAGAGTCGAGGTAACTATCACTGCGGCGACATTTTTCACCTGTAAAGCCGCGGGGTTCACGGTAATTCCCATTCGCTCAAGCATGTTGGTAACGCTTTGCGCGGAAAATACGGTTTGCTTCTTGTCTCCAGTTCCCGCAAGACCAACTACAAGTCCATAGCCGATAAGTTGGTTTTCGCGCACGCCCTCCAGAGTTGCGATCTCCTTGAGGCGAGGAGCGGAGTGCGCGTTGATTGGCAAGAACAGAAGAATGAGAAGACAAAGGATACGATGCATTTTGTTAGATACGCTTTTTCAAATCGAGGATTACTAGAAGGGCAACAGTCCCATCAACAACCGATAGAGGAACATCGGACGCCGCACCGCGTCATTAATCACCCCTTTTCCATTGATGCGGATCTCTAGCAATGCGAGTTTGTCGGATGTGATCTGATTCCCTGAGGTCAAGTCCCCGGGCCTGATCACGCCTCTGACCTCCACCAACTGGCGCTCCGCGTTGACCCAAATGTCCTTCACTCCTCGAACAGCCAAGTTGCCATTGGGCATAACATGTGTGACATAGGCGGTAACCGTAGTCGTTATTGTGGTGGACCGGCTAGTTTCTCCCGTGCCTTGCATCTGAGTGTTGCCGGTCATGCCCGCTAGGTTTGCTAATGGGCTCGACGCAGCGACAGGTCCGAAAAGAGTTGTGACCCCTTGCTTGCTGCTCGATTTGCGGGCGGTATTCGTTGCACCCTTGGAGACGGCTGAAGCTTGGTCGTTTACGTTTATAGTGATTAGGTCGTCAACTCCGCTGCCCCTCCGGTCGCGGGTTAAATCGCCCAATAATCCACCAGGTTGGTAGGCTGAGCCAGCCGTGGGAACCAGTTCAATCGCCCTGTGGGGGACTGCGCCAGCTTGTTCCAAGTAGGACTCAAGAGCCGATTTCCCTCCGTCCGGATGCAGGAGTTTCTGCAAGGGACCAGGAGCATCCTTCGCCTGCACGACGAATATGAGAATCAAGGTCAACAACAATGTTTGGATCATTGGTTATCTCCTTTGGATATTGTCCGCGCCCGTCCAGGTCCAGTTACCTCCGCCATGAATCTGCGATGGCTGACCGGATTTGAAACAACGACTCTATCACCGGCTTTGCCGCTTGTCTCCGCCTTGGCCTGCGTTATAAGTTCCATTTGGCCAGCATTAACGTGCAGTTCCACGAGTTCCCCTTTCTCTACTTCGAGGGGCTTGCGTACGGAGCGTGAGGAGATGGATTCCCCTGTCTTTAGGGGCCGCTGAACGATATAGCCTGACAAATTTAATACCATCCCGGCGCCAGATGGGAGCCACGGACGACGGCTCTCGATGATTGAGAAATCCTGAGCTCCAAGTCTTGTTCCAGTCGGAAGATCCCGCTCCGCGATTGGACCTTTTCCGATAATTTCGATGCGAACTTCGGCAGTGACCGGGATGCTTCCTCCGGCATCGAGTAACATTGCGCCTCTCCATCGATAGAGTCCGCATCCACCGGCGGTGCAACTAGGGGCAAGTCCGCTGAATTCGAAGCGCAAAACTCCGGAAGGTGTTTGTTTCGGGAAGTAGTTTAGCAGTTCAATCAGTACTTCCCCAGGATCACCGTTGGCGGGAATCAGTGATTTTATTTGCTCAAGGATCTGCTCACGGCGGATTTCCTTTTTGGCCTGTTCAAGACATAGTTCGCTTGGAACAGCCAAGGATCCCACGCCAACCCTATAGGCGATCGCCGCGATTCCGGCGACGGAAAGCCAGCGGCGCGATAAGCCCGATGGGACCGAGAGAACAGACTCGGCAGGGTCAAGCTTTGTGAACTCTGGAACGATGGAGGCAAAATCACCGGCGGTGACCCATTCCCCTTTGACGCCGAGACAGCCCGTTGCTCCCCGGACACTTGCGGTAAGAAAAACAAGGAGTAACGTCAGAAGCACAAAGAGGCGTGAAATCATAAAAAATAAGCGAGACATATTCAATTCCTCGAATGAGTTACCTGGTCATCGTGTTAACTTGCTGGTACATTTCGTCCGCCGCTTTCACGACTCTTGAATTGGCCTCATAGGTTCGTTGGGCCATAATAAGATGGATGAATTCCTCAACTGTGCTTACGTTTGACTGCTCGACGTAGCCTTGCATGAGAGCGCCCATCCCTTCCTGGCCACCTGGTGTCCCGACAATCGGCTCACCCGAAGCGTCCGTCGGGGAAAACAGGTTGCGGCCGGTACTGTTAAGGCCGCCTGGGTTGGCGAAATTGGCCAACTGAATTTGTCCTGCTAATTGAGCGGCAGTTTGACCGGCCTGCGTGTAGCTGACGGTTCCATCAATGCCAATCGTGATCGATTGGGCTTCTGGCGGCAACGTAATTTGCGGTTCAAGCAGGAATCCATCGCTATTGACGATTGCCCCATCCCGATTGAGCTGAAAGTTGCCGGCGCGAGTATAAGCAAGTTCTCCGGATGGCTTTCGAATCTGAAAGAAACCTTTACCTTCGATCACCATATCCAGCGGATTGTCCGTCTGCTGAAAGCTGCCTTGGGTGAAAACCATTTCGGTGGATGAGGGCCGGACGCCCAAGCCAAGTTGAAGTCCCACGGGTAATACGGTTTCAGCCCCGCCAGCCGCGCCTGGTTGGATCATGCTTTGGTAGAGCAAGTCTTGAAACTGCGTGCGGCGCATCTTGAAGCCCGTCGTATTGGCGTTGGCCAGATTATTGGCGATATTGTCAACATTTACTTGTTGGGCATTCATGCCGCTACCGGCGCTAAACAGAGCTCGTATCATTATAGTTAAGCCTTGTCACTCAAATTCTCTTTTCTTTAATCACTATCCCGTCACGCGAGCCACTTCTTCCACCGAACGTCGGTTCATTTCCGCCGACATTGAAACGGCGCGTTGTAGGCTTTCAAATTGCCGCATGATGTTCACCAGACGAACCGCCGATTGGGCGGGCGAGACGTTGGCGCCTTCGAGCGAGCCTTGCCGGATGGTTACGTTCCCCAAGAGTTTTGCAGGCTTCGACCAGGCGAAATAATTCAAGCCAAACTTCGTGACGCCTTCTTGCCCATCGGTTTCAAAGAGTGGAACGGTTGCAATAGACCGGCCTTGTTGAAGAATGACACCTGCCGGGGTGATCTCCACTTCGCGCAATGGATCCACTATAATCGCCGTGCCGGTTGCATCGAGCACAGCGTAGCCTTGCCCGGTAACCAGTGTGCCGTCAGGCTTTGTTTCAAAGTTTCCATTTCGCGTATACAATTTCCCTTGGGGACCAGCCACGCTAAAGAAGCCCTTTCCTTCAATGGCCAAGTCGAGACCTCTCCCCGTTCGTTCGGCGGCTCCTTCAGTAAAATCAATCCAGTGCCGTTCCATATCGGGAACCCAATTAGGACTATTCAGCCCAAATGTGGGATCCGATTCCGCCACTATCCCTTGATAGCGTGTGAACCGTTCGAGATCGGCCTTAAAACCTGATGTATTCGCGTTCGCTAGATTGTTAGCCAAAATATCTAACGATTCCGCTTTAGAGCGTAACCCGGCAGCCGCAGCGGTGAGCAATGGATCCACAGCACTGTTCATGCAATCGAGCAGCCAAAGCAACGTTAGCTTTTTGTCGCGTTTTACAAGAGTTTTTATATTCAGATTGAAACTTAAAAGACCGTTTTGGCATTTTTATGCCATTCCGAAACAATCAGTGGCATTTATTTGTCGGGGACCAGAACTGAAGATGTGAATTTGCGAGGATTTTTGATGGATTTTATTTGGCAGTTCGCATGCAGTTGGTTGTGGGGCATGCTAAGTAACTCACTCAGTGGTTCCTCTCCAACATCCGCGCATGAGGTAAAGCTCGCTCAATCAAAATTCGGCCAGTTCTGGATGGACAAAAAATTTGGAGTTGAGCTGATGGACATTCTAAAACCGGTTGCTAGCCGGGGCACCTCATTATCAGAGAGAAATGCCTTACTGCTTTCATCCCCTTCTTTGGGTGGCAGCCGTATTGCCGCCCGAGTCAAGGCGCTTCCCCTACCGCAAAGCGGCCCCAGACTCGATTTCGGCAAGACTAACATTGGTGGTGGTCATGAAGATCGAAGCTTGAAGAGGCCCAGGCAGGCGGATCGTCAACTTGACAATCGGAATGATTCGGCAAACAAAGTCTCCGCGGACACCAAAGAGGCGGGCTCAAGCAATGATGATGTTCTTGCGTCTGCTCCCAACCAGCCCACTGATAAAAGCGACCTGTCTCGAAGCGATCACGAAGCCATTACGCAGGAGCCAAAGAACAGTAACTCTGACAGTTCTCAATCCAATTCTTCACAATCGAACGCTCCACAGGGGGGAACTTTGATGCAGGAAACCGCGGTTGCGCCAACTGGAGGAACTGCGGTCTCAACTGTAACTCCGCTCCAGGACCCATCTAACGTTCTGACAGATAAAAACTATTTAGCCGCTCAAGTGGCTCCAGAGGCGCGTCCCGACAAGGACGGTTCGACGTCTAATCCACTAGCTGCTTCCACATCGGTTGAACCTCTAGCAACGGTGACAACCTGCGAACCAATACCTTTCCTTCTGACAAAGTTGAAAGGTGATGATGCGGAACGAGCAGCAGATTTGCCAGTAGCCTTCACACTCAACTTCGAGGCCGAGCCGGTCCGGCAAGCAGATTCTCAAATACTTCATTTGCGTAGCCATCTGACTTGGGACATGGCGGCAAATCAACAAACAGAGGGGTCCGATAAGTTGCAGATTGCTAAATTACGTTCCGATTCGAACCTGCTCCAGCCAGACGCGTTCAATATGAAATCGCCATCGTTGCAGGCTCTTATGAGAAGCGCTGCGGCGGTGGAAGCAAAGGACGAGGCTGCCTCCGCATTGGATTCTGGGGCTAGAGCCGAAGGACACGAAGAACGCGGATCAACCGGTTATAGTTCATTTTTCTTAACTCCAGCAAAGGGGCAATATTCAGAAATTGAGCCGGTCCAACAGGCAGAGAGGACTGGCGCGGTGAGCGACCACGAGCCAAACGCAAAGCTCCCTGTTTCCCAATTGGTATTGAAGTTGGGGAGTGGGGATGATGCTTCTATTGCCGTTAGATTTAACAGCCGCGGTTCGGCGTTGAAAATGGAGGTCTTGGGAGGGGATCAAGAACTTAGAGATTCGTTGCGCGGTTCCCTTTCTCATCTCAAGTCCGCTTTGGAACGGCATTCGCTGGACGGTGGATGGAAGGCAACTGGAGGCTTGCTTCCCGCCGAATTGCGGTTAGGAGTCAATGAAGCGGCGACATCCTCTTCATTTGATCCAGACGCACCGCAACGCAATCGCAGCGGTGGCGGACACGATGAAAGAAGTCCTCATAGCAGCGGCTCCAAAGATGGAAACGATAAAAAAAGAGAAAGTCAACAACAACGTGGAAGCAACGGAGAGTTCTTTTCTCTAGCCGGAACCAGATCCACAGGTGTTTAACTTGCAGTTTCAGATTATAAGGATAAATACGATGAATATTTCCAAACTCCTGGCATCAACAAATACGAGTTCAAACCCTTCAACGGCGCCCGCTATAGCCACAGACGGGTTAGCGGATAAAACTACCTTCCTGAAGCTTTTGGTTTCACAAATCAAGAACCAAAACCCCTTAAGCCCACAGGATGGATCGGCTTTTGTCGCACAATTGGCCCAATTCTCTCAAGTAGAGCAATTGGTCAGCATTCGCCAAGATTTGGACTCGATTAAGTCCTCTTCTCAACCAGCAAAATGAAACATCGGATTGCATCTCAAAATTGACCTCCGTCTTGGGTCAATTGAAAAGTTAAATGGCAGCATAGGAGCTCCTCTAAATGTTTGGATCTTTGTCAACCGCGCTTTCCGCGCTTTCGGCCACATCTTCGGCTATCGACGTAGTAGGCAACAACCTTGCGAATTTGAATACGACTGGGTTTAAGCAAAATACAGTTTCGTTTTTCGAGATGATGAACACCGCCGGCTTCAATGGCCTAGGCGAATCGCAAATTGGTTTTGGAGTAGGGCGGCCCTTAACATTCCGTCAGTTCAGCCAGGGGTCGATTCAGAATACAAGTGGAGCTTTGGACGTCGCCATACAAGGGGATGGCTTCTTGATGGTGCGGAATTCGCTCAACGCCACACTTTATACCCGTGGCGGAAACTTGCAGGTTGATAAGAGTGGCGCTTTGCTTTCTCCGACCGGAGAAAAAGTCTTGGGATGGACTCAATCCGCCGGCGTTCTGCAAACCAATGGTCCTCCAGGCGAGATCACGCTGCCAATTGGGGCCTTAAAGCCGCCGGTTCCAACGACTTCATTTTCCGTGGATTTGAATCTCAATGCCGCAGCCACGGCCGGACCGCCTCCGACCACTTTTTCAACCTCGCTTGAAGTATTCGATTCCCTTGGCGCCTCTCATATTGTGACAGTGGGGTTCACGAAGACTTCCAATACCAACGAATGGAGCTATTCGCTAAGTGTTCCGAACGCCGATGTGACCAGCCCTGTGACTCCGGTAACCGGCACCCTCAATTTCGACAGCAGCGGAACATTGACGAACCCTCCCGCTACTGGCCCATTCCCTGCTCTCCCCATCACTGGTCTGACCAATGGCGCGGCCGACCTTAGCGTGAACTGGAACATCTACAACGGCCAAACATCCCGCATGACACAGTATTCGCAGCCCTCGGCGGTTTCGGCAAATACTCAAGATGGTTCTCCTACCGCCCAATTGACAAAAGTTAGTATAGGCGATGGCGGCACGCTACTGGCTCAATACTCAAACGGCGTTCAAACCATTTTTGGCCAGCTTGCCATGGCGACTATCCGCAACCCGAACTCATTAATTGCAGTAGGAAACAATAATTTCCAGTTGGGAGCGCGCTCCGCGGATCCAGCCGTGGGGGCTCCGGGAACGGGAGGCAGAGGATCCATTTCAGGCGGAGCGATTGAAAATTCAAACGTGGATATTGCCAGGGAATTTACCAATCTAATCATCCTTCAAAGGAGCTATCAAGCTAATGCCAAGACAGTGACTACGGTCGATGAACTCAGCCAAGAAACGATCAATCTGAAGCGGTAATCCATGAACAAGGGTATCAAACCAACTGAGGAAACCGCGTTTTGTGGTGATATTCCGATGGATATCTCCGTTGATTTGGACCGAGTGACCATGACGCTTGATCAGGTACTCCATCTTGAACCTGGGAGCGTGATCAAGATGAATCGATCAGCGGGTGAAAACATTGACATCAATATCGGAGGAGCGCCATTAGCGTATGGGGAAATCGTCATTATTGAGGCGACCATGGGCGTCCGAATCACGGATTTCGAACCTGAAGATTAAAATGACTATTCTCAGAAAAATACAACTTGCTTTCCCTCAGCGGTCGAAGCGAATGGAGAAACTCGAGACTTTGCAATTGGGACCTGCCCAAGCCCTGCATCTTATACGCGTGGACGGCAAGGAAATATTAGTGGCGATCGGGGCAGGCTCGCCCGCGATTATATCCGCGCACGCCGTACCTATTCCTCGGGAGGTGGACTAGATGAATCCCGCCAACTCGCTTGCGGCCCCAATAGTTGGTGTTCCGATGCAGGTGATCCTCCTGCTAACAGCATTGACGCTTTTGCCCGCTATACTCATGTCGCTTACGCCCTTTCTTCGGATCGTGATCGTTCTCCATTTTCTGCGTCAAGCTCTGGGCACTCAAACTGCTCCGTCGAATCAAGTTCTCGTCGGGCTTTCGATGTTTCTGACCTTTTTGTTAATTCAGCCGCTTGCCGGCGCTATATATTCAGACACATGGATTCCCTTTGAAAAGGGTCAACTGAGCGTGACGCAAGCAGCGGATAAGGCATCGGGACCAATCAAGGCTTACATCTCCCGCTTCGTAAGAGAAAAAGACGTTGAGCTTTTTCTCAAAGCATCCGGGGCTCCAGCACCAAAGACAAAAGAGGATCTGCCCCTTTCCGTGCTTGCACCGGCTTATGTCTTAAGTGAGCTAAAAACATCCTTCCAGATTGGAGCGATCTTGTTTATCCCGTTCTTGATAGTCGACGTGGTTGTCGCCTCAATCACCGTATCGATTGGGATGGTGCAATTACCGCCAGTGATGATATCCGCTCCTTTCAAGATCTTATTGTTCGTCTTAGTGGACGGTTGGAATCTGGTCATCGGATCTCTGCTCGCAAGCTTCAGGAGTTAAAACAAATGACACAACAGGCTGTGATAGATCTAATTCGCTCGGCGCTTTGGACCAGTTTTTGGGTGGCGGCCCCGCTACTCGCTGTAGGCTTCGTAATTGGGCTCGTTATGAACGTGGTGCAAGTAGCCACATCGCTGCAGGATAGTTCCTTCGCTTTCGTTCCAAAGTTGACGGCGTTTCTTGTAGCTGGAGTGATTTGTATGCCTTGGATGATCTCCAAATTGTCGGCGTACACGGTTTCTTTGTTTGGTGATTTTTCTCAATTTACGCGATGAATATCGAATTTCCCCTTCCCTTGATTACCGGATTCTTGCTGGTCTTGTTCCGCGCAGCGGGGCTGTTCTTGTTCCTGCCCCTGCCGGGCCTGTCCAACGCGCCGGAATTCCTCCGGATTGCCTTGGCCGTTTCCACCGCGTCCGCGTTATGGGCTCGCGGGTTTGACGGTCGCATCTTTAGTTCGGCTATACAGGAGGCGCAAATGAGCACCTTTCTGCTGCTTGTTGTCTCCGAAGCGGTTTGGGGCGCCTTCCTCGGTTTGTTGGTCAAAATGATCGAAGAGTCCGCATTGCTTGCGGCGCAACAGTTGGGGTTCCAAGCTGGATTTTCTTATGCCTCAACCGTAGACCCGTCGAGTAACGCGGATTCCACTGTCCTTGAAACATTGATGAGCTTGTTGTGCATGTATTTGTTTTTCGCGCTGGGAATTCATCGCTTGTTAATAGCCGGGCTTTTTGATGGCAAAAACCCTTTAATCGAGTCTTGGAGTCAGTCCAGAGGCCTTCTCATTGAGAGCTTGTCTCAAGCTCTTTCCGGCGCATTCAAGAACGGACTTGCATTCGCCCTGCCATTAGTGGCGGCGATGGCGGCACTTGATCTTCTTGCGGGTTTGCTCGGTAGGATGTTACCGGGAGCGCAGACCGCATTGCTCACAATACCTCTAAAGATTCAATTTGCGTTGGCGGGGCTTGCGCTTGCCTTACCGGTGATCGTGACGCGATACCGGCTATCCGCGGAAACGTCCTTTGGACTTTGGCAAGAATTGATGCGTTTGCCCGCAAGGTAAGTCACCATGTCAGAAAACCGCACAGAACAACCCACTGCTAGACGACTTGAAAACGCGCGAAAAGAGGGGAATTTTGCACCAGCGGGAATGGCTATTCCAGCGGTGCAACTTGCCGCATACATGATCCTGCTCAGCTTCGGGGCTCCGCTGATTGCTTTAGAGCTGGGCCGGATGTTGAAGACTTTGATACTAGTCGCATTCGACCCCGGCGCGCTAGCCAATGCATTCCCACTATTTGTTCCCGTGTTGACGGCCAGCGCAAAAGTCTTGCTACCCCCCGCCCTAGCAGTTACAGCCATGTCCATAGCGATTCAACTGGTCCTGACGGGATTTGGCGTCAGCGCCAGTCGAGTAGCTCCCCAGTGGAAGCGCTTGAATCCATTTCCCCGGTTGGAGCAAATGCCCAAGAATACTTTATTCGCCGCGCTTGAAGCAATTGTGTTAATTTCTTCGGCCGCCTATGTCGGCTGGGGATTCTATAGCGACCCGGCACTATTGCGTCTTCTGGAGGGGGACCATAGTCTGCGCGCCGCAACTCTCACCGCCTGGGAGTTGCTCGAAAGGATGTTGTCGAAGGCTGCATGGCTCGCCCTGATTTACGGTGTTGGTAACTTTATTCGCCAGCGTTATGAATGGGCAAACTCCCTCATGATGACTAAAGAAGAAATCAAACGGGAAAGCAAGGAATCGGAAGGAAACCCTCAGATCAAGATGCGGATCCGCAAAATCCAGAGAGACTTCTTGCGGCGGCGGATGATGGATGACGTGTCAAAGGCGACTGCCGTGATCGTCAACCCTACACACTACGCAGTGGCGTTGCGTTACGACATGGAAAGCGGCGGCGCTCCGCGGGTTCTGGCCAAGGGACGAAACTATATGGCATTAAGAATACGGCTGAAGGCGATCCAGAATCAGATACCGATCATTGAGAATCCACCCTTGGCCCAAGCCCTATACCAAGCAGCCGATATTGGCCAGGAGATTCCAGCGCACCTTTATCGCGCCGTAGCGGAAGTCTTGGCCTATATCTACCGCATCATGAATGGCCGGCTAGCGGCCTAAAAAAGAGAAACAGAAAAGGAACTGATTATGCCGGCACGACCTATGGCACTCCCTCGCGGCCCCGTTGAGCCATCCGCCTCGAACAGTAAGACCCGAACGCCGTCCTGGCGCGAAATGGTCGTCCCTGTAGCCGTACTTGTGATCGTGATTGCCATGATCACGCCAATGCCGTCGTTCTTACTCGATTTGTTGATTTCGACAAATATCACCTTTTCCGTGATTGTTTTGTTGGTATCGATGTACATCACTCGCGCCGTGGAGTTCAGCGTTTTCCCCACCGTGTTATTGCTAATGACGTTGTTCCGACTCGCATTGAATATCTCCAGTTCCCGACTCATTTTGCTCAACGGAAATCTAGGACCCTCGGCTGCTGGAGGAGTTATTGAGGCGTTCGGCCAGTTTGTGGTGGGCGGCAACTACATTATCGGTTTGGTAATTTTTCTTGTATTGATCGCCATTCAGTACATCGTGATCAACCATGGCGCCGTACGCATCTCCGAAGTCACGGCGCGCTTCGCCCTTGACGCACTTCCCGGAAAACAAATGTCGATTGATTCCGATCTCAATGCGGGAATGATCGATGAAGCCGAGGCGAAACTTCGCCGGAGGAAATTATCGGCCGAAGCGGAATTCTTTGGCTCGATGGACGGAGCATCTCGTTTCAGCCAAAGAGATGCGGTGGCATCGATCCTCATTACCGGTATTAATATCATCGCTGGATTCCTGATTGGCGTTTTACAGCACGGAATGGAGCTACGTAAAGCGATTGAAACCTACACTGTTCTAACTATCGGCGACGGTCTTGTGACAGTCATTCCGGCTTTAATGATTTCCATTTCTGGCGGCTTGATCGTAACCCGTGCTGGTTCGGAGGATCGTATTGGAACCGAACTTGAAGCCCAGATGATGAACAACCGCCAACCGCTTTATCTGGCGAGTTTTGTACTCATTGCCATGTCTCTTTTTCCCGGACTCCCAGGAATTCCCTTTCTGTTTCTCGGGGCCGGAACGGGGATCATCGCTTGGCGCTTAAAACCTACCAGTGAGAACGAGGATATTGCTCCGCCTCAAACCGCCCAAAAGGGAAAAGAGCCTGTGGAATCGCTACTTAGGATTGATCCACTTTCTCTAGAGGTTGGACTGGGCTTGGTGAAATATGCGGCTGGAGGCAATGAATCGCCGCTACTACGCCGCATCTCAGGAATACGACGGCAACTGGCGACGGAACTAGGCTACCTCCTTCCGGCCGTGAGGGTAACAGACAATTTGTCCTTGAAAGCGCGCGAATATTCCATTTCGCTCAAATCCGTTGAGATTGGCCGCTTCGAGTTATCACCGGGAATGGACCTTGCAATTGCTGCTACCGGCAATCTCCCGCCGATCAATGGAATACCTACTAAAGAGCCGGCTTTCGGGATTCCCGCCTTCTGGATTACGCCGGACCAGACTGACTCCGCGAAATCGAAAGGCTACACGGTGGTCGATTCAATTAGTATTATTGGGACCCATCTTTCGGAGCTAATTCGACGTCACTCGCACGAACTGCTGAACCGCCAAGATGCAAAAGGAATTCTAGATCGTGTCGCCGAAGAGAATCCCAAAGTTGTGGAGGATTTGGTTCCTAAATTGCTTTCATTAGCCAGTGTGCAGAGGGTTTTACAGAATCTATTGAGAGAACGTGTTTCAATTCGGGACGCCTCTTCCATTTTGGAAGCTCTCAGCGAAGGAGCGGCGATTACAAAAAATGCTGTACTGCTCACGGAGTACGTACGACAAACTATCCGCCGTCTGCTTGTCAAACCGTACGTGAATTCGAGCGGTGAGATCTTGGCCTATTTTCTGGATGGAGGATTGGAGCAGTCGCTTGAAAGTGGTATCGATCACAACGAGAACACTTCCGTGCTGAATTTGAATCCGGTCACCGTCCGCGATATTGCCGACCGGATCTCCAAAGCGGTAGGAGTGGCTGAGGCCAATACGACGATTGTTTGTGGTTCTGCTTGCCGTTTCTTTGTGCGACAAATTCTTGAGAGCACACTTCCGAATTTGGTTGTGCTCGCTCATAGCGAAATTCCGACTGGCGTTAAAGTCAGACCTTTAGGAGTGATTCAATAATGCGGCTCAAACTCTACGAAAACAGCGAAGTAGAATCCGCGGTGAAACAGGCGCGAACCGAGCTAGGCGAAGAGGTGATGCTGGTATCGGTGGAGAGGGCTAAGACTGCGCAAATCGGCACTGGACGATACCGTGTAATTTTCGCCGCCGAATCTTTTGATGACCGTGCATGGCCCCCTTTGCCTGCCAAGAATAATCCGTTGCAAAACGGAATTGATTCAAGAGTAGACGGTTCAAAATGGAGCCTCGTTAGATTCGAGCTAAGTCAACTAGCCGCGGACTTACGCCGGGATCTTTCCAATGGCTGCTGGGAGAAGAACGTAGCGCTCCCCGTTTTAATTTCAGAGAATGCCGGGAGATACGGAGTAGCAGATCTTGGTTTGGCGCGGCAACAAACAGTTCAACCTGTGATCGAAGTGCTAGTTGGGCCTCACAAGAGTGGAAAGAGTACAGCGGCGGCCAAGCTCGCCGTACTTCAAGCAACTTCCGGAAAGAAGGTGGCGCTCGTTCAATTGTTGGAACCCGGAATGCTGTTCGAGCCGGAACTAGCCTCGAAGGGGGTCATCGAGTGTTCCGCCGAATCGATAGAGCATTTGGAGACGATTGTTGATGTTGAGCCGCGTATGGAGTGCGTTTTTGTTGACACGACGCCGCGCCCTGGGAAAATGACTGATGCATTGCGCCGTTGGATCAGCGCGCGCCGCGCCAGCGTCCATTTAACGCTAGACGCCCGCGTCAACTCAGAGGATTGGTTGGCCGCGGGCATTGAGTTCAAATCATTCTTGCCCGCTCACCTGCTGCTGACGCATGTTGATCAAATCACCGATTGGGCGGCGGTCTGGCGGGGGATTGGCGGGACAGGTTTACCTTGTTCCTATTTTTCAGCCGG
The DNA here is from genome assembly GCA_043785065.1 of Bryobacterales bacterium. Classification (GTDB taxonomy): domain Bacteria; phylum Acidobacteriota; class Terriglobia; order Bryobacterales; family Bryobacteraceae; genus JANXSF01. The sequence continues at coordinate 4,042 of JAYVXT010000246.1, read as the reverse complement.
GCCTCACCTTTCAAGCCCATTGGAATGCATTAGCCGGGCGAAGAACGCGCAGGTCGAAGCGGGTAAAGCAGCGTCCGCCTAGGAGTGGAAAGAACCATCAAATGAGCGCAAAAGCCGTGTCCAAAATGAATACCGATGAACGGGAACAGACGATTCTCGAGCACCTGCCCCAGGTGCGACTGATTGCTCGAAGAATCCACGAGCGATTACCTGAAAGCGTGAGTCTTGACGACCTTATTTCCACGGGTATCGTGGGATTGATTTCAGCGATAGACCATTTTGACCCGGCCCACAATGTAAAACTCAAAACATACGCTGAGTATAAAATCCGAGGCGCGATTCTGGATAGCTTGCGAGGAATGGACTGGGCTCCCCGGCAGCAGCGCAAACGCGTGAAGATGATCGATGCTGCAATATCCGCTATTGAACAGCGTTTTCATCGCGCTCCCACGGAAGAGGAAATCGCTAAAGAACTAAACCTTCCGATGACGGAATATCATGAATGGCTGGTTGAGGTTCGGGGGGTCAATCTTGGCAGTCTCGAAGGTTCCTCTAATGATGAAGATGGCCGAGACCTATTGAAATTCGTATCAGACAATGAGGAGCATTGGCCGAGCCGCCTATTGGAGAAGTCCGAACTAGAACGGCTACTCGCCGAGGCGATTGACCGCATGCCCTATGTCGAAAAGACCGTGCTTAGCCTTTACTATCACGAAGAGTTGACTTTGCGGGAGATCTCAAAGGTCGTCCGGCTCCATGAATCCCGAGTTTCCCAGCTCAAATCTCAGGCGATTTTCAGGTTAAGGGCTTATCTTGAAAAGCGCTGGCCGCGGGACAAGGAAGCACCACGTCAGCCGCTAAGGCAATCGGTTTAAGACAAAAATATGCTAGTGGCCGACGGGATTTTCGCACAATGGACGCAGTTACTAGGAGAGGCCATCTCTTCGATGGCCTCTCATAAGACCAGTGTCTCCCCATCCACTTCACCTGCAACGTCTGAACAGTTTAGCTGGTTGGGCCAAAAGCTAACCCTCACTCCGGAGGTTCTTATATGGTTGGGAACTCCTAGCACTGCCTCAGAGCAATTAGGCAAAGTCGCATTGGCTGGAGCTGGGCTGGATGACCCAAGTCCTGAGGATATCGAGGGCACGTTTCGCGAATTGGTGGGACAAGCTTTGTCGGGCGTGGCTCAAAGCATCGGATGCTTGATTAAGAAAGAAGTCACTTGTGTCGGCGGCCTTGAAATCATTGCTGCCCCGGGGGATCAGGGCCAGGCTTTCGAGGTGACGGTTGGCGAAACCGTGATCGGACCCATGCAAATTGTTTTTTCCCCCAAATTGGTCGCTTTGCTCGAGGCGGCGCAGGCTCCTCGCCCAAACTCCGATGAAATGCATCAACGCGAACCCTTGCCCAGTGAGGGAAGAGGGAGCATCGATTTGTTGCTCGACGTGGAAATGCCTGTCCGGGTTTCATTTGGCAAAGCGCAGATATTGTTGCGCGATGTGATCAAACTTACAACGGGGTCAATCGTCGAGTTAAACCGGTCGGTAAACGAACCCGTGGAGGTGCTCGTCAACAACTGCGTGATCGCGCGGGGTGAAGTCGTAGTGGTTGATGGAAATTATGGCGTTCGGATTCATCAGATCATCAGTCGGCAGGAGCGCCTTCAATCAGTGAAGTAAGACGTGGCAAATGGAGCCTAACAGCGTCGGCGCTTGCGAAGAGTTACCCACTTGTGCTCATTTAGAATTGACCACACTGAAAACAGTTCTTGCCACGTGGCAAACGGCGAACTGAATCATTTGCATCCTCGCTGAAGGCGGGCATCTTCTTTCGTTTCAATTGAACGGTCCATCAATACTTCTGAAGTCGAGACCATGGAATTCCAGAAAGCGTGGCCAAACTACCCACCCGTCTCCAGGCTAAGTGGTCAACTTCTCGTGAGCATACCCGGGTAACTTCTCGCGAGCGCCGAAGCGGCACCGACGATCAACGCGCCGAAGAAGAGCCGCCGTTCCACCCCGAGGATGGTCAGCGGCTTATTCAGCGATGGGTAAGTTGGATGGTATTGGATTGGAGTCATAAGCTACACTCCAAACAACCAAGCTAGGAATGCGGCGGAGCTTACGGCCATGCCGATGCCAAAGATGAGGCCGGCGAATTGCTTCTTCGATCCCCCTTCAGAATAGGCAAATGTCAGTCCGCCGATCACGATGGCAACCAGACTCAAGCCCTTGGCAATAGGTCCGGTGAATGCTTGCACCAGATTGCTCACGGCAGTTTCCCAGGGCGACTGTCCGTAGCATTGTGCCGCTACGAAAATAGCGAGCATCGTTGTTCGCACGATGCTTGTGGAATGACCCAAGCGGGCCTTCCAGATTGAATTGATGATTGATGATTTCATAGCTTCTCCGTTTGAGCTGTAAGTTTCGGGGCTGCTTTGCTTCGCATTGTTGGCCCCGAAATGGCATTGTCATGCCATTTTGCCATCAGGTCTAACAATTCAGATTGCGTGTCATTGCATGAGATTGGACGGTTATGCTTTGGGATCTCAATTCTTCAAAATCGGCCATTTCATCACATGATGAAATCATGATTGCTTCGCTGATGAAACTGATCGATACTCCAATGCATGGAGGCGTTGTCAGTTCGTTGACGATATAGAAATCATGGAACGAAATAAGAGGATTGAGTTTCCGGCTGTCAGGGCGTTTTTCAAAGACCTCATGAAGCAGCCTAGGACCTTCCTTCCGGATCCAAATCAATTCGCCTCACGAATGAGAACCTTGCGGGTCTTTGCAAGACCCTGCACTCACAATACATTTCGAACTTTAGAAATGGATACGCCGCGCCCAATCTCGCGCAAGTTACCAACATCGCAAATGCACTTTTTGGAAAATCCAGCGGCGAGGCGAAGTCTCAGTTTCTCTACACACTTAGATCCGCATGCGAGGAACGGGTTCCACGGCGGACCGGCAATTTCCTCCAGGACCTCGCTGAAGGCTCCGCCGACTTGGAGGTATCGAGTGTTAACTATCCGCCAATCGCCGGTGCTCCAGATTGCGTATTTGAAGAACTCGCGAGCCGGTTCCTCAATCTTTGCGGCATCAAGCACGTCAACTTGCCCAATCGTCCAAGACTGGATGCCGCAAGCTACAAGGATCAACATCTGCTGCTAGCTGCTTTCAACAGCCCCGACCGGATGCTTAACTTAAAGTTCTGGACCACACCGATTCGCATGAGTTTGGGTGGGATATGTCTTGAAACTCACCTCAACCGGTGGGACGCTATCGCCAGTGCAATTGCCGACCCTAATAGTAGGGACCGCATGGCTGTACGCCCCATCGTCCTGGCGAATTCGGTCGCAGCCATGCATTGCAAAAATCGACTGAACTTCAAAGATTCCCAACTCACCCAGATTGAAAGAACGGGCAACGACATCGATATTCTTGCTAAGCGTCTTGTTGGCGAAACGAGGGATCTGCCAGATGTAATTCCAGTGGTCGTAGCCGACGAATTATCGAGCTTTAGAGTGCTTAATTCGCCACTCCTGGATGGTCGTGGATTTTCCATCTTTGACATGATCAGCCAAAGAGCCGCGAGGAATTCTGAACTGCGAAGAGAAATGCCGCAGCACTACAAAAGCTTTGCGATCAAGCGTCAGAGAAGCGATGGGTTTCAGGAATATATGCAAGATGCACTCACCCATTTCCTTTTAACGGAGCCAGAGACAACGGCTATTCAATGGGGGAACCTCGCCAAGCGATTCTTGGATGAAATTTGCAATTTGCCAGTGTTTCCACAGCCCCTAACAGCTCCAAAAGAGTTGCAGCGGGCTGAACGGTGGAGAATCGCATGGGAGTGGGTTCAGTACACCTTGCACCTGGATCGGTCGTCTATGGAGTCATATTCAATATCATCCGGCCTTCCGTGGAAGCCCGTATTATTGTGTACCCGTACCATGATGCAAGAACACTTCGCGTCTGGTTCGAAGACAATTGAGGATCAAGTCAAACTTTCCTATTCGATTTGTAGGAACGCC
>JAYVXT010000245.1:0-2159 GCA_043785065.1 Bryobacterales bacterium | reverse complement strand
ACACTGGGCGGGATCATTGAATCGAGGGTGGTAACGAACCTACCCGTGAACGGACGGGACTATCAAAAGCTTATTTTTCTGGTGCCGGGTGTGGCAGGCTCACCGGATCAGATTACGGATTCTCCCGGGTCGTTCGGCACGTTTTCAGTGAATGGCGCGCGTGGCCGCTCGAATAACTTTTTGCTGGATGGCACGGACATGAATGATGGCTACCGCAACGATCCGGCCATCAACGAAGCAGGAGTATTTGGCACCCCCGCGACCATTTTGCCGCTAGAAGCAATAGCGGAGCTGCGCGTTCTGTCGAATTTCGAAGCGGAGTATGGGCGCAGCGCCGGCGGAGTGATCAATATCGTGACCAAGAGCGGCACGAACGCGTTTCATGGGTCGGTATTCGATTATTTTCGGAACACGGCACTGAACGCCAGAAATTATTTCAACTCCGACAAAAATCCAGTGACTGGTGGATCGGCGCCGAAGGATCCATTTCACGATAACCAGTTTGGCGCCGCGCTGGGTGGGCCGGTCATCAAGGACAAAACATTTTTCTTTGCCGATTACGAAGCAGTACGGGAAACGGGATCGGAGACCAGCCTCGCGTGCGTGCCGACGGCGGCGGATATTGCGGCGGCCACTCCGGCAGGGGGAATCAATCCGGTAGTGGCCAAGATCCTAGCCACGAAGGGATGGCCGACGCCGAACCTGCCTGGTTCTTGCCTGGGCAATGCCGTGGAGATCGTACCCGTGCCTGACAACGCCGCTCTGGCGACGCCGTTTGCGAACCGAGTGGACAGCGCAATTATCAAGCTCGATCACAGCTTTAATGCCAACAACCTTTTAACCGGACGCTACTATTTTGGTGACAGCCTTCAGAGTTTCCCGCTGGCGCTGGTAGGGGGAGGATTGCTGCCGAATTACAACACATCGACGCCAACGCGCGTGCAATTGGTTTCGTTGTCGTACGTCAAGACGATTTCGCCATCGGTGGTGAATGAAGCCCGCTTGGGGTGGAACCGTTTCGCTGAAGGATTTTTCCCGCAGGACCGCAGTTTCGATCCGAGCAGCATTGGTCTGAACACCGGCGCCGGGAAGTATAATTTCGGCTTGCCGAAATTTAGCGTATCCGGCCTAGCCCCGCTAGGGTCCGACAACGGTGACCCACGGCAGCGGGTGGATACGAATTGGCACTTTATTGACAACATTTCCTGGAAGCGCGGGAAGCACGATATGAAGTTTGGCTATGAATTCCGGCGAACATCGGTTTCGCAAATTTTCAATCGTGGATTTCGCGGCACGCTGAACTTTTCAAGCTTGCAGGCATTTCTGGCCGGAACGCCGACAGGAGGCTCGCAGCGGCAAGGCAACACCAACCGGAGTACGTTTGAGAATTCGCATTCCGGGTACTTTCAGGACAGCTACCGCTGGCGGAGAAATGTCACCCTTAATTTAGGGCTACGGTACGACTACTACGGAGTGATTGGAGAGAAAAACGGCAACTTTACAAACTTCAATCCGTTGACGGGAGCGGACTTCCTCGTGGGCAAAGGAAAGCTGTATCAGCCGGACTATAATAATTTTGCGCCGCGAGTCAGCGTAGCGTGGGATGTGACTGGGAAACAAAAAACAGTGGTGCGCGCGGGTTATGGAATTTTTTATGACGCGTTCTCGCAGGATCTTTTCATGGGGCACTTGCCTTTCAATAGCGGTTTTGATCCCGGACCAGCGTATTCGGGTTTTGGGCCCAATCCAATTTCGTCGGCGGGCGCGAATGGTACCGCGTTTGACCCGGCAACGCCGGTCTATGGGACAGCGTCCTTGCAGAGCGACCGGTTTGGCGTGGACCAACATTTACGCACGCCGTATATGGAAAATTACAACCTGAATATTCAACAGCAGTTGAGCGGCAAAATGGTGCTGCAGGTTGGATATGTAGGCTCGAACGGGCACAAATTGTTCCGGTTTCGCGATTTGAATCAGCCCTCATTGGCCGCGATTCAGGCGTACAACTATCACCTGAACGGCTGCTGCGTGCCGGGACCATTCGCCGGCGGGGGAACCTACTATAACTACGAAGAAGGCTCGGCGAACTCGACGTACAACGCGTTGCAAACGAGCTGGCGGATTAACGGCTGGCACCGGCTGACTTCCACGGTGAATTA
>JAYVXT010000244.1:0-7246 GCA_043785065.1 Bryobacterales bacterium | reverse complement strand
TTGGAAGATTATGGGCCCTCAACATTATTTCGTTTCAATACCTTACGGTTATCGCGGAACCTCGGAATGCGTGATCGAGACATTTCGGAACGCGCAATCGCGCTGACCTCGGAACAATGATCGCGGGACTCCGGAATCCGCATCCACCGCTATGTCTCAAAAACATGGGGTTCAATTGCCAGGCTGGCGTTGCGCAAGCTGCGTCTTCTGCATCGATCACGAACATTGGAGGACTTACGCATCCCTCCTGGCAACCGGCTGGAGCCGTTGAAGGGCGCCCGGCGTGGCCAACATAGCATCCGGGTGAATGACCAATACCGGATCTGCTTCCGCTGGGAGCTTGGCGATGCATTCGACGTGGAATTGACCGACTATCATTGAAAGGAGAACTATGGCGCGCAAAATCAAATTACCTCCGGTACATCCGGGCGAAATTCTTCGTGAGGAATTTCTTGTCCCGCTAGAGTTATCCATCAATGGATTGGCCCGCGCGCTTCGCGTACCGCCAAGCCACGTATCCGGTATCGTCAATGAAAAGCGTGGCATTAGTGCACTCATGGCTTTGCGGTTGGCCCGCTATTTCGGCTCTTCTCCCGAACTCTGGTTGGGCCTTCAACAGGACTTTGAGTTGGATTCGGCCAAGGATGCCGCTGCCGAACGAATTGAATTGGAAGTTCTGCCGCGAGCCAGTTAACCGGGTGCGCGCGGCGCTACTTCCCCAGCTCCGCGGCCCAGTGCTGCACCACCACCATGGGCAGGCTGGGCTGCTCGCCGCCTTCCGGGGCCTGCACCAGAAAGCGCTTTCCGTCGCGGGAGAGTGCGCCATTGCTAGGAGCACGGAACAACAGTTCTGGCCGTCCTACTTTGACTCCCCCAACCTGAAGTTCCACGGGGGCTGCCATCACAGTTCTTAGGTCCGTCCCAAACCAGTACAACTCCTTTCCATCGGCCCGCCAGTGTGGGAAGGCGACACCTTCCGCCGATACTTGCCACTTGCCGCGACGCTCCGGGAACCCCTGTAAGTAGACTTCAAACCTGCCTGACTCATCCGAGTGGTAGGCTACCCACCGGCCATCGGGGGAAAAGACGGCGCCACCTTCATTAAACTTCGTCTGCAGAAACGGCGCCGCCTTTTTCTCTCCCTCCAGCGGGAGTAGGAAAATGTCCCAACGCCCATACAGCAGATGCAGCCCATCCGGAGAAACGCTGGATACAATATCCCCTTTCGCAAGCGACTCTTCCGCACCGGAACCATCGACCGCTCTTTTGTAGATACTTCCGGCATTGTCGTAGTATACGTGCTTGCCATCCGGAGACCACCGTGCACTTCGGCCGCCAGTAAAGGTAAGGCGTGTGCCAATGCCGCTTTCTAAGGGCATTACCCAGATATCAGCGGAACTTCGGCCTGCCGTGAACGCAACACGACTGCCGTCTGGGGACAACCAGTAGTCGGCAAAAGGTACTTCCACAGCTTGGCCGACTGATTCTATCCGTTTCCCAGTTCGATCCCACCATTCGAAGCGGCGCTTTCGCTGCTGCATCCCTTGGCCATAAAACAGTGTCCCGTTGCTGGAGATAGAGAATTCCGCATAGCCATTCGCGTTGGAACCGCCTACGCCTTGCGCCACAATCAACGGATTACCACTGAGCCTGGGCGGGTTCAACTCCAATTTGCGCGCCGTCAGCACCGCGTCTCCTTGGATGTAGACCAGACGCCCTGAGGTGGCATCGTAGAGGCCGTTGTACTCCGATTGCAGGATCTTCACCGGAGGCTTTCCGTCCAACGAACCCCAATAGATGCCTTGCTTCACGGAATCGCCATGACGCACCAGATAGAGAAATTCTTTGCCCCCTGGCAGAAACTGCGGGTAGTAATGAAACAGTTCACCGGCAGCTTGATTGACCTTGGTTACCGGTACAGGGGCTCCACCGCCGGAAGCAGCGATCCGCAGTAGTCCCGCACCCCAGTCGGCAAACAGAATCACGCCATCTTCGTTCCAGGCTCCGCCTCGCGCGAGCGACGCATCGCATAACGTGATGGGAACGCCACCGGCCACATCCATTCGCTTGAGCTTGCCGCTGGCGACAAAGGCTAGAGATTTGCTATCCGGCGACCAGAAGGGGCGGCCAGCATTTTCGGTTCCGGGAAGAGCGCGGGCTTGCAAGGAGTCCAAAGGCCGGATGTAGATCAGCGTTGTTCCCTTGGCATCGGCCGCCACGTAAGCCAAGGTTCTGCCGTCGGGCGAGATTGCCGAACCGCCGATGTCGCTCACTGGAGTGAAGCGGCTTTCTGGGGGCGGGTTCACATCGAACTTCGCAGGCAAGGGCGATTCGGCATTTTTGCGGAGCGGGAAGATTGCTACTGCGGTGGCGAGCACGGTTGTGGCTGCTACCAGTACCCAGGGCCAGCGGTTCGGTTTTGCTGTGGTCGTGGGGGTTTCGTGCGGCGGCGTGCGCAGGTCGAGCACGACATCACGCATGGATTGATAGCGGTCTTCCGGGCTCTTGGCGAGGCAGCGTCGCACGAGGCGTTCGAGCCATGCGGGGGTGAACGGAGCTCCCGCCATCGGCGCTGGCTCTGCGGAAAGAATGGAGCCGACCAGGCTTCCATAGCTCTTGCCTTGAAATGCCTTTTGCCCGGTGACCATTTCATAGAGCACGGCCCCGAAGGCCCATATGTCGGCGCGTGCGTCAGCTTCGCGACCCTCGAACTGCTCCGGAGCCATGTACTGCGGCGTGCCGATGATCGAGCCTTCCGTTGTGAGTGAAGCGACTACTGTAGCATCGTTCGGCCCAATCGCCGCAGTCGATTTGGCCAGCCCGAAATCCAGCACCTTAACCCCGTCGCGCGTCAGCATGATGTTCGCCGGTTTCACATCGCGATGCGTGACTCCGGCACGATGGGCGCGGTCGAGAGCATCAGCAATCTGCGCCGCGTAGGAAAGCGCCTGCTCCAGCGGAATCGGGCCTTTTTCTATGCGCGCGGCAAGTGTCTCGCCCTCCATCAACTCCATCACCATATAAATGACGCCGTCTTGATTACCGATGTCGAAGAGAGTGCAAATGTTCGGATGATTCAGCGACGCCACCGCCCGCGCCTCACGCTCAAACCGGCCACGCAAATCTTCCCGCTTGGCGATATGCTCCGGCAGCACCTTCACTGCAACGGAACGATCCAGCCGCGTGTCCCGCGCCTTATACACCTCGCCCATGCCACCCGCGCCAAGCGGCGAAAGGATTTCGTACGGACCGAGTTTGTCGCCGGGGGTAAGTGGCATGCGCTCGAATCAGCTTACCGCAACTCGATCACACCAAGTATCATTGGAAGATGAAGTTCACCGTCACGATCCAGCAGGACGAGGATGGCGTGTATATTGCCGAATGCCCCTCCATCCCCGGTTGTCTGAGCCAAGGAGCAACGGAAGCGGAGGCGGAAGCGAACATTGAGGATGCGATTCGCGAATGTCTCGCCGTTCGGGCGCAGCAGGGTTTGCCGCTCACCGTTTCGACTCGCGAAGTTGAAGTCGCGGTGTAATGGCGGCCGTTCCGCTGCTCCGTCCGCGCGAAGTCGTTCGGGCGTTTGAGCGTCTTAGTTGGCAAGTGGCGCGGCAGCGCGGGAGCCATATTGTGTTGACCAAATCTGGTTCAGTCGCCACTTTGTCGGTACCCGAGCACGCCACGGTGGCCAGGGGCACGCTACGTGGCCTCATTGCGAGGGCTGGATTGACGGTGGAAGATTTCTTGTCCGCAGTCGGGTGAGCCTACTTCGGCAGCCCTGCGGCCCAATGCTGCACTACCACCATGGGCAGGTTGGGCTGCTCGCCGCCTTCCGGATTCATTACCAAAAATCGCTTGACGTCGCGGGAGGGTACGGCAAAATTCGGAGCGCGGAACAGCAGTTCCGTCCGTCCTGCTTTGACTCCTGCAGCCTTTAGTTCGATTGGGGCCGCCATCAAAGTTCGTTGGTCATTCCCAATCCAGTACAGCTCTTTTCCATCGGCTCGCCATTGAGGGAGGATTCCACCGTCAGCCGATACTCGCCACTTGCCGCGACGTTCCGGGAACCCCTGTATGTAGACTTCACTCCTACCGGACTCATCCGATGAATAGGCTACCCACCGGCCATCGGGGCCGCACCAACCGCTCCAGCCACGACGGCGTGAACGGCTTCACCGCCATCGGCGGTGGATCCGCCGCCAGGATCGCCGCTACCAGCGTCGAGTAGCTCTTACCCTGAAACGCCTTCTGCCCCGTGACCATCTCGTACAGCACCGCACCAAAGGCCCAAATGTCGGCCCGTGCATCGGCCTCGCGGCCTTCGAACAGCTCCGGCGCCATGTACTGCGGTGTGCCCATCACCGTCCCCTCGCCGGTCAGCCCCTGCACCAGCGTCGCGTCGTTCGGGCCAATCGACACATTCGATTTCGCCAGGCCGAAGTCCAGCACCTTTACTCCGTCGCGGGTCAGCATGATGTTGGCCGGTTTCACATCGCGATGTGTCACCCCGGCACGATGCGCACGATCCAGAGCGTCAGCAATCTGCGCGGCATACGACAGCGCTTGTTCTAGCGGGATCGGCCCCTTCTCGATGCGAGCCGCCAGCGTTTCGCCCTCCATCAACTCCATCACCATGTAATTGGGGCCGACGTCAAACAGCGTGCAAATGTTCGGATGATTCAGCGACCCCACCGCCCGCGCCTCGCGCTCAAACCGCACCCGCAAATCTTCACGCGCAGCAATGTGCTCGGGCAGCACCTTCACCGCAACGGTACGGTCCAGCCTCGTGTCGCGAGCCTTGTACACTTCGCCCATGCCACCCGCGCCCAACGGCGAAAGGATTTCATAAGGGCCAAGCTTGTCACCGGGGATAAGGGGCATGGACCTTGATTCTATCAAAGGAGCCTCTTGCAAATATTCCGAATACCGGCTTGCAGTAGCGGCCTTGCTGGATAGGCTGCGAAACGGTTTTCCAGTAAATTAAAAGAAAAAAATGCCAGCCTTTGAGAGGCTGGCCAATTCGGAGGTACTACGAGAGATTTTATCGAGCGGCCAAAAGTGCGCGAAGATGGCGGGCGCGTTCCGGAGAGCGCAATTGCCTTAGCGCCTTAGCTTCTATCTGCCGGATTCGTTCGCGGGTTACGTCGAATTCCTGGCCGATTTCTTCCAAGGTATGTTCGCGCTCACAGCCGATTCCGAAGCGGAGGCGGATCACCTTTTCTTCTTTCGGAGAAAGCGTCTTTAGAATGTTGGCCGTTTCGTCGCGAACATTCGATTCGATCACGGCATCCACGGGCGAACCGACCCAGCGATCTTCAATCAAGTCGCCCAGGGCGGATTCGCCGTCTCGGCCCACCGGGGTTTCGAGAGAAACCGGATCGCGCGAAATAGTCTTCAGCTTCTGGACCTTCTCCACGGGGATGTCCATGCGGCGGCTGATTTCTTCATTTGTAGGAGCGCGGCCCAGTTCCTTTTCCAGTTCTCGCGTGGCCCGCAGGAACTTGTTCATGCTCTCGTTCATATGAACGGGAATACGAATGGTGCGCGATTGATCGGCAATGGCGCGGGTGATTGCCTGCCGGATCCACCACGTGGCATAAGTCGAAAATTTGTAGCCGCGGCGGTATTCAAACTTATCGGCGGCCCGCATCAATCCAATGTTGCCTTCCTGGATGAGATCGAGAAGATGCAAACCACGGTTGACGTATTTCTTGGCGACCGAGACCACCAGGCGGAGATTGGCCTCCACTAAATCTTTCTTGGCGCGTTCGGCTTCGCTTTCTCCGTGCCGAATAATTGTCACGGTGTGACGAAGATCGTTTAGTGAGGCTCCGCATAGCTGTTCGCGGCGCTTCACTTCCTTTCGCAGGTCACGGATGCGGGCGGCGTTTTGGGAGCCGGCCCGTTCTTCAAGCCTGTGGGCTTCCTGGTCGAGATGGTTAATCTCGTCTACCGCGCGATCCAATTCCTTGGCAAATTGCTTCCACCGGGAGTTAAGAAAGGGCATGGCGCGAATGGCGCGGCTGACTTCCACTACCGAACGGGAATATTTGGCGACAGACCGGCGCCGGGACTTTTTCGCTACCGGAGTCTTGGCAGCGGGACCTTTCAGGGCAATAGCCTGCTGCATCTTATCGTACAGCTGCGCTTGTTTCTTGTGGACGCCACTGATATCCACAAACTGTTGGGTGACTTCCTTGCGATGCTTTAGGTCGGCCGAACTGCCCTCTTCGGTTTCACCAAGATCCACGAAGTTGTCTAACTCTTCCTCGCCCTTGCGGATCGCTTCAGAGAAGGCAACCACCATGTTTTGAATCAACGCGGAACGGCTGATGGCCTTCTGCATGCGGAATTTGCCGCGTTCCATGCGGCGCGCCAACTCCACTTCGCCTTCGCGCGTAAGCAAGGGCACCGAACCCATTTCGCGCAGGTAGACGCGGACCGGATCGTCCGTGTAGATAGACTCTTCGACTTGCTGTGAAGCCTGGAACTCATCCTCATGTACTTCCTCGGGATGGAAGAAATTCGCATCCTCGTCAAACGGAAGTCCTAGGGGCTCTGCCGCTTCAGTTAAAAAATTGTCTTCAAAATGATCCATCGATATATTTAATCCCGCTGCAACTCTATGATTACGTGGAGCTTGCTTCTAGGGGGTTCCAGACACAACAATAATCTGCGAGTTTCGGATGCAAACGCGCCCTAGTACCTTGCAAAGTATAACACCGACTAAAGCTTTTGTTAATAGCTGATTTCAAAGGTGAACCCCTTTTCTTTGTGATTCTAACTCGGCGGGGCCTCCCACTTATTGGATGCTAATTTTAGGATTTGGTTACGGAACCTATTAAATAAGCTCATCAAGCGGGGGCGCTCGCCGGTAAGCGACTTAAAATCATCAGCTTGAATTCGCTGCTCCATCTATTAGTATAATTCCGGGCCACTATTTCTCAGGCCGTTTTGCTCGAATTAACTCTTTTAGCTCGCTAAGGAATGCTTCCTCATCTTCAAAATTTCTATAAACAGATGCAAACCTGACGTAGGCAATCTTGTCCAATCCGCGCAATTCCTCCATTAACATTTCACCTACTTCCGTAGTAGATAGCTCGCGCTCGGAGCTATCTGACAGTTTAGCTTCAACTTTGTCGACGATGGATGCAAGGCGCGTCATGGGGATGGGTCTCTTTTCGGCCGCTTTAATCAAGCCGTTAAGAATCTTTTGGCGCTCGAATTTTTCGCGCCGGCCGTCCTTTTT
>JAYVXT010000243.1:0-7247 GCA_043785065.1 Bryobacterales bacterium | reverse complement strand
GGCCTTGAATTCTACGGAACCAAAGGAAGCCTTGGCATTGACCGGTCGGGCTTCGAGATTACTCCCGACATGAAAGTGGACCCTGAAAGCCTCATCCCACAATTCCAAGGCCACCCCGGCGGCGGCCCAAAGAAATCCGATTTCAAGCCAACGCCGTGGACGGAAGCTGTAAAAGAAAAAGGCTCGGGCGCCGAACAGTTCGACCTTCACGTCCGCAATTTCCTCGATTGCATTAAAACGCGGCAAAGGCCGATTTCCGATGTGGAAGACGGCCATCGCGTCGCAGTCAGTTGCCACTTGGCGAACCTGTCGTTGCGCCTGGGCCGCAAGCTGCGTTGGGACCCCGTTAAGGAAGAAATCATCGGCGACGCGGAGGCATCGAAGATGCTGGTCCGGCCTTATCGTAAGCCTTGGGATCAGGTGTTGAAAAGTTTCAATCTTTAGCTTCCCGCTGAATCAACGCCCATACGGCATCCATGTCAGCTTCCTCGGTGGCGAGGTTTCCCACCGCCACGCGCAAAGAAAAGCGCCCTCGCAAAACCGTCTGCGAGATGAACGCCTCCCCACTGGCATTCACCTTTGCGAACAATAGGCGGTTCGCCTCGTCGCTCCCCTTTAACCGGAAGCACACGGTGGAAAACGGGGCTGGAGCGGTCAACTCAAACCTTTCGTCCGACGCCACCTTCGCCGCAAAATCCTTAGCCAAGTTCATCTGCTCTCGCAGTACCTTGCGCAGTCCTTCCAGTCCGAAGTACCGCATGACGAACCACAACTTCACGGCCCGGAATCGCCGTCCGAGCTGAAATCCGTAGTCCATCAAATTTATCGCCCTTGGATCTTGCGACGAACTTAAATAGGCCGGATTGAAGGTAAAGGCGCGCCGCAAAATTTCAGGATGCCGTGTATACAAAACGCTGGTATCCACGGGCACAAACATCCACTTATGTGGATTCATCACCAGGGAATCAGCCATCTCGACACCTTCGAACATCGGGGCATATTCAGGCAGCATGGCGCAAACCCCGGCATAGGCTGCGTCCACGTGCAGCCATAGGTTGTACTTCTTAGAGATCTTGGCAACTGCCAATACGGGATCCACCGATGTGGTGGACGTGGTTCCTACCGTTGCCACTACCGCACACGGCGTGAACCCTGCAGCAAGGTCGGCTTCAATGGCTTGCCGCAGTCGATCCGCCCTCATCGCGAAGGCTTCGTCCGATTCGATCTTCACCAAATTGTCTAGACCCATGCCAAGGGTGATGACGGCCTTATCCACCGACGAATGCGCCTGATCGGAACAGTATACTCGCAACCCGGGCCTGGTTCCTTTTTGCCGGGAATCATGGTCGGTCCTCTCTCTCGCAGCGGCCAAGGCATGCAAGGTACTGGTGGAGGCCGTGTCGTAGATGATCCCGAAAAACTCCTCCTGTAATCCCATCCATTGTCTTAACCATGCAAGCGCCACATGCTCCAACTCGGCCACGGCCGGCGAGGCGGTCCAATTAAATCCGTTAGTGTTGATCACGCTGACCAGCATTTCCGCCAACACGGCCGGCGTGGAAGCAGTGCACCCAAAATAGTTTAAGAACCTGGGATGATTCCAATGCACCACGGCGGGCAGCACAATTTCGTAGAAATCTTTCACGGTGCTTTCCATTGGCTCCCCGTGCAATGGCCCGTGGGCGGGAAGCTTGTCGATTAAATCTCCTGGCTTCATGTCCGGAGTGATTCGAAATCGTCCCGGGTCGGCGAAATAATCGGCCATCCACTCCACAACTGCGCGCCCCACTTGGCGGAACTCTTCGGCGTTGTGTTTCATACTTTCATTCTTACAGTTTCGATATACTATGTCTTCCCTTTAGCAAGAGACTGTTTCCGGTAACCGGACAGTCGGGTCAGGGGGGTCCGCCCCTTAGGGTCCGCCCCACCAACGAACTGGTACGGCTCGCTATAATTGAAACCTAGTCCGTTTGGTACGCGTCCGACAGGGCATGAGCGGATTAGCTGGTGTTCTTGAAATTCAGGTTGCTGTCACTGGTCGAACCAAAGCAAAAGTGGATTATCACAAGACAGAAGAAGCAGCTCTTATCCGCCGTGTTCAGGCGGGTGACGAAACCGCGTTCAAAGATGTGGTGGATCGCTTCCAATCGAAAGTGTTTTCAATCATTTACGGCATTTTGCGCAACCGCAACGATGCGGAAGATATTTCCCAACAGGTATTCGCCAAAATCTATTTCTCGATAAATAGCTTCGATTTCCGCAGCTCTCTTTTGACCTGGATTTACAAGATCACCGTCAACGAATGTTACGACTACCTTCGCAAGAAGAAGGTTCGCAAACTTGTTTACGAAAGCGATTTTTCCGAAGATGACACACGGAAAATGGAAAGTTCTGAAATTGCCGTAGACAGAACGCCTAGCGCTGACGATTCATTAGCTAAGCGGGATCTGGTGGCGAAGTTGCTGTCGAAGGTTTCTCAAGAAGACCGTTCGTTAATTCTACTTAAGGAAGTAGAAGGTCATTCGGTGGAAGAACTGGCTCAAATGACGGGCATGAATGAGAATACAATAAAAGTGAAGTTATTTAGGGCTCGGCAGAAGTTATTGAAAGCCGCTCAAAGACTGACCAAAGTACCCGGTCAAATTGCTTTTGGAGCCTGATACGGTTAGTGTAAAGGATCTTTGATTCGACGGAAAATAATTGCGGACAAAACGATCTGCGGCGAACAGGATCTCTAGTGGTTTCTAGTTGGTTATAGGGAAGATAGATATGCACGATCCAGTTATTCAAAATCTGGAGGCTTATCTTGAGGGCCGTAATGCCCCTAAGCTTGAGTCTCATGTACGATCCTGCGATAGTTGCCGGACGGAACTCGCTTTGATGGTTGAGCACTCCTCTTTGTTCGACGAGCTTAAAGTGGGGGAAGCGATGGGTCCAGCATTAGGGTTCTATCATCGTGTGGCTGCTCGCATTGAATCACAGGCAAGGCCATCTTTCTGGGATCTGTTGTTGGATCCGATTTTTGGCCGCCGCCTTGTACTCGCCACAGTTGCATTGGTGATGCTCATAAGTGGCTATTTGATGCTCACGCCAATCGAACAGTCTCAACTTTCTTTTGCGCCGGAACGGTTACTGGTTTCTCCTCCGCCCAACGCGCCCACGCAAGTTGGCCAGGACGTTGAAAACGACCGCAATGTTGTACTGGTTGACATGGTGAGCTACGCGCAGGCGGATTAGTCCAATGTTTCCCAGTTCCAACACTCCCCTGCGAACTCCCAAAATCCTGCTGGTGCTTATTCTGATATTTGCCTGCGGCGGATTGACGGGGGTGGCCCTTTCCCGCATGCAGAACTCGCAAGCGCCAACGGCCACCAAACTCAACGCCAATTGGAAAAAAATGACCATGGATCGCATGCGGAAGGAGTTGCAATTGACTCCGGTGCAGGCCGAATCCATTGAGCAGGCGTTGGATGACTTTACTATGTTTTATCAATCCTTGCAGGCGCAGATGGATGAAGTGCGGACGCACGGCAAGGATCGGATTCAGGGTGTGCTGAATGCCGATCAGCGGAAGAAGTTCGATCAGATGGTCACTGAACTTAAGCAGACGCGATAGGGCTAAAGATGTTTCGATACTCACATTCTAAGATTCACAAGCGATTGTGGGCCATTTTTCAACTACTAACAGTCGAATACCTTGCACCCGCTGCTAGGTTTTAATAGAGAGATAAAAGTTATGGCCAGAATGCTCTCGTTATAGTTCTCCCTTCACGGGAGACACCTCTCGAATCGGTTCGGGCAGCTCTAAAAAAACTAGTGGATTGGTTATCTGGAATACCTGTGGCGCTCTTTCGGTTGGGGAACTGAAAGGGCGGGTCTGTAATGCAGGTCTGTCTTGGCGGGCAGCTTTTTATGGGCAAGTATAACCAACACGCTGGTTAACCAAGAAATGCATGGCGCGCCAGAGGCCTTAGTGTCTTTGCTCATGTTGAGCCTCGCGCGAACCGCGTTCCACATCCACCCGTGATAACAGAATAGAGCCAACCACAAAGAAGAAGATTAGTGACAAGATCGCCAACCTATATTGCCCCGTCAACTGCAACGCGAACCCAACCACAAGCGGCCCCATCCAACTGGTCCCCTTGTCGGCGATTTCGTAGATGCTGAAGTATTCCGCCTCGGCGCCGGTTGGAACCAGTTGCGCGAAAATCGCCCGGCTCAACGCTTGACTGCCGCCCATCACAACCCCAACTAGAGCCGCCAAAATGAAGAAGTCGCGCGGAGTGGTTACGGCCAAGTACATGTATACCAGCGTCGCCGTCCAGATGCCAAGAGATATCATCACCGCCTTCTTCGCCGTCAATACCGCGGCTACTTTGCCGAACCCCATGGCCCCAAAGAAGGCGACGAATTGAACCATTAAAATGGCAAGCGAAAGTTGCGACATCGGCATCTTTAGTTCGTCCGATCCGAATTGACCGGCCAGCGAGATCACCGTCTGAATCGCATCGTTGTAACAGAGGTAGGCCGCTAGAAAGAGCATTGTTTGGGGATATGCTCGAAGCTTTCCCACCGTATTGCGGAACTGCCGCCATCCAACCGTAAGGATATTCTGATCGAGTGGCAGACTGCGCTGGGTGCCGCGGTTTTGAAGATGACGCATGGCTGGAAACGTGAATAGCGCCCACCACACGCCGGCGGAAGCGATGCTAAGACGTACGGCAAAGCCTTCACTCACTCCCAGTTTCACGGCGTTGCTGAAGAACGCAAGGTTCAACGCGAGCAGGGCTCCGCCGCCAATGTACCCGATGGCCCATCCGCGCGAGGAGACGGCATCGCGATCAGCTGGCTCGGCAATTTCAGGAAGGAAAGAATTGTAGACAACCACCGCACAACCGAACGCCAAGTTGGCAGCAAGAAACAATGCGCCGCCCAGAAGGTAATCCTTGCCTTGGACGAAGAACATCGCCATTGTCGCCAGAGCCCCCGTATAGGTAAGCGCTCCAAGCATTTCCTTCTTGCGATGGCCATAATCGGCCAGCGATCCGACCAGCGGCATCACCAGAACTTGGGTGATCACGGAAAGGGATACCAGGAAACTCCAATAGGCGCGAGGTTCCAGCGGGATGCCGAAAATGTGGAGAAAACCGTCGGTCGCCGCCGCCGACTTGGCGATGGCCGTCAGGTAAGGGCCAAGGAACAAAGTCACCACGGTGGTGGAAAACGCCGAGTTCGCCCAGTCGTAAATGTACCAGGCGCGGCGTTCACTGACAGAGGCAGTCGGCATGTAATAAAGTATGGCTAATGTCCTTTGCACGACGCGACTTTTTTCTTGGCGGCATAGCTGCCTTTGTTTCCCCGATTCTCACGGCAGCCCCGCGGCCGCGGCTGGCTATCACCGGCATGGAACTGTTTGAGGTGAAGGTAACCGAGCGTGGCAACTGGTTGTTCTTGCGGCTTTCAACCGACAAGGGAATTAAGGGAATCGGCGAGGCCTCGCATGGCGTGATAGGTGTGGGGCGCGCGCCGGATGGGGCAAACGCCGCAATGCACAAGCTTCTGCCGAAATTCTTTGAGTTGGTGCGCGGGGAATCGCCATTTGATGTGGAGCAGTACCGCGCTCGCGGCTGGAAAATGGCTCAAGACGCCAAGCGGCCCGGCATCACCGCATTCAGCGCGATTGAGCAAGCCATGTGGGATATAGCGGGCAAAGCCTTCGATGCGCCGGTTTATGATCTGCTTGGCGGCAAGCTGCGCGGTGAACTTGAGGTTTATGGCAACATCAACCGCGCGACAAATGGAGACCGTTCGCCCGAAGCATTCGCCCGCAACGCGAAGTTAGTCGTGGCCGATGGGTTCCGCGCCATGAAGGCTGCACCGTTTGATTCGGTTCGGAAATTGTCGAACCCAAGGGCGGATGTTTGGAAGGATATTGAAAACGGCATTGCTTGCGTTGAAGCAATTCGCAAAGCAGTCGGACCCGATGTGAAAGTGCTGATCGATTGCCACAGCCACTTCGACCGCGAGATTTCGATTGAAGTGGCTCACCGTTTGGAGCCCGTGAACTTGTTTTGGTATGAAGAGCCGGTTGATCCGGTGCAAGTGGATGACACGGCGGCGATCAAGAAAGGCATTAAACAGCCGCTTTCAGGTGGTGAAGTATTCTTCGGTATGGAGGCGTTTGCACCGTTGCTAAGGCAACAAGCTCTGGCCGTGATCATGCCCGATGTAAAACACTGCGGCGGCATTCTGGAAGCGAAAAACATTGCGGCGTTGGCAAAGCTGGAAGGAGGGACGGCCGTTTCACCGCACAACCCCAGTGGCCCAGTGGCGACTGCGGCTAGCGTTCAAGTGTGCGCCAATATTCCGAATTTCAACATTTTGGAACATGCCTGGAACGAAGTGCCATGGAGCCATGATTTGGTTATACCCCCAGAGGAGTTTAAGGGCGGAAAGATCAAAGTATCGTCGCGGCCAGGCTTTGGAATTGAGTTAAACGAAAAGCTGATTAAGGAACATTTGGCCTAGGCCTAATAGAAAGTGACGTCGTCCAATTCAAACCAAGCTTCCTCGCCTTCGGGGCGGCGGACTTCAAGGCTGGCCATAGTGGCGTCTTTGCCGGTCCAGGGAGTTTTGCCCGCAAGTTGAAGGAATGGAATACGGATGGTTGTCCATTTGGCCGATGCCGTAAATCTAGCCTCGAATCGTCCAGTGCGTGTGGTGACGATCAACAAATATTCGCCTTCGCCGCGAGTCGCGAACGTGATGCCCCGAAATTGCGAAATGTTGGCGGGCTCAATAGCCCCAGGCGTCAAGGGAAGATCCAGCCGAATGTAAGGCCTCTGCGATTCGGTCATTTTTGAAAGCACGGTTATCGCATGATTGCCTGGGGCGCGAAGAGTGCGTTCGAACATCATTAAGGCGTGATCGTGGCCCGGGTCGGTTGTATTGACGCGAAGCGTGCCTATAGCCGTGCGCCCGTCGTTGCGTTCAAAGTCGTCGATCTTGCGCTGCGCCGCCTTCGAAGGCATTGGAGTAATTTCCGCCGAAGCGATGTCCTTGGCTAGTTTCGCGCGATTCACTTCCACGCCGCCCTTGAAAACTCGCGCCACGGTATCAACGTTCTGCGGATCATCAAAAGGGCTTTTGTCGAACACCGTAAGGTCGGCCAATTTGCCGGGCTCGATGGCGCCTCGCTCTTTATCAAGATTGAGGAGCTTCGCCGGAATGGCTGTGGCGCTTTGCAA
>JAYVXT010000242.1:0-2164 GCA_043785065.1 Bryobacterales bacterium | reverse complement strand
CGCCATCGTCATCCAACGCGGCCACGCTGCCATCTGGTCCCACCAAATAAAGATACGAATCAAAGCTGGAAGAGTTGAGAGAGATTGCAACCTGCTGCCCGACGGTTCCGCTAAAGGAATACTGGGCGGCAAAATAGTTTACTCCGCGATTCAGTGAGGTACAAGCAGAAGAGATTGTCCCATTTACCGTGTTGCCACTCGTAACCGGAACAGCGGCGCAAGCGGCGGGTAGGCCTTGCTGCGTAACCGCATACGTCAATCCGGCAACAAGTATCGTTCCGGACCGGCTAGCGGATGAACTGTTTCCGGAAACATTGTAAGTGACCGTGCCTGGACCTGTCACCGCGGCCGCGGATGTAATCGAAATCCAATTCACGGAACTGGATGCAGTCCAGGCGCACCCAGCGCCGGTTGTAACGTTCAAAGAACCGGTGCCGGGACTATAGGAAACAGAGGCCGCCGATTGAAACAGCGAGTAGGAGCAACCTGACGGCGCTGAAAGCGTGATGGAGAAGGCTCCCACACTGATACCGCTGGAACTTGTCGCTTCAATAGTATAGGCGCCGGCCGTCGGCAACGTGTAAAAACCGCTCGCTGGAATTCGAGCATTCGTGCCGCCACCGGAATCATCATCTTGAGCCAATAGGGTTCCGGACGGGCTAAAAAGCGAAATATAGGCATCGAACGCGCTCGAGGCCTGAGTTATGGCCACCTGCTGGCCCGCCGCCGCATTGAACGTGAATCGCTGGGCATAACGGTCTGTCCGCTGCGTGGAGGCGCAATCGGACGTTGAAAGAGTTCCAGCAGCGGTTTGCGGGATGGATAAAGGCGTCACCAAGCACGGGACTGCGGAGCCCGATTGAATAACGGTGAACGCTCGCGACGCAATCGTCAGAGTTGCTGTTCGGGTAATTGAGGTTGGGTTGGGGGCAACAGAATAATTGACCACGCCATTACCCGAACCAGCCGCGCCAAATGTAATCGTTACCCAACTGTCGTTGCTGGCGGCGGTCCACGCTCCGGTGGCGGTTACTGAAACCGAACCAGTTCCATTTAAGCTCGTGAATGTGGCCGAGATGGGCGATAAACTGCTGTTGGTTCCGGATTGCCGCCAATTGGCCGAAATGGAGCGGGTATTATTCAGCGTCTGCCGGTTGTCCGAAGTGCTGGTTCCAGTGGTAATTCCCTGATAGCTGTTGGCCGGATTCGACCAATAGTTAATGCGGTCGCAGGTTACTCCAGCCGAACACGCGTATGACATTACCGTGCGGAAGAAAGGAGCTTGCGTTTTTTGCTGGAAGCCGTATGAATAGCTATACGCCCCAGCCACCCCGCCGGAGTTGGCAACATCGTGAACGGCTCCCATGTTGTGACCCATTTCATGGCCGAAGCTGTAATACCCAGTGGCGCAGTTAGTCCCGACCACACTAAATGCCCTGGTTGCGAAGCTGGCCGTGAGGTTGTTCATTAACCAGGCAATCCCGCAATAGTTCCCTGGAGTGCGCCACAGACTAACCGCGTCAGCTTGAAAAGTTTCCCGTAACGTGTGCACCTCGTCCATAAACCCATCGTTGATGCTTGTTAACCGGTCAAGATCCACGCTCATATCCGTGCTTTCGCTATAGTTCACTTCCGCCGAGCCGGCCAAGCGCACGCGCTGGATCACTCCGCTATTTGCGTAACCTTGATTCGTCTCCGCAATACCAAGGGCAATCTGATTCGCCATCTGAGTTGTGCCCCCGGCATTGAGCCGTGCGGCGGGCGTATAGACTACTAGCACATCAATGGTGGAACCATCATCGGCGACAGTCGGGGCGACAGTCGAGGCCATTGCCGCCGCAGCGGGTTCGCCCGGAGGTACAATCTTTGGCGGGCCATCGGGAGGAAGACGGCTAGAATCTCCTTGCGTCACCCAGTGCACTAAGGAGTTGGCTTGGCGTATGTGGTATTTCTCACCGGAATCCATGCTGATCGTCGCGGAATGGATTTTCCCGGTAACGGCCATCACTACCTGTCCACGAATGCTGTTTTGGATTCTTCCGGTCCACAGGATCGATTCGCTCCTTGAACCCGCAAACTCGGGCCGGTCAAACTCCACGCGTAAAGAAGTTCCGTCAAACAGATTCAAATCCACAATCTTGTGCGGAGCATCCGCCGCCGCTGT
>JAYVXT010000241.1:0-2166 GCA_043785065.1 Bryobacterales bacterium | reverse complement strand
GCCTTCCCTATTCTGATCTGGGCTCGACTCGAGTGCTATAGTCAGATCACGATGCTAAATAGAATTATTTTTCGCTTTAAGTTTTTTATTCCATTTGGCGCCGTCGCTGCCGTCATGTTCATCACGGTCAGTTGTGGCCACAAGGCGAAGCTTCCAATCTCGGCTGGCTTTGGGCTTCATCCTCAACTTCCGCCAATCAGCCAGTCAATCGTGCCGACCGTGAACGTGGTTACAGCGAAAGGCTGGCAGCCCGGCGCGCATCCCACGCCAGCGGCCGGAACAACCGTGGTGGCGTTTGCCAGTGGATTGGACCATCCGCGCTGGCTTTATGTCCTTCCCAACGGCGACGTTCTGGTGGCCGAAACCAACGCGCCCCCACGTCCTCAGGATGGGAAGGGAATCAAAGGCTGGTTCTTTAAACGCTATCAGAAAAAGGCAGGTGGCGCCGTCCCGAGCGCCAATCGCATCACTCTGCTGCGCGATGCCGACGGTGACGGTATCGCCGAAAAACGCTCGGTGTTCTTATCAAACCTGAACTCTCCATTTGGAATGGTGCTGGTAGGTCAGACCTTTTATGTCGCCAACACTGACGCGGTGGTCAGTTATCCCTACGTGGAGGGCGAGACGCAGATAACCGCAGCGTCCACCCGGGTTGTCGAATTGCCCGCGGGACCATTGAACCATCACTGGACAAAAAACATTGTCGCGAGCCCCGACGGCCTGACGCTCTATGCCAGTGTCGGTTCGAATAGTAATGCTGCGGAAAATGGCTTACCGGCGGAAGAGGGACGCGCGGCAATATGGTCGATTAATCCGGCGACACGCGAGCATCATATTTTCGCCTCGGGCCTGCGGAATCCGGTGGGAATGGCGTTTTTGCCGGATGGGGTGCTTTGGGTAGCAGTGAACGAGCGCGACGAACTCGGCGGCGATCTGGTACCGGACTATATGACGGCGGTGAAAAATGGCGCCTTCTATGGATGGCCATACAGTTATTTCGGTTCTAACGCCGATCCCCGGGTGAAGTCGCAGCGGCCTGATTTGATTGCGTCCGCGGTTGTGCCGGACTACGCGCTGGGGGCGCACACGGCGTCCTTGGGTCTTGCGTCGTCACTCGGGACAAAGCTACCCGCTCCGTTCAGCCATGGCATGTTTGTCGGACAGCACGGATCATGGAACCGCAAGCCGCGCAGCGGTTACAAAGTAATCTTCGTTCCCTTTACCAAAGGCGTGCCGTCCGGACCGCCGGTTGATGTCTTAACCGGTTTCGTCCAGGACAATGGCGATGCAATGGGACGCCCGGTGGGGGTCGTCATTGACAAGAAAGGCACCCTGCTGGTGGCCGACGATGTCGGCAATACCATCTGGCGAGTGGCGGCATCTTCACCCGGCACTGTCAATGCCAAGTAGAAATGTCCTAATCTCTGCCAAGTAGAATGACGGTGGCAATTGCTGATTGATTTCGGCGGTCGGTGCCCCGCGCCGTCGAATTCCAGTTCTTCAAGTGTAGGCAACTCCCTTTGCGGCCGGACTGAACGTACACAGTCCGGATGGGCACCGCCGTCAACTCGTCCTCGATTAGGGACAGCCTCCTGGCCGCGAAAGTTCGCTTGGCACTTGCCACAGTGGAAACTTCCATTCACACAAATTCTCTCTCAGTCGCTGGAATCTCAAAGAGACGGCACACCAGCCAGGTCTTCAGCTACCCGGCTGACAACTTCCGGCGCCTTGTCGATCACTGCTAGCAGGAGCCGTGTTGCTCCCTCCGGCTGCCTAATGCCTTGCTCCCAATTCCGCAACGTTCCCGGAGCCAACATAAACTTTCTGAAGGCGTCCGGCGGCATTTGGTTGATCGAATGTGCGAACGCGCAATTAGCTTAGCGGATCTGAACCAACTTAGGCTTTGGATCGATACAAGTCCGGAAGTCCCCGAAGATGGCTTGTACAAAGATTTTGGATCGTTCAAAATTTGCGGACGCTGCCCATTTGCAACGATATTTGTGCTTCGCGGACAAGCAGCGAAAGGAGAGAAGCTGTAGGCTCAATCCCTATCTCACCAGACCAGAGCGTACATCAGTCAAACAAAGAAGACCAGACGAAAAATGGCCATCCAACGATTCGAGTAGAATGGGAAGCCCATGGCTTCCTCCGCTCCCACGCGACTCA
>JAYVXT010000240.1:0-2170 GCA_043785065.1 Bryobacterales bacterium | reverse complement strand
AATGACACTCTGTAACAAGCCCCGTCGTATGACCAAATCCGGTCGGCCTGGAAGTCATCTTACATCGCTTTTCGGCCGCACAAGCTTTTGATAAACTCGCACAAAACCCCAACATTTCGCCTGAAGCGACTGTGGTTCCGGATCCATTGCCCTACAAAGGTCCCCGTGTGATCCAGACTTGCGACCGCATTCTGGCGAACACCACGAAAACCCTACCGCTCGTTTGCCTTGGCCACCTACTTGCAAATACATTGTGCGAGACGAAATTTGCGATGCGCGAACACCTTCCGTGTTGTTTACGTTGTCAAGTCTCAAGAGTTCTGTTCGTGGTGACCAGATTTGTGGACGCCTGGCGGACATCAATTGAGCCAGTCGGCTCAATTCAGTATCGGCGCATGAGGGTCCCCCCAATCATGCGCCGTTTTTTATTTTATTTCAGTGGTTTGGCTGTTTTATGGAAGGTGGTCGCAGGCACCGTCTCTCGACCGCCTACTTGGTGGCATCTGGACTCGTGTTCCACTTCTGGCCTTAGACGAGCGTCAGATTTCCCGGGAGTTTTCTACACGTCCATGTTTTTTTGACACAGTTCCCGCGTCACGGGCTTGTTATCGGTTCCTAATGATGGCAGCGACGCTGGGCGGTCAGTGTCAAGAATGCTTGGAGTGGGTACTGCAATTCGCTGCCCATTCGCCAAATGTGCCAGCGCTTCCAACAGCGCGGGTCTAGCCCGAACCGTCACTCCGGTCTAAACCGTTGAAATATTGAGGGTAATCTCCCACGACTGGATTTTGAAAGGTTAGTACCTTACCATTGGCCAGGCGGGATACCACATCCACCTTAGTTAGCACCAAAATGGCCCCTAATTTGCATGACGGAGTTTATCTCACAAGGGGTAAGAGCTTCGTAGGGAGAAACCTGTCCAGGGGGAGATGATCTTAGGCGAGGGAGCGGTCCGTGGTGAGCACTTCCGTTTTCGCACTTTATGAAGATGTAGTTGACGCTGAACAAGCTGTTGACAGTTTGATCTCGGCGGGATGCCTCAGCGACGATATTTCGATTTTGATCTCGAAGCCGCCGGTGAAGGGCGCGGGTGGAACGTTGGGCCTGCTTGCGGGGTTTGGGTCTATCGTCATGGCCGACTCTACTCAGATGGTCGCCGCTGGCCCGATTTGGAGCACGCTTTCGCTCGGCGACGAAGACCACAGGAGGTGGGGACTCAAGGAAGCACTGAGCGGCTTGGGACTACCGAGCCCTCATGTTGGACGGTATGCAGCGGACATTAGAAACGGATGGGTGTTGGTATCCATTCGATGCGGAATTTTCGACGACGTGGAGCGGGTTACGAGCGCTTTGCGGACCAGTGGTGGGAAGGCCATTGCGCCAGTAGCTGGCGGCCAACTTAAGACGTCGTAAGTCGATGGATCACGTCGACGAAAGGTGAAAAGGGGGTCACCAGATGGAGACATAGCCCATGCGGAAATAGCTAGAACAGCAGCTCTACACATTCACACTAAATTCGGAGTGCAGATTCAGAAGGATTATATGAACAAGTTTTTTTTCAACGTTTTGTGCGGTCTAACGGCGTTGGTACCCACCACCGCCATGGCCGGATTAATTAATGGCAGTCAGCTCAATATCGCCGGAACTGCCACGGTAGGCGCAGCTTCAATTACTTGGCTATGCAATCAGCCGGGCGATCCGGTCTGCGTATCGCCTCCCGCGGGGAAAGGCGATTTCGCAGTTTCGAGTTCAACGGGCTCGTTTGTGCAATACAACGGTACGTTCGGTTTGATCGCGAATATTAACAGCTTTTCTCAACCGTTGAACATGGTGTTTTCTCTGAATAACTTCCTGACGTTCAATTTAAACAACGATATTACTGTCGAATTGACGTTCATTCCGCTGGGAACCAACACCCCGTCGTCCAATTGCGCGGGTTTGACGCATTGCACACCGCAAAATAACGGGCTAATCACAGCAGCCAACCCTTTGGGTCTTTCCGCGTTCAACCTGGATCAACAAGGCACCAACACGGCGGCGGCCTTCGGAGTGGTTGGCACCGTGCACCAGTTAGGGGGCGCGACCGCAAACCTGAATGGAATCTTTACCGCTCAGTTTGCAAACTCAACTCCCCAATCGGTACTGGCGAATTTGGGCGGTCCGAATTCCA
>JAYVXT010000239.1:0-7305 GCA_043785065.1 Bryobacterales bacterium | reverse complement strand
ATGCAAGTCTCGATACGCTGTTTCTGACTATGCCTATTTCCTGGACAGGAACCCTACAGCAATACGTTGGCCGCTTGCACCGCGTCCATTATGGCAAGACTGTAGTAAGAGTCTACGACTATGTTGACGTCTTGATTCCGGTTCTGGTCCGTATGCACAGTCGCCGTCTTAAAGGGTAAAAACCGATCGGCTACGAGATGGGCTCGATTGACTCGCAACAACCAGGCCTCCTGTAGTTTATTTGAGATCAGTTGCGGATGGGACTCTGGTCTTCGCGAAAATAGGGTTGCCTCCGAAACGCAGATTTACCTTTAAACAATGGCACCCTGATGCTCTTGGGCTCGATAAGCCGTCGCCTCGAACCACGCCGCTTGACATTCCCAGCCTAATCCCAATTCGGCTACAATTAATTCCTTTTTGCTTAGCTGCTGCCCACAAACCGAATTTTTTCACATGTAGCCTCACCTTCCGAATCGCCAAGCATCCACTCCACATATTCTTTCGCTAGAATGTCACAGACGCGGCTAGGCATATGCGGAAGACCGCTAGTTGCGCGGTCCGCTTCACGAGACTTTTTAATGCCGCACGGTAACCAATCGACTTACCCGTGAGCCTCCACCTTTTCAGTACGTAGCCGAAGGATCGCTCGCTGGGAAAGATTGCTCCAGCGTTTCATCGAGCTTTCTATCCTGAGCCCGTAAATTAGCCAGACTATCTAATGTTTCAATAAAAAAACAGTGGCCAGTGACCCCTCGTCGAATCATTTCCACCGCCAACAAAGCGCCTAACATTCCTTTGATTTTGCCTGTCTTCACGCTTGTTATCATGGCGGCTATCCCAACAACAACCGAAGCAACCCTCTCTAAGCGTCCTAAACGTCCTTCCTGCTTATAGTTCTGTTCCATAAAAGATCCTCGATTCTTGAACCGTTTGATTTCCACACTTCAATTGCTGGAATAATCTATAATTCGTCCGCAATCTAAATGCCAAAAAATGCCAAGCCCCTATAGAGTTTTACTCGGTAAAGGTTGCTTCAAGTGCAGTTGTTGCACTTACTTGCAGCACATTTTGCCAAAATTCCCAACAATATGCTTTGGCCATTTGCTTGCCTAAATAACTTGTGAGTCTGATCACCAGACCACGAAAAAAAGGAGACTTAATCTATGACTGCTCTGGGACGAATTAGTTTAACTTCATTTACTCTTTGCACCGGCCTGTTTGCCGCTGAGGGTCGCCTTGCCGACAAAGGAATAGCGCGGCTGAACAAGGAAGTCCGGCATGAATTAGTTATGTTGCCCTACTACGGCGTATTTGACAACTTGGCATATAAAGTTGCACCCGATGGGTCCGTAACGCTATACGGACAAGTTACAAGGCCAACTCTTAAGTCCGATGCGGAACATGTTGTTAAAGATATCGAAGGCGTCAGCCGCGTTGTCAACGACATTGAAGTGCTGCCGAATTCCCCTAACGACGACCGGTTGCGTATTGCCCTGTATCGCACTATTTACGGAAGCGTGGGGTTGGACCGCTATGCGCTGCAGGCCGTGCCTTCCATCCACATCATCGTCAAGAACGGAAACGCATGGCTGGAAGGAGTAGCCGCTTCCGAAGCCGACAAGAATAGAGCCGGCATTCTGGCAAATGGGGTCCCTGGCGTCTTTTCCTTGAAGAATGATCTTCGTTTAGAAGGAAAATAAGCAACGCCTCAGGATGTTGATTGCAATATACGAATGACTTTTGAGCTGAACCAAAAAGGAGAATTTATTATGGCTAACACATCTGTAATTGGAATATATAGCACATACGATGACCTTGCCACGGCTGTCGATGCACTAAGAATCGCCGGATTCCGCAATACTGATATCTCGGCTTTACTGCCTGCCAATCAAGGCACTAAGGACTTGGGTCTTGAGAAGAGCACCAAGGCCCCGGAAGGGGCGGCGACGGGCGCGGCTTCGGGCGTCTTATTGGGTGGCGCATTAGGTTGGTTGGCGGGTATCGGAGCTCTGGCAATCCCCGGCTTAGGACCCTTTATCGCCGCTGGTCCTATTATGGCCGCTCTGGCCGGGGCAGGAGCCGGTGCAATGACTGGCGGATTGATTGGCACTCTCACCGGACTCGGTATCCCCGAGTATGAAGCAATTCGCTATGAGGGCAGGGTGAAGCAAGGTGGTCTCCTACTCTCTATCCATTGCGACGATTCCAAATGGGTGGATCGCGCCAAACAAATTCTTACATCCACTGGAGCCAAGGATGTAGCTTCCGCGGGAGAAGCAAGCGCGGACTTCGCTAAGACCGACAAGCCAATGCTACGTGCGGGGCTTCGGTAAATAGAATCTATCCCCAGCGATGCAAGATAGCCTAACAGGTATAAGCTGTTGTACCTGTGAATTGCCAACCGAAGGAGGACGGCGTCAGGAAGGCGAAGGGTTTTCTGCTTGCATGCATACGGATCTTGACAGGTGCGGGGTTCTTGCCGTCTCCCCTGCTTTACGGATTATGGCATTAGCTGCCCAGCTATGCTATGAGCCAGGGAAAAAAATAAAAAGAACAATTGAATGATTTCCTTCTCTGAGTGCAAAGGGGGTGTTAAATCACCTATCATACCGGTCCCGATGCTCCGACATATTCAGTCTAAATAGGGAGGCTTTTCAAAAGGCCTCCTCAATCTTTTTGTAAAGCCCATTTCCCGTGAAATTCCAATTCATAACCGCCATCCCACAAAACGTACAGCGCGGCAGCGGTTGTTTTGTTGGTATCGAAACGCTTACAACAGGATTACGCAGCCTCAATGCCGAAGTTGTTTTGACCCTCCCTCAATTTAATCTTGCCCCTTTCACTTTAGGACGGGTCCTATTTAACGAAAGCTTACGCCCCGAAACATTCAAGGCTGATTACGTCGTCGGATTCGACCTCGACGGGTACCGTGTTTCGGGCAAGACTCCATCTCCCTATATCGCCTCCATCAAGGGTGTGCTTGCGGACGCAGTCCCTTTTGAACGCGGGTACACTCGCCTCAGCATGGCCTTCCAGGCGCAGTTGGAAAAGCAGAACGCCCGGCGTGCCGATTGTGTCATTACTATTAGCGAATATTGCGCGCAACGGCTTGCGGAACTATACGGCGTGAGGAACGCAAAAGTGATTCCGGAACTGATCGATCTTACCGCTTGGAAACAGCTGTTTGCCGCCAATCCGGCTCCAATTCACAACGATAAGTTCACGGTGCTTTGTGTCTGCCGCTTTTACCCGCGAAAGCGCGTGAATGTGCTATTGAAAGCCGCCGCCATCGCGGTCCGGCGCATCCCCGAGTTGGAGGTGCGAATCGTCGGAAACGGTCCTGAAACGGCGCGGCTGCATCGTCTGGCGTTGGATCTGAAATTAGAAAAAATAGTGACATGGGTGGGCGACGTCAACCAAATGGAACTCGCCCGCGAATATAACCGGGCCGACGTGTTCTGCCTGCCCAGCATTCAGGAAGGCTTCGGAATTGTTTTCCTTGAAGCCATGGCTGCGGGAAAGCCAATCATCGCAGCCAGGGCAGCGGCAGTGCCCGAAGTGGTTACGCAGGGAATTTTGGTCGAACCAGGCGATCCCGGGCAATTAGCCGAAGCACTAATCTTACTCCACCACGACGGCCTTCTTCGGTCTCGCTTGAAAGCTCACGGGCAGTTGGAAGTGCAAAAATATGACGTCAAGAAAGTTTCCGCACAATTCCTCCAAGCGGTAACGAGCATTTGATTGCCGGCTTAGGACCTCAACGTGCTAGTTATTGAATGGAGGATTCTATGAATCAACGGATGTTATGTGCTATCAGCGCCTTATCTTTGCTGTCCGCTGGAGTAAATGCGCAACAAGTACAGCAGAGGCGGGCAGTAATTACAGGGGGCGGAGGCGCTGATCGAGGAAAATGCACAATCGAAGTTGTGGTCGATGGCGCCGTTGATGTTGAGGTTCGCGGCAACACTGCTACGATGCGCAATTTATCCGGAGCCCATCCTCAATGGCGTCGATTCGAATGTACCTCCCCTTTGCCGTTCAATCCGCTCAATTTTCATTTTGCCGGAGTTGATGGCCGCGGGCGTCAGGAATTGACCCGCGATCCTCGCAATGGCGGTGTGGCGGTGGTGCGAATCGAAGATAAAGACAACGGGCAGGAGGGTTACACTTTCGATTTGGAATGGGGTGGCTATGCCAGTGATCCCCGAGGTGGTGGGCAGTCCGCCCCGGATTACCGTCGTGACAGTCCGGCATACCGGCGCGAAAATGACGACACCAGGTATCGGCCAGGATGGCGCGATAGCGATTATTACCGCAGAAACTCCCATGGATTTGCAACTGAGGAGGCTGTAAGAGTGTGCCAGGACTCGATTCTTAGAACAGCAAATTCACGCTTCCGCAGGGCCGAATTGCATATTCTGCAAATCCGGGTTGAAGATGACCCAGGGCGGCAAGATTGGATAGTCGGAACCATCGACGTACACAGGCCAGGGCGTCACGAACGATTTAACTTTTCCTGCTCGGTCGATTTTAACACTGGGCGCGTCCGCAGTGCCGATCTGGATTCTCGTCCTGTAGATTGGTAACGAGGGAGTGGCTGCTAGCGTTATAGGATCGAGCAGCGTGCGGAGTGCGCGGGCCTCGACCCTTAGAGGCCGCAAAGATTATGGAATTGCGCTTGAACTGACACCCCCTCCTTGTTCTCCCGCGCCTCGAAAGTCAGTTCCACAAGTTGACGCTCAACAATCGCGTCTTGGCGTTCTCCCTAGGAATCAGACTCTCAGAAGGCCGCCGCGAAGCTCTCGCAAAATTATCCGTCGGAACCGATGCCCAACTAACCCAATGCAGGTAAGCGGCGCGAGGCCCTGCAAACAAACCTCCGCCGCCCCGTGCTCCTTTCCGCTGAAACTTGCGTTGAAATTACAAAGGAGCAAAGCGTATTGACAATCTCGCTTAGGGCGTGATGCGCCCGGCAGGTTCTTCGGCTTTCAAAGCCGATCCGGCGGCAAGCGTTCCAGCGGCCCTAAGAAGCCTGCGGCGTGTGAGTAGCTTTTCGTTCATTGGAAGCGAGTCTTGAGTTTGAATCCATCGCGCAGCGTAAATTGCCGGCCGCTGTTTTCGCAGTTATTGCCGGAAGCATCCACCTCGAAATCAATCACGCCACCGCATTCGATCAAGCCCAAACCTTCAGCGCATTACTCGACGAGCTAGTAAAATTCCTATGCCTGTTCGACGAACCGGAAGCAAGCATCGCCGCAATATCAATCATGCTCCTGCCCGAATACATACTCCAAGGCATTCCCCCCGACCCACCCATCCCCTAACCAGCAAGGCGCCACGGCTACGCGTCAAAAGTAAGGTAGCTAAGACGAGTCCGCCAGAACCGGACAAACTAAACAATCAGATCTTTGAAAACAAAATATAGTCTCCAACATATCCAAAAAACAAATTCCCACTCGCAGGCTCAGAGTAAAGTTCAGGCTTTAAATAAAGTTCAGGGCTCAGAAGTACAGTTCAGGCTCAGAGTAAAAAAAGGTGGGGCAGACCCCCCGGTCTGCGGCTGGCCCCCTGGCCAGCCTTTCCAGGTATAGGAAAATGCCCCAATCCCCAGGAACACTCAGGCAAAGCGGAGTCCCCCAAGCCCCACCAGCATGACAATCCTGTTGCTCCGCAATTTTGTAGTTGCGACGGCGGCCGTTTCGCATCAAACTTAAGATTCAACCATTACCACTCCGAGGTGAACTAGGAATTGTCGACCGCTAAAGTGACCGAACCGCCCAAGCTGGACCCAACAGAAAAATGGACCGTAACCGACGCCTCGGAGATGTACGACGTAAACGCTTGGGGTAAAGGATATTTCAGCGTTGGAGCCAATGGCCACCTATGGTGCCATCCCGGTAAAGACCCCGCCCGCTCAATAGACTTGAAACAGCTTGTGGATACATTGGTTCTACGTGGCATCAACTTGCCCATCCTCATCCGCTTCGGGGAAATTCTGAAGCACCGCATGGGCGAGTTGCACGATTCCTTTCGATCCGCCATTTTGGACAACGGTTACAAAGGCGCATACTGCTGCGTGTTCCCCATCAAGGTAAATCAGCAGCGGCAGGTTGTGGAAGAAATTTTCGAATACGGGCGGCCTTATAACTTCGGTCTCGAAGCCGGCTCCAAGCCTGAACTGCTTGCTGTTTTAGGGTTGGCCGACAATCAGACGCCAATCGTCTGCAACGGATTCAAAGACGAGGAATATATCGAACTGGCGATGATGGGCTGCAAGATCGGCCGCCGCATCACCCCTGTTGTCGAAAAATATACCGAACTGGAACTGATCATCAAGTACGCGAAAAAGTTGGGCGTGCGTCCTTCCATCGGAGTCCGGGTAAAGTTGGCCGCGCGGGGCGCGGGGCGGTGGAAATCCTCCGGCGGCTACCGTTCCAAATTCGGACTCACGGTTAGCGAAGCTTTGAAGGCGCTTGATCGCCTGAAGGCCGAAGGCATGGAAGATTGCTTGGAGTTGCTGCATTTCCACTTGGGCAGTCAAATCACAAATATTCGTCAAATAAAGCAGGCAGTAATTGAAGCCGCGCGAATTTACGTTGAATTGAAGCGCGCCGGCGCGGGGCTGAAATCGCTCGATGTTGGCGGCGGGCTGGGCATCGATTACGATGGTTCTCAAACCGATTTCGAATCCAGCGTCAATTACACCCTCGACGAATACGCCAACGATGTTGTCTATCACATTCAAAATGTTTGCGACGATGCCGAAGTCCCTCATCCCACAATCATCAGTGAAAGCGGACGCGCCGTCACCGCCTATCATAGCTGCTTAATGTTCAACGTGCTGGGCGTCACCGGCTTCGGCGATCATGAAGTGCCCATTGAGATCCGCGAAGATTTCGAGCAGCCGTTGATCGACTTGGTGCAGACCTACAAATCGCTCACGGCGAAAAATCTGCTCGAAAGCCACCACGACGCGCAACAGTCGCTTGATTCGGCGCTGCACATGTTCAGCCTCGGCTTTCTTTCGCTGGAACAACGGAGCATGGCCGAAAATTTGTACTGGAATATTTCGCGCCGCATCCTTCAGGTTGCCAAGGGCCTCGATTATTTTCCGGAAGAATTGGAAGGTCTTGAAAGCTTGCTTAGCGATACGTACTTTTGTAATTTCTCGTTGTTCCAAAGTATGCCCGATAGTTGGGCCATCAAGCAGTTGTTCCCGGTGATGCCCATTCATCGCCTTGACGAAAAACCAACGCGGCACGCGGTGCTGGGCGATATCTCATGCGATTCCGACGGCAAGATCGA
>JAYVXT010000238.1:0-21599 GCA_043785065.1 Bryobacterales bacterium | reverse complement strand
ACGGGTGGGCGGATCCTTGCTCTTCTGAAGTCTATGTGGAACATTTGTCTGAGTTAGAAGATGGAACAGTAGCGGCACGGACAAACATTGGCGAATACACGAAGACCCATCTGCGTCTTAACGGACGTCCTTACCTTGTTCAATGGAGGCGAGAACGGCGTGAATTGATCGCGGATGTAGATGCAACAACGCAATTAATTGAACATGTTCGATTGAGCGCCGCCAAATTAAGTCAGGCGGAACGAAGAAACCTTGCACTACTGTTCCACTCGCATCACAAACTTTGCGAACGGTTAAGACTGGAGTATTAGGTTCTGCGACCACCCCCCCGCCCACGCATCAAATAGCTTGGAGCGAAAGCCTACACAACGTGAATGGACCCGTGATCATCACAATGCCCATTGTGAGGATGATGCAAATGCCCGCCCACCAGGTAGTCCACGTGATCGCCATGCGGCACTGCCTCGTGCCCACAGCCTTCCCCGTGCTCATGCCCATGCTCATGCCTGTCGCAGGAATGGGGCCAGCATCCGCCGGGATTGGCCTCTGAAACCTCGATCACATGCTCATCGAAATGATCGCCATGAGGGCTATGGAGGTGCCCATCATGCAGATAGTCCGTATGATCCCCGTGTCGAATGGCGGTATGGCCGCAACCCTCCCCGTGCAAATGGGAGTGCCGTTCGTGGAATTTATGATGATTCCTCAAAGCAATGCCCTCTACAATAAGAATATCACCCGCCGCGCAAGGCAAAAGGTAACGTGACAGTAAATCAAAAAGAGAGTTTCCGGATCCATGGCATGGACTGCGCCGAGGAGGTGTCGCAATTGCGCCGCGCTTTAGGCGGGGTTACGGGCGTTTACGATTTAGCCTTTGATGTCGTCAACGGCAAGATGACCGTGGAGTTTGACCAGACGCGAATCGCCCCCGAAGCCATCTCCGCCGCCGTATCGAAACTCGGCATGAAAGCCGTTATCTGGAACGACGCCCCCGCGCCCAGCGCCGGCTTCTGGCAAATGCATCTGCGCCAAATTTTCGCCGGCGCAAGCGGCGCCGCGCTGCTTGCCGGCATCGCCATGATTGTTTGGACCGAAGGGCGCTTTTCGCTCAGCCTGCTGGCCCACGAACATCACGGCGCAACGCCACCAGCCGCCATTATTTGCTTTCTCCTGGCCATGGCCTTGGGCGCGGCTTCCAGCTTGAAAAAGGCATTCACGTCCCTCGCCGCACTACGCCCCGATATGAGCGCCCTCATGCTGATCTCCATTATCGGCGCCTCTTTTCTGGGCGAATGGATGGAAGGCGCAACCGTGGCCTTTCTCTTCGCGCTGGCTAATCTGCTGGAAGCCTATAGTATGCAGCGCGCCCGTCAAGCCATCAGTTCCTTGCTGGGTGATACGCCAAAAGAAGCCGTCATCCTGCACAAGGATCACGAACACAAAATGCCCGTCGAAAACGTGAAGCTAGGCGAAACGGCACGCGTCCGGCCCGGCGATACGATTCCCTTCGATGGCGACGTTTTGCAAGGAATCTCCAGCGTTAACCAGTCTTTCTTAACCGGCGAATCCGTTGCCGTGCTGAAGGAGCCAGGCAGCCAGGTATTTGCCGGCACCATGAATATGGACGGCGTGCTTGACCTTCAGGTCACCCGCCTTCACCAGGATTCCACTCTTGCCCGCACCTTGCGAATGGTGGAAGAATCGCAAGTCCGGCGCGCTGAATCCGAACAATTCGTGGAACGGTTCGCCCGTATCTACACCCCGGTTGTAATGATGCTGGCGTTGCTTGTGTGCATCATTCCACCTATCTTCTTCGCCCGGAATTGGAGCGAGAGTTTTTACGATGGCATGGTGATCCTTCTCATCTCATGTCCCTGCGCCCTGGTGATTTCAACGCCTGTTACTGTCGTCGCGGCGTTAGCCTCGGCGGCCCGCCAAGGCGTGCTTATCAAAGGTGGAATGTTTCTCGAACAGGCTGCGCAAATTAAAACCATCGCCTTCGATAAGACTGGCGTGCTAACCGGCGGTTTGCCCCAAGTCCAGTCGGTTACATTGCACAATGGCTGCTCCGGCCAGGAAGCAATGCTAGCAATTGGAGCCTTGGAACAGAACAGCGAACACCCAATCGCGGTAGCGCTCTTGCGGCATGCCAAGCGCCTTGTTCCCGCCATCCAGCCAGTCGCGGAATTCTATGCCGATGCCGGACGCGGCGTGGAAGCCTCCATCAACGGCCGGAATTATTGGCTGGGCAGCTTGCGCCTGGCTCGGGAAAAAGGCGTCAGCGTGGATCCCGGCGCGGGCATGGAAGTGTTTCTCGGATCCGGCTCCCGGATGCTGGCGACCGTCGTCATGGAAGACGCCCCACGCGCCGAAGCCAAGCCGATTCTTGAGGAACTGCGGGGCCTTGGCATTAACCGTATGTTGATGCTTACCGGGGACCGCCGGCCGGTGGCCGAACAGGTGGCGAAGTTTCTGAATCTGGAAGAAGTGCACGCCGAAATCCTGCCTGGCGAGAAAGCCAGTTTCGTTCGCGCGCTTGCGGCGCAAGGCGCGCGCGTGGCGATGGTGGGCGACGGGGTGAACGACGCCGAAGCTATGGTGTCCGCTAATGTCGGCATAGCAGTAGCCCACCAAAGCACCGATATGGCGGCTGAGGCGGCGGACATCGTGCTGATGAGCGGCGACATCAAGCGCCTTCCGTTTCTGTTGCGTCATGCACGCGCCGCCCGCAGCATCATCTTGCAAAACGTGACCATTGCGCTGGCGACTAAGCTT
Organism: Bryobacterales bacterium; assembly: GCA_043785065.1. Lineage (GTDB taxonomy): Bacteria > Acidobacteriota > Terriglobia > Bryobacterales > Bryobacteraceae > JANXSF01. The sequence goes on along the minus strand of JAYVXT010000238.1, from coordinate 18,824 downwards.
ATCTTTCTTGTGCTGGTGGCCTTTGGCATTAAGACTCTATGGCTGGCCATTCTTGCCGATATGGGCGCCACTTTATGCGTCACCTTCAACGCTCTGCGCATGTTAAGAGTTCGCACTTTGTTATCCTGATGGGATATATGAAGCGTGCTTTAATTACCGGAGTTACTGGTCAGGATGGATCCTATCTGGCCGAGTTGTTGCTTAGCAAGGGATATCAAGTCCACGGCATAAAGCGGCGGTCCAGTAGCTTCAACACCGGCCGCGTCGATGGCATTTACACCGATGCCCATCAGGCTGGCGCCAACTTCTTCCTCCACTTCGGTGATCTTTCCGATTCCAGCAGCTTGTGGAAACTGCTTTACGAAATCCGCCCCGACGAAGTCTACAACCTGGCCGCGCAAAGCCATGTCAGGGTCAGCTTCGACATTCCGGAAAACACTTGCGACGTAACAGCGATGGGTGCTCTGCGGCTGCTTGAAGGCATCAAGCAAACCGGCATCAAGACGCGGTTTTATCAAGCATCTTCCAGTGAAATGTTCGGCTCCGCAACTCCGCCTCAAACGGAGACGACTCAGTTCCATCCGCGCAGCCCTTATGCTTGCGCCAAACTGTTCGGCCATTCCATCACCGTCAATTACCGCGAAAGTTACGGCATGTTCGCCACCAGCGGCATCTTGTTCAATCACGAATCGCCGCGCCGGGGTGAAACGTTTGTAACTCGCAAAATCGCCCGCGCCGTGGCCCACATTAAAGCGGGGCTCGAAGACAAGTTGTACTTAGGTAACTTAGACGCCAAGCGCGATTGGGGCTACGCGCCAGAGTATGTGGAAGCCATGTGGCGCATGCTCCAGCAGGATACCCCCGATGATTTCGTAATCGGAACCGCCGAAACTCATTCCGTGCGGGAGTTCGTCGAAGTAGCCTTCGGCCATGTCAATCTTGAGTGGCAAAAGTACGTCTCCTTCGATGCCCGCTATAACCGGCCGGCCGAAGTGGATGAGTTGTTAGCGGACCCGTCAAAAGCCCGCAAACAATTAGGTTGGGATTCCAAAGTGAAGTTTCAGGAACTGGTGCGAATCATGGTGGATGCGGACCTGAAGGCTATCGGCAAATCAGCCGGCGCCGCGGGCGCCGCCGGTTGAATGAATCAATTGCTCCGTGGCTCCGGCCGCAACCACTCCGGAAACACCTCCGAATGTGGGCAGGTAATCAGCAGTTGACGCAGCGAACACTATTGCCGGCCTAAGGTAATACTGTGAAGTGGTAGTCATCCATTTCTTCTTCTCGTCCGCCAGCGGCGCGTCCGCGCAGCAACAGAACATAATCACCAGGCTTTAAGGTGGCCGAGGGAATGGACACGCTCAGCGGATTCGTAGTTGCCGCATATTCCGCAACCGCATCGGCCTGCGCGGTCTCCAGCAGAAGGCGGTAGCTTGTATATTCGCTCTTGTTCCGAAGCTTCAGTTGTAGACGAATTGCTGGGGCTCCGTCCGGGATTCGAAAGCTCAATCCCTCAACTCCCCTCCGCACGCCTGGACCCAAGGTAAAGAGTGCCTCCGCCATGGATTTCGGAATCGGCGGAGGCGCGGTCGCGGATTTGGGCTCAGGCACTGCTTTAGGTTCGGGCAACGGAGCCTGCTTTTGCTCCTGTGGCTCGCGCAATGGTTGTGGCCGTGTACATGCCACGGTTCCCAACAAAGCCACTGCTATCCAACTTGCGTTCGTGTTCATTTGTTCTGGATCTATTGTAGGATTCACCGAAAAAGAATTCTTGACAAAATAACTTGTCGGTGGTCCAATTGACCTCGTGACCTACTCCGTTCAAGTCCTTCGCAATCCCGGACAAGCAGCAATCGTGCTTGATCCGATTCGTTTAAAACTGCTCGAAAATCTGGAGCAACCGGGCTCAGCCGCCTCACTTTCGCGAGTGTTGAAACTCCCCAGACAGAAGATCAACTATCATCTGCATGAACTGGAGCGGGCTGGCTTTGTCCGCGAATCAGAAACCCGGCGCCGCGGCAATTGCGTGGAGAGGTTCGTCGTCGCCACGGCTAAGTATTACTTAGTAAGCCCCGAAGCTTTGGGTAAGTTAGGGGCCGGCAGTCCTGATCCGGATTCCGCGCAGGACCGAACCTCAGCCGCCTATTTGTTATCCACTATGTCACGCGGTATTCGGGATTTGGTTGAGCTAAGTTATCGTGCCGATAAAGCAGGCATGCGTTTATCGACGATGACGCTGGAGACAGAAGTACGCTTTCGTACGCCTTCCGACCGCAACTCATTCACGCAGGAACTTACTTACTTACTCTCTCAACTTATCGCCCAGTATCACGATACAACTTCGGCCGATGCCCGTAAGTTTCGCTTTGTAATCGGAAGTTATCCCTATATTGCTCCAGTTGAACCTGGGGCTGAACCGAAGGCCGCGGTAACACTGGATTAAGTTTTTATGGAAAAACCTACTCGTTCTCACGAAACATCAATCGAGATCCGCGCCACTCCGGCTGAGATCTGGAAAACTATCACCGAAGCCGAAGAAATCATCCGCTGGTTCGCTCCGGAAGCTTCCGTCACACCTGGTGAAGGAGGCAAGATGTTCATTAGTTGGGGCGCCGGAATGGAAATCACCCATAACATTTCTAAATGGGAGCCAAACGAACATCTGCGAACAGAAGCTGAGACCCCGAGGGCTCCAAGCGCTGCTTTGGAATCGCTGGCGTTATTAGCCGTCGATTACTACATCCAGGCTAAGGACGGAGGCACGGCCGTGCTTCGGGTGGTTCAATCCGGTTATCCCAACGATGCCGCTTGGGATGGAGAGTTCGACGGCACTAAGCACGGTTGGCAGGTATTCCTACGCGTGATGAAGCACGCCATCGAAGTGCACAAGGGAAAGAAAAGCTTCCATGCAAGTCTATACGAACCCTTTGCCGGGGAGAGCCGTACGCAGCAGACGGCATGGACGCATCTCCACGATCAAGGGCTTCCGATAATGGGCCCATTGTCGATCATGGCCGCACGCGAGCCGCATGAAATAGCTGTGATCTCCAAGGACTGGAACGATGCGCTGGTCTGGTTCACAATCAGTAAGAGCTTCATTGCCGCCTCACTGATTACTTACGGTATCGAAGAGCCGGCCTTTGAATCGGCCAAAGAGCAGGTGCAATCGGTTCTCAACCAGACAGCTGGCAAAGCGGCGTAAAATGTGAGCATGATTCTAGCAAAGCTTGATGAAAGGCCCGGCCCGCCGATACGAAACAAGAAAATGCCAAACACGATGATCTTCCCGCAACACCTGCGAGATGCGATCCCTGTATATGGTGGCCGGGTTCTGGTGTTTGATTCCGTAACAGGCAAGACGAATAGCCACTTCGCTATTTTTCCTACAGGGCCGCGGGCGCAGGCAAAGCTTGTGGTTCATGAAACCGAAAAGTTGAACGGCGCTTTCGATATTTGGCTGGATCTCGACTCGGCCACAATGCGCGCTCTAGGCCACTTTTTCGTTGACTTGGCGGATAAGGCCGAAGCGGAGAAGGCTACCGAAAACTGAATACTGTTTCGACCAGCCCCCGATGATAACCAGGGGATCGCATCGAACTGGAACTAGACGCCGCGAGAGAGCAGCAACACTCGAAACGTCTCGCCCATCCCGTAAAGCAGTGTCTTCAACTGTCCACGTCTTCGCGCCGCTTCTTGCTCATTTTGCGATTCCAACGCAGCGGCGAAGTGATCGCCGTCGCCCGCATCCAAGAGTAATTGAGCCAACGTCTCAAACCGCTCCACGACGAAGCCAAGTGTATTTGCCTCATCCATGATCATCGTGAACGGCACATGCGAAGTGATGTCGCGCTCACCCGGGTCACGCAACACGTCCTCATCCGCCTGATGACGCCAATAGCTCATCAAAGTTCCTTGAGGAAACCGAATCCGCTCCCGTTCCGTAAATCCATAGTCGATGAACATCACGAATCCCCGTGTCACGGCGGCGCTCAGCCGTTCCAGCCACTGGACCGCATCAAGATGAGCCTCAACCAAACCGCCCTCTGGCACTTCATGCTCGTGCCTGGCCAAGTATTCGGCCAGTGGCCCTTCAACCTGCGAACCATCAATATATCGGAATTCGTCTTCATGCCCGCCGACGGAGACCTCGTAAAAACGTCCCGCCTTCTTGCGTGCAAGATGCACGGGCAAAGCATCCAGAAATTCATTGGCAAACACCAGGCCCCTGATGTCCGCGGGCAACTCCCCACGTCCGCTTTCGATTGCTTGATAGGACCAGCGCTCAAAATACGGCCGCATCTCCTCCCGCCCCGCGCCCAATTCCACCACCTCGAAACGGTCCGGCATGCGCTGTTGAAGGCGTTCCACAACGCGCGCCATCAGAAGCCCAAAAACTGGCTGCAATTGCTCGGCGGTATAAAAATCGCCGCAAGCACCAAACGGATCGCGTTGGCGGCGATAGTAGCCATGTTCAGGATGATAGAGCGCCGTTTGCTGAAACTCGTGAAATGAAATAGGGCCTCGGCGGGCGATTTCGTCGGCGAGGATTCCGGTTAGCATTAGTACTTATCATGCTCGCAAATGACGGGGGAAAAAGTCGATAGTCTTTCCCCAACGCAAGAGGCCGCGGCGCGTTAGCCGGCGCCTGTATCGTTATGGAGATCCCTCCAAGTCTTCGTGAATCCCCAAAACCGGCGGGCTCGTTAGCTTGGTCATCCTATTCGGAATTCGTGTCATCAAGGGATTCCATCGTTTTCCATCGAAACGTAAAGCAAAGCACCAACGGAAGAATTAACAAGTTAAACTGGCGTTAATGCCGTTGCCGGATCGAATTCCCGTTAAAAGCAGCTCCGATGCAGGGGAGTCATCCTTGACACGAGTCTTTGTGGAACCCATTCAACTGACGGAGCTGGTGGAACGAATGTTGGGCTTTACTGGGAAGGACGCAGCATTGCTGAGAGAAGTGATGGCCCGCGGCAGCTTCGTCAGCGGCGCCGCGCGCTTGCGTTGGGAGGGTTTGTCCATTTCCACCGCCGAAGCCGAGCAACTGCTTGCGAAGTTCCCGAGTCCGGAACCCCACCGGCCTTTCGATGCTTCCAAATGCACTGGAGCGCAGTTGCTTGAGGGGCGCGTGCCGATTGAGGTTCCGATGGAAGCAGCGGCAGCGAAGCGGCTGTTGCGCCGCAAGAATTTTTGGGACGTGCTAATCCAGTTTGCTGAAGCAAAGCCTTTGGCTTACGTCGACTATTCTTATAAACTCCGTGCTGATCGTTACCGCCGTGAACTTGCCGCCGGTGAGACTGCGCTGCTGAAAAAGCAAGCTTCGTTGCTGACTCATGCCGGGCTGGCTCAGTACATTCTTGAAAACGATTTCCGTACGATAGAACTGTTCACACATCGGTAGGCGTCGGAAGTGAGAAAATAGCAAATGCCAAAATGAATCGCCGCAGCTTCCTTTTTTCGACCCTCGCCATCGCGCCCAGCTTTGCTCAGAAAGCAGTCGACCCGGCGCCGCCTTCCGTTGCAAAGCCATCCGCCAATCCGCTAAAAGCGAAAGATAACCCCGGCGTGAAGTTCCACAAGGCGCCGAATTCGTTATCGAAGGATGCTGTTACTTGCGATTGGACAAGCTTCCTTGGACCGGCTCACAACGCCTATTCCAGCGAGACCAAAATTCTCAAGAAGTTTCCTGCGTCAGGCCCGCCGCTTGTTTGGGAAGTGAGCAAGGGCACTAGTTATAGTTCCCCAGCCATTGCCGGTGACAAGCTTGTTTTCTTTCATCGCCGGGGCAACCTTGAATTGGTGGAATGCCTGCATCCCGAGAACGGCAGGAAGTATTGGCAGTACGCTTACCCAACGGAATTCGAAGATCGCTACGGTTATAATAACGGGCCACGCGCCAGCCCCATCATCGATGGGGAACGCGTTTATACAATGGGGGCTCAGGGCAGGTTTCATTGCCTTGACCTAACAAATGGGCAAGTGTTGTGGAAGCGCGATCTGCAGGCAGAGTTCAAAATTCCGCAGGATTTCTTCGGCATGGCATCCACTCCGCTGCTTGATGAAGATCAACTGATCGTCAACGTGGGTGCGCCCGGCGGGCCTACCGTGGCCGCCTTCGACAAAATGACGGGCCGCGTGAAATGGGTCAGCGGTACGGAGTGGGGGCCGAGTTACGCATCGCCCATCCCAGCTACCGTTCATGGAAAGAAGCGCGTTTTTGTTTTCGCCGGCGGGGAGAGCAAGCCGCCGACGGGGGGACTGATCATGCTCGATCCGGTTACAGGCTCGATCAACTTTACATTTCCTTGGCGAAGCAAGAGTTATGAATCGGTGAACGCTTCGTGCCCGGTGATTTTCGGCAATAACGTATTCATCTCCGCCAGCTATAAAACAGGCGGAGCGATGCTGGAGATTACTCCCGATTTTAAGGCTCGCGTGATGTGGACTTCACCGGACTTCGGCATGCACTTCCAAACCCCGATCCACAAGGACGGTTACCTATATGGCTTCGATGGACGCAACGAGCCCGATGCTTCATTGGCCTGTTGCGAAGCCAAGACCGGCAAGATTGTATGGCGAGTCACCCCCGAATGGATGGATAAGATAAGCGTGAACGGTCAGATGCAGGAGCGTCTGATGAGCACCTATCGCGGCACGTTGCTGCATGTGGAAGGGCGGTTTCTGGCGCTCGGCGAATTGGGGCATTTGCTTTGGATGGAACTGACGCCCCAGGGTTACAAGGAAGCTTCCCGCGCTTGGCTGTTTGGCGCGCGAGAAACTTGGGCCCTGCCAGTGTTGAGCCATGGCCTGCTGTATATCGGGCAGAACTCCGGCAACACTCCAAGGCTGTTATGCTACGACATGCGCGAGAAATAACTACTCGTGAACACGAAGCAACAGCGTGATAATGAATTTCCTTCAAATCTTGGCCCATGCTCTGGCGCAGGGAGCCAGTTGTCATTTTGCGGGGGGGAATCGCTGACAGCTGTAGCCCGTGGGAAAAGTAATTGACGCCAGACAGGCCCCGATTGGTTCCGGGACTTCTGGCCCGAGCGATGAGTGAGGCCGGCCTCGGTTGTAATGGATTGCGAATTCTTTTACGATCCCACGCAGATGCCGCTCGTTGATCGGAATTAAATAGTCCAAGCCCTCTCGCCGAATCGATCCGATCAAGCGTTCACAAAATGCATTTGCCACCGGCGCTCTCACTGGCGTTTTCAAAACCCGCACTTTCGAGTCTTTCAACATCTTGTCCACTTCCGCGGAAAAGATCGAGTCGCGGTCGTGGATCACAAACCGGTAAGGATGCTCAAAGGGCAAGACTTCTCGCAATTGGTAGAACTTTTATCATCACCGGCTATTTTCTGGCCAAATTCCATAAGGTGTTCAATAACTTACCTATTCCCAGAACCCGTCCACACTTGCATGCCCATGCCAAAATGGATTCCAGAATCATAGGTGGCTCCTCTCTGGAAGAGTTGCCCATTCCACTTCGAAGAGGAGAAAAATCAATGACCACCGAAGCACAAATAGTTGCCAACACCGCCAACGCCCAATTATCGACGGGCCCCATCACCCCCGAAGGAAAAGCCAACTCCGCCACCAACGCCGCCAAACTCGGCTTCTACGTGAAACAAGCTGTGCTCCTCACCGAAGATGACCACCAAGCCTTCGAAGCCCTCACCGTCGCCTTCCGCTTCGAACTCCATCCCGGTGGCCCAGTGGAACGCGCCTTGTACACCCAAATTGTCATCAGTGCCTGGAACATCGAAAGAGCAAATCGCCTCGAAGCCATACTTGCCGTCGATGGCATCGATCCCCTTCTCTCAGACTCCAACGAAAAAACACTCAACCGCATCGCGACCTACCGCATGCGAGCCGAACGCACTTTCCACAAATGCCTCAATCAAATACAGACTTACCAAGCCGCCCATCCGCTCGATGAGCCCATTTTGCGGAACGAACCCAAACCGGAAATGAAGAACGAAGCCAAATCAATACAACCAACTCAACCAAAGATAAGTGAACACAAATTCAGCAGGGAGCCCTACGTCCGTCCAGCTCCGAAAGTCGGCCGCAACGAACTCTGCGCTTGTAATTCGGGTCGCAAGTACAAAAACTGCTGTTTGCGGATTTTGCGAAACGAACCCAATTCCGTTAGGGAGGCATTAGCCGCTTAATCTAGAAGCGATACGAAAATAAATACACTCTTTAATATTTATGCAGCAACCGCGCCAACACTACACGTGTGGCTGCTGCCTGGGTCTGGACCTGATGGCTACCGCCATCACCTCGCACGCTACGCCTTCGGGGCGGTCCGTGGCGAGGGATTCGCGGTAACAATCGCGCGGAGGAAGATCAAATAAAATGCCGCCACTTCCAAGCGTTCAGTTCGCACAATGTTCGTCAGGATAACAGAGCTTTGGCCAACCGCCGTTCAACCTTGGTGGCATTGCGTAACTCGCACTCCCACACGATGATCACGCGCCAACCCGCGGCCTTCAGCGCTGAGATATGTTGGCCGTCGCGTTCGCGGTTACGTCCAATTTTTCCTTGCCAGTAAGCGATGTTGGTCTTCGGGATCCTGGCTCCGCGAGCGCAGTTGTGGCCGTGCCAGAAGCAGCCGTGAACGAAAATTACTTTCTTGAGGCGCGGCAGCACAAGGTCGGGCTTGCCGGGGAGGTCCTTGCGATGCAGACGGAAACGGTAGCCCATACGGTGGACCATGCTTCGCACGGCAAGTTCAGGTGTGGTGTTGCGATCCTTCACGGCACGCATTGTGCGGCTTCGTTTCTCCGCGGTTTCTTTCATGCTTCTGTATGAGCGTAGCGCGATGGGCGAGGGTGAAATGTTCACGCTGTTCACTTAGGTTCCTAGCGCGACTATCGCCGTTGTCCAAACGTGCATTTCGATTAGCCCCAATGCTCGTCATTTAAGAAGTATCCACGGCTGCGTCCAAAGTGGGGCAGACGCCCTCGTCTGCGGCTGACCGCCTGGCCAGCCTGCTCCAGGTATTAGAGAAACATTCGAAACGTTTGTAAGTGACGAGTATTGCGACTAGCCCCCAGATGGAAATCGGGGGATTGTTCGCAGTCCCAACAACGGATTTGGTTCGGAAGAATCCTCCGATTCGCATTGGGGGCTACTCAGGCTGGTCGACGGGTCCTAAGTGATCAGTGTTGGTCTTTGGGGCTGTTCGCCGGCTTCGCAGTCGGCCCCACTCCGGGCGGATGGATATAATGGCTGCTGAATTATGTCGCTACGAATTTCAACACTTCTATTTCTTACGGCTTTGGGAATGCACGCCGCTGAGCCTGCTCCTAAAGAGATCATTTCGATTGATGCCCACGTGCCCATTCCGATGCGCGATGGCGTGAAGCTTTATGGCGACGTCTATCGCCCCAAGCGCGAAGGCAAATTTCCGGTGATCGTCATCCGCACCCCCTACGGAGTGCAACGCGACGGATCGCACCAGGCGCCGACGATGTTTGCCCGGCAGGGTTACGTGGCGATGATGGTGGACGTGCGCGGGCGCTTTGAATCGGAAGGCAATTGGGATCCTTTCCGCGATGAAGGCAACGATGGGTACGACATTATTGAGTGGGCCGCGGTGCAGCGGTGGGCAAACGGGCGAGTGGGTACCAGCGGTGGATCGTACCTGGGGCACAATCAATGGCGAGCGGCATCGGCTGCTCCGCCACACTTGGTTGCTGCGTTTCCGGCGGTGGCCTCCACCAGTATTTATAAAAACTGGGCATTCTATGGTGGCGCGTTCCGCTTGTCGTTCAACTATGGCTGGGGCGTGGTGCGCATGCCGTTCCGCATCATGCTGCCGCAGTATTGGCACACCGAAAACTATTCGCCGCCGGAGCTTTCTTACGACAAGATTCTTTGGAGCTTGCCGCTGAAGACGGCCGATGTCGAATCGGGCAAAGTGGTGAAGCATTGGCGCGATTGGGTGGAGCACCAGAGCTTCGATAGTTATTGGAAAGCCTTCGACGATGAAGAGCGCTTTGAGAAGATCCAAGCGCCGATGCACACACTGGGCGGGTACTTCGATATCTTTTTGGCGGGTTCCATCAACGGCTATGTGGGCATGCGAAATCGTGGCGGCAATGAGAAAGCGCGGCGCGGATCGAGGATGATTTTGGGACCGTGGGGGCATGGGCCGAGCCAGAAGTTTGGCGATGTTGACTTCGGCGCTTCCGCAATGGTGGATCAACGCTTAATGGAACTGCGATGGTTCGACTATCACTTGAAAGGAGAACAGAACGGACTTGATAAGGAGCCGCCCGTGGACTTCTTTTTCATGGGGATCAATAAATGGCGGAAGGCGGAGAACTGGCCTCTACCGGGTACAAGGTACACGCCGGTGTATTTAGCCAGCGGCGGCTCGGCGAACACGGGGCGTGGGGACGGCACATTGAATTTCACGCAGCAGTCTGGTGCGGAAAGCGATACTTACACCTATGACCCAGCGAATCCTGTGATTACTTTGGGCGGGAATAATTGTTGCGGCACGCCGACCATTGCTGGGCCGAAGGATCAGCGTCCGCTGGAATCGCGCAACGATTTATTGGTTTACACTTCGGACTTTATAAAGGAGCCGTTGGCGATTGCCGGTCCTGTGAAGATGAAGCTGCACGCGGCAACGGATGGACGCGATACGGATTGGATGGTGAAGTTAATCGATGTTCAGCCCAACGGGTATGCGATGAATATCGCGGAAGGGATTTTGCGGGCGCGATTCCGCAAGGGCGTGGACCAGATGGAACTTCTGGAACCGAATCAGGCGTACGAGTTCGAGGTGGATATGGCTGGTACGGCGAATGTGTTTTTGCCGGGGCATCGGATTCGCGTGGATATCACCAGTTCTAATTTTCCGCAGTTTGATCGTAATCCGAACACGGGCGCGGATCTGGGCGCGGATGCTAAGTTGCGGGTGGCCAAGCAGACCGTTTTTCATAACCGGCAGCGGCCTTCGGCGATTCTTTTGCCGGTGGTGGATGCGCCAGGAGAATAGTTGGATGAAATCCATAACGCCCGCCCCGGCGCCGTGCCATACTACAATTTGAAAACGATGAAGGACGCCATCACCGAATACCAACAATGGAAACAGCAGGGCAAGGATCTGCGGTCGAAAGCCAAGCAGGCCATTGAAACCCGCTTTAGAGAACTTCTGACGGAGGCCATGCACTTGGCCGAGGAGTATCGCTCCGATTTCGGCGGAACCCTTACGCCGCCAGCGGCGATCACCGCATTCCGCTATAAAGCCGGTGCGAAAAAATCTATCCCCAAACCGAAGCCCGCGGTTGTAGCCCCGGCGCCCGACGCGCCGAAAGCAAAGCCGGACCCTAAGCTTGCCCGCATGCGCAAAACTCTGGAAGCGGCCCAAAAGAAGCTGGAAGACGCAAAGGTCAAAGGCGCGGCGACAAAAAATTTGGAAGACCGTATATACGAAATTGAAGATACAATCCGCTTGGCAACTCAAAAGAATTAATAACGATACGAAAACCGCCTGTTTCTCAAAATCGGAAGCGCATCCCCACCCACGCCAACCGTGGAGCGCCAGGCGCATAAAAAGTTGAGCGTGGTGTAGGGAAGTCCGCACCTACCGCTGGTAGAGCCCTGGCCAAGAATTCACCGCCCGGCCTGAATCCTGTTGGCCCAAGCTGCGCCGCCGAATTGTAATGCCGGTTCAGCAAATTGTTTATCTGTCCCACCAACATCCAACGCCTGCCAAAGGTGTATCGCGCGCCGGCATTCATAACGGCGTATGCTGTCGTCGCACCGGGACCAAGGAAATAGGTCCCATCGGGCTGATGATGGTTATTCTCGTTGCCCCTGGCGTAAGAGCCGGAAATTGCGATCAACCCCAGGTCCACGACGAGTTTGGAAGTTATTGCCAGACCCGCGTACGATTTTAAGGTATGTTGCGGTATGAGTGGAATGCGGTCGCCGGGCTGAATGGCGATGCTGCCATCCAGTCCCTTGGCCCTGGCATTGTTCGAGCTATTACTTGATCCATTCAATAGCTCCATGGTCTGGTAAGTAGCCTCAAGCAGTGTATATCCGCCGCCGATGGAAACTCGCCCAAGTTTGCCGTCCAGGCCGAACTCCGCACCCTGGCGGCGCGTTTTCCCAAAATTCTTGAAGTATCCATATCCTGTGAGGCTTGAACTCACAAACAGAACGTCATTGCTGTTTTCGGCGCGAAACGCGCCCACATTCCAGTGAAAGCCCCTTCCAAGCCGGCCTCGAGCTCCAGCTTCCAGTGTTCGCGCCACCACTTGACGCAGTGGGGGATCGCCCGCGGCGGAGTTGGGCAACCGGCAGGGCCGGTCCGGATCAGCGCAGCCGAGTTCAATGGAAGTGGGTCCGCGGCTTCCCTCGCTATAGCTTGCGTAAAGGTTCGCCGCAGCCCAGGGAGTGTAGGTCATCCCGATCGCCGCATTCAATCGGCCAAATACGTCCACACCATCCAACGAGCCCACGCCGCCGCCAGGACGAATTCGATCATGATTACGAAGCGAGGTTCTGTTATATCGTCCGGAAGCGGTCAAGTTCCACTTCCCCAGCGTAAGGGTATCACTGGCCAAGATGCTCCACGTTTGAATAATTCCGCTCAAATCTACTCGCAAATCGTAGGGTTCGCCATTTATATTTCCCCCAGTCACGCCATCCGCGAAAGCATTGATGCCGGTGATGCCGCGGTCAGCATTCAAATAGCCTAGTTGCGTCGATTGCCGGAAGTCAGCCTTACTGTGATCAAATCCCGCCCCGGCGCTGAATTGGTTGTGTTCCGAATGCCACGTGGCCTGTCCAGCCGCGCCATAATTACTCTGTTCAACATAGGAGCGATTCAGCAAGCCGTTGCATTTCTCCCCGGGCTCATCGCGCTGCAATGCTTGAGCAATACAACGCCAAAAGGGAAAAGGCGTGTTCGCCGCAGTGGCCCCGCTCAGTGGAAAGCCCGAATAGCCCGCCGCCGCTAGGGCTGTGCGGTCAGCCGCGCTCGGCTGGTAGACCGATTGATCCAGCGAGCCTTCATTAATGTCACCGTTGAAAACGCTGGTGTGGATGTTTCGGAAATAGAGGTTGCCGGTAGCAGTAACTTTCTTGGAAATATTCCTTCTGATGCCTAGATTCACAAAGGGCGACTTGTTGTTAGTAATGTCCGGTTTGGTATAAACACTAGCATAGTCGCGTGCCAAAAGCCGTTCCTCTTGCAATTGATTTCCGGTAAGTGAGTTATTGGCATAGCTCACTTTCAAATTGAGATCGGTTTTCTCTCGGCGCCATCCCAATCGCCCGAAGAACTGCCGAACGTTAGTAGGGGATGAATCCCGCCAGCCTTCATCAAAGAATAGATTACTTGCCCCGTACCAATTGAAATTCTTGAAGGCGCCGCCGTGTTCCAGTTCAGCTGACCTCCGCTGCTTGCTGCCATAAACAAGTTGAACCGAAGTCCCCGTGGCTCCGAGCCCGTCTTTGGTCTCGACGGCCACCGCTCCGCCCAGCGTGTTGAGGCCGAACAGCGGGTTCGACCCCGGCATCAAGGTGACCTCTGAAATAGCGATGCGGGGGATCAAGTCCCAACTAACCGAATCTCCAAAAGCTTGGTTCATGCGCACGCCATCCATATAAATAGACATGCCTTGCGGTGTGCCAAGCAAAGGCGATGCGGTGTATCCCCTGTAGTTCAAATCGCTCTGAAACGGATTACCCTGAATCTCGTTCACGTGGACACCGTTCAAACGCCGGTTCAGAAAGTCTGATAAATCCACGGCTCCACTTGCCATCAACTCCTTTTGCGTGGCCACTTGTACAGGTGACGCAATTTGGTCCAAACCAAGGTTGACTCCTGTTAGTGGAGTGGCCGCGGCAACTTGGATGGAGGTGCGAGCGCGGCCGATCTGCAATGTGACATTTCGCTCTACACGGCCAGCCGGTTGCACTTCCAGCATCAGCGCTTCGGTTTCAAACCCCGTCTTGGAGATCTCCATACGATAAGTTCCGGCTCGCAGCCCCAAGATTGAAAGCTGCCCCATTGCGTCGGTTTCAAAACGCCTAATCCCGACAACACTAACGCCTGCGAATCTAACAGCCGCCCCTGACGGATCCGTTACCTTTAGTTGGATTTCTCCATTGGTCCCTTGGGCAGATGCAAACAAGCTCAATATCAACACGGCAAGAACAAAACGCATACTCCATTATTCCTTCTATTTCACTGGTTATGCGGGAAGTAAAAAAACTGGCGGACCGTATTGCAGAAGGTGAAGACACAATTCGGGGGACTCAAGAAAATTAAAACTTAAAGTACAAGTTGAGTCCCCCATAACTTTCGACTAATAACTAATTCAAGTCGGCTTTGAAGAACTCTGCCGGCTCAAGCGAAGCGATCTTCCACTTCTTGCCCTTCTTCACAAACCGGCAAGTGAGCTTTTCCCGCTTACGTTTCAGTCCGCCCACCAATTCAGGCGCGCGAATTTCCAGCAGCCAATCCAGTACGACCGCTTTGTGATCGGGCCACTCAAGCGGGTCAAGCAAGCAACTGATCTCGCCCACCGCCACCAGATCGCGCAGCCGGCGGGCTAAAACTCCCATCGCTGGAACGGACGTGTCTAGATTCCCAATCGCGGCTTCCGCATTGCCTTCGCTCAATGCCGAAGTAAATCGAGCCAGCACTTCCAGCAAAGTTTCATGCGAAACGTCTTCCGATTGCGCCCGCGAAATGCCCGCGGCCAAAACGCCCAGCAGGAATTGGCGCCGCGCGTTACTAACTGCGGTAACTGGCATTGATCTTGATGTAACCTTCGGTGAAATCGCAGGTAAAGAAACGGGCGCGGCCTTTGCCGGCGCCTTTCAGCCTGAATCCAATATGAATATCCGGAGTATTCAGCAAAAGCTTCAACTCTTCCTCATCGAATTTCGAGGCCAGCCCTCCGCGGCATACAAGGACATCCTGCATGGTGATTTCGGCATGCAGCGGATCGAACTTAACGCCGGCATAACCGGCCGCGGCAAGAATGCGTCCCCAGTTGGCGTCATTTCCATAAATGGCCGTCTTGACCAGCGGCGAATTCGCAATGGACCGGGCGATTATTTCCGCCTCCGCTTCCGTGCGGGCTCCCGAAACATTGATGGTCACAAGCTTCGACGCGCCCTCGCCATCCCGCGCAATCTGCATCGCCAGTTCTTCCAGCAGGTGAGTCAGAGCGTCTTCAAATAGCTCTTTCTCTTTCGTTGAAAGCGCCGAACCCGCCGCTCCATTGGCAAGCAGGAAAATGCAATCGTTGGTGGATGTGTCACCATCCACGGTCAGCCGGTTGAAGCTGCGGGCCGTCGCCCGTTGCAGCATCGGTTTTAAGTCCGCCGTGGGAATGCGAGCGTCGGTCATAACGAATGCCAGGGTGGTTGCCATTCGCGGATGGATCATTCCGGAGCCTTTTGTCATACCCGCAATGGTGACCGCTCCACCCTTGGTTTGCAATCGCGCCGCGGCTCGCTTCAGTACTAGATCGGTGGTCAGAATCGCTTTGGCTACGCCGTCGAAATCACCACCCAACGCTGTTGCCAACGTGGGAACCGCGCCAGTGATTTTCGATCCATCCAACTCCACGCCAATCACGCCGGTGGAAGCGGGCAGCACTTGCTCCGCGGGGATGTCCAGCACTTTCGCCAAGGCCTTGCAGCTATCGAGGGCTACTTTCGCGCCTGTACGGGTGGCGCAATTGGCATTTCCAGCATTTACTAAAATCGCGCGTGCTTTACCCCGGGAAGCTTTCAAATGCGCCTTTGCAAGCACCACCGGAGCGGCTTGCACCAAGTTGGTGGTAAAGACTCCGGCGGCGGACGCAGGGCTGTCGGACACAATGATAGCTAAGTCGTTACGGCGATCCTTACGGATGCCGGCGTACACGGCGCCATAACGATAGCCATTGGGCAGAGGAAACAAGTTAGCCTCCAAAAAGTTCGTTTTCCGTTGGGCGCTGACCGTTAAGAAATGCTTCAGCGGTAATTCGCTTACGCCCTTCCTGTTGCAGTTCGGTTACTTCCAGAACGGATTGCATTCCGCAGGATATCAGTAAATGTTTACCGTCCGCATGGATTTGTCCGGGAATTCCGTCACAATTTGTTTCACGGAATTTTGCGGCTAGTATTTTCCATTTCGAACCACGGAAACTGGTGTTCGCGCCGGGCCATGGTGTGAAGCCGCGCAATCGATCAACGATTTGTCGCGCGGGACGATTGTAATCGACGCGGCCATCTTCCTTCTTCAGGATCGGCGCGTAGGTGGCCAGCGTATTGTCTTGGGGCTGGGCGGCGATGGTTCCGGCTTCCAGACCCCGCAATGTATCGATCAACAATCGCGCGCCCAATGCCGAAAGCCGTTCGGCAAGTTCTGGCGAAGTGTCTTCGGGAAGAATATCCAGCTCGGCCTTCAACAGCATATCGCCAGTATCCATCCCGGCATTAATGCGCATGGTGGTTACACCGGTGCGGGTTTCGCCATTGGCGATGGCCCACTGAATAGGCGCCGCGCCTCGATACTTTGGCAGTAGCGAGCCGTGAACATTGATGATGCCCAGCGGCGCAAGGTCGATGATCGCTTGCGGAAGAATTTGGCCGTAACCAACCACTACCATGGCGGACACCTGAAACTCCGCAAGCTTCAGGATCTCATCCGGGCGGCGGATCCGTTCGGGTTGAAGCACCGGGATCCCATGAGCTATAGCGGCGTTCTTAACCGCCGATTGCGCCAATTCCTGGCCCCTACCGCTAGGGCGGTCCGGTTGCGTGTAAACCGCTCTAACGTTGTGACCGGCGGCGATCAGAGCTTCAAGCGTGGGCACGGCGAACCGCGGCGTGCCGAGGAAGACTAAGTCCACTCGCCCGCCTTCTGTAGCTTTTTGATTTTGCGCTTGATCAGGTCCCGCTTCAGAAGGCTCAGATGCTGGATGAACAGCACGCCATTCAAGTGGTCGATTTCATGCTGCATGGCGCGGGCCAACAATTCTTCGCCGCTGATATCGAAAAACTCGCCCTTCACGTTTTGCGCGCGCACAATCGCCTTGTTCGCCCTCTTGACTTGCTCTCGAAAACCGGGGATGGAGAGGCACCCTTCTTCGCCCACCTGCGACCCTTCCACTTTCACTATTTGCGGATTCACCAGAACCAGCTTATCGTCGGCGTTTTGGCCGGAGGAAACGTCGATTACAGTAAGCCGCCAAGACATGTTTACTTGCGGCGCCGCCAAACCAACACCCTTGGCGAAATACATGGTTTCGAACATGTTATCCACCAACTGGGCCAATTCCTTCCCGAAGTCGGTCACTGGCCGCGCAACTGATTCCAATACAGGATCGCCGTATTTGATGATATCGAGCTTCATCAGTAGTCCCTCACCTGCTGCTGATAACCATCATAATTCCGCTTAGTCTCAAGGAGCGAATCCCCACCGAACTTTTCGAGGAAGGCCTGGGCAAGCACAATCGCCACCATCGCCTCGCCAATGACGCCGGCGGCGGGAACTACTGCGACGTCGCTCCGCTCGTAGGCGGCCTTTTCAGGGTCTCGCGTGGCTAGGTCAACGCTTTCCAGCGGCCTGCGCAGCGTGGAGATGGGCTTCAGCAGCCCACGCACCAGCACGTCTTGGCCATTGGTCATGCCACCTTCAATCCCCCCGGCGCGATTGGCTCCGCGGAAGAATTGGTGGCTCTCCTTGTTGTAGTGAATCGTGTCTTGCACCTTGGAGCCGAATGCTTCCGAGCCCTCATAGGCGAACCCGACCTCAACACCTTTCACCGCTTGCATGGAGACGATCGCCTGCGCCAAGCGGCCATCAAGGCGGGTATCCCAGGCTATGTGCGAACCAAGGCCGATGGGCAAGCCGTGCGCAACAACCTCGAAGACGCCGCCAACCGTATCGCCCGTGCGGTAGGCTTCATCCACAACTTCTTTCATGCGCGCTTCCGCTTCGGCGTCGACGCACCCCAGCAGCACTTCGTCTTTCTTGCTGAGTTCGACGATCTCTTCCCAAGTGGCATTGCGGCCAAGCCGCGCCGTGCCGACTGCTATCACGTGACTTAGAATTTCAATCCCAAATTCGCCCAGGAAGGCTTTGGCAATAGCGCCGACCGCTACGCGCATGGTGGTTTCGCGTGCGCTGGCCCGTTCCAAGATGTAGCGGGCATCGCGGTAGTTGTACTTAATCCCTCCGGCCAAATCAGCATGGCCGGGACGAGGACGGGTGACCGGTTTTAGATGCTCCTGGGACCCGGCGTAATCCTCAACCGGCAAGATTTCGGTCCAGTTCTTCCAATCTTTGTTCTGGACGATGATGGCGATGGGCGCGCCGATGGTTTGCGAGTGGCGCACGCCGGCGACAACTTGAGCTTGATCGGTTTCAATCTTCATGCGGCCGCCGCGGCCATAGCCTTGCTGACGGCGCCAGAGTTCGCGGTTTATTTTTTCGAGAGAAATCGGCACACCGGCGGGCAGACCTGTGACCGTGGCCACCAGACACTCGCCGTGCGATTCCCCCGCAGTTTCGTAGCGGAGCATTGTGGGGATACTTCCATGGTAGCGGATTCGGGCGGAATCACGCTACAGTTCAGTTCAGCGGCATTCAGCAGTGGGGCCGGAGCCACGTCCCGACCCCTGTTAAGCCCATTCGCCTTTGCAAATCGAATCACTTTCGGGATAGCCAAGTGAGGCGATCAGGTCAGCGCCCACGACTGCAAAGCAGTAATACGGTGAGGCTCATGCAAAATTCCGAAAACCGACTCCCTAACGGTCGCGGCTCACAGAACTCGCGT
>JAYVXT010000237.1:0-7336 GCA_043785065.1 Bryobacterales bacterium | reverse complement strand
ATATTTAAATACGAAGAAGGCAACAATGCCTCCGGCGATCGCAAGAATAGTTCCAATAAGAAGCAATATCGCCATCCACGGGAAGCGATTGTGTTCGCGCTGGTGTTCCAGCAGGTAGGCCGCGAAGACGCCGACAAAATAGAGGGCGACCATCGGCAAAGCGAACAACATCATGTTAAATGCGTCGGGCGTGGGAGTGATAAACGCCGCCAGGATCGTGATGCCGAGGATAGCGTAGCGCGAATGTTCCAGCAAAAACTTCGCTGACACGATGCGCAGCATGGCCAGGAAGAAAATCACCACGGGCATTTCAAACACCAAACTGACGCCAAGGATTACGTTGAAGAATAGATCCGAGTAGTCAACGATTGAGATCTGAGGCTTGATGTTGATGCCTTTACCAACGCCCAGGAGGAATTCCAAGCCAAAGCGGAATGCCACAAAATAGGCGAATAATCCGCCAAGGATGAACAACCCCGCCGAGGTGAGAATGAATGGGGCGGCCATCCGCTTTTCGGTTTTGTAGAGGCCTGGAGCGATAAAGCCCCATACCTGGTAAAGAACCCAGGGAGAGGCAACGAACAAGGAAAGAAGTAGCGGCACTTTCATCCAGACAACGGTGAAAGTATCCATGGGATTGATCTGTACGAGTTCCGGCGGGTAACCCAATCGGGTGAGGGCGACATATGCGGGGCCGGAAACGAACAACCAAAGTTGATCCTTGAACCAGAAGCAAGCGAGGAAGGCAATCACCAAACCCCACAACATATTAATGATGCGGGTTCGCAACTCTTCCAGATGTTCGAGGAAAGACATGCGCAGCATGCCTTCGTCGTCATCATCCTCTGTTTCCTTTTTATCCTCTTTGAATGGCGGCGGGGGGGGGGAGCCTGCCTGTACCGGAGGCTGGGCCGCGACCACTAGTTCCGTCGAGGCCGGGGCTTGATAGGCGTGTTCAGCGTAAGGATCATCATAGTGATGATATGGATCGTCGACATGAGGTTCGTAGGAAGAATAAGTGAGATCGGATCCGGTTTTCGCGGGCGGCGATACATCCGTTGAAGGAACATCGCCGGATGGGGTGACGGGCGAGTTTTCGCCGTGGGGCCCCGGCCCCTTAGTTTCGTCAGTAGCCATTAATATACTTCCAACTTAGGGGCAATCCTCAAACATGCGTTTCGGCATGCCCGTTGGATTGCGCCACCGTATCGGCTGCCGGAACCGGCGGAACCACGGCATGTGGGAGCACTTCGTGAGAAGTGTCGACATGAGCAATGGCCTCGTGTCCTGCTTCGAGGGTGGGTGTTTCGGCGCCCTGAGTTGCGGATGCGCTTACTGTGGATGTGCTGGTGTGGGTGGAATCGTGCGATTCTCCGCTGTAATAGCCGGAGTCGTAATAACTGGAATCATCGTAGTTGTGTGTATGATCCCTGATTTCGCTATTCAGGTCCGAAGTAGCCTGGCGTAAAGATTCGGTTTCCCGCTCCAGGGAGTTCATTTCGCGATCAAATGTGCTTTTCAGCTCCGCCGACGCGCGGCGGAACTCACCCATCGCCTTCGCCACGGTACGACCCAATTCCGGCAACTTTTTAGGGCCGAAAAAGAGCAGAGCCATGATGAAGATGACGATCATTTCCTGTGTGCCTATTGTACCCATGGAAAGACAGTCCTCCCTTCAGTTTCAGAATAGCATGGGAGACGGCGGGGTTTAAAAAGAAACAACGGCCAGGAACGCCTGACCGTTAGCAGCGTAAAGGGCCGCCTGAGGGACCAATGATAGTAAAGGAACGCGAAAGATTAAAGGAACATGAAAGCTCCTTCGCCACCGGAGTTCCTCTTAAGCGCCTGTTCTTCAAAAAACTATTTAGGCTTTTAGCGGGCTTGGCTGAGCATCCGGCCAGCGTCCATATCCTCGGCGCCTGGCAAACTGGAACCACTGAAAACACTGGCGTTTTTCAGGATACGGCCAATGTCGTTCCCTTCTTCAACCACCATTTCATGTTCTACCCAATTCGATAGGGGAAGATTCCGGAAGTAGAGGCGTTCTTGCAAAATCATGGCCTTTTTGTTCATGAAAAGCGATTTGCTCTCTTTGACGTAGTGCCGTTCCTCGACGCGAATATCACCCAGGAATTCGTCCATCGATTTGCGCTTGGTGGATTCCTCGACAGTGCGCATTTTCTCTTCCATCAGCTGTTGCTGGCTGGTGAGCTGCGTGCGTACCAGCGTGATGGTCTCTTTTTCCTTGGAAATCGCCACGTCCATTCGAGCCTGCATGATGTAATAAGAAAGCAGGGCCGATCCGACGGCGACAAAAGCGGGGAGAAACATCCAAACAATGGCGTCCATAAGTAACCTTGCATTACTATCGGCGGTCTGGACGGAAAACTTTGGAGCTAAGCGAAAATTGCTGGAACCTTATGACGGCGTAAGGTGAAGTGATGATAATCCTCGGCCAAGATTGCCAAGATCCAAGACGGCCAAGATAAAGATAAACCCACCAAGGCGGGAACTTTCCGTCACCATTGTGTAATTTATCTTTGTAGGATGATGCAACGGAACCTTGACCTTGATGCAGACTCAGACTGATGAACAATTGCTCGGCCAGATCCAGGATGGCAATGAAAACGCCTTCGTGGCGCTATTCCGGCGCAGGAACGCAGGTGTTTATCGGTTTGCATTTACGATTTGCGGCCGCAAGGATTGGGCGGAAGAAATAGTGCAAGAAGTGTTTGTTGCTTTGATGAACAGCTCGCAAGCGTTGAACCCGGACAAGGGCTCGGTGCAATCCTGGTTATATAGTGTTGCGCGAAATCAAGCGCGCAAGCGGCTGGAAAAGGAAAGCCGCTACGTGGCCCTCAACCAGGAAGATGAGCAGGGGTTTGAATTCGCCGAATCCCTGGGCACCCAGGAAAATGTTCTAGACGCTTTGACGCATCAGGAAAGGTTAGAGGCATTGGACGAAGCAATAGCAGCGTTGCCATCGCCATTCCGCGAAGTGCTTGTGTTGTGTGATCTTGAAGAGGCTCCCTACGATGTGGCGGCCACATTGCTTGCGTGTCCAATCGGCACGATTCGTTCGCGGCTTTCCAGGGCGCGCGGTATGTTGGCGGTGAAGCTAAGGGCCCAGGAACCATGCAAGAGCTAGGAGCCCGTGTTGAAAGTCCGCTCCGTTACCGTTCGCGGCTCGGTAACGTATTGCAATTACTGAGCCGCAAGCATAAGCGAGCGGTTTTTTCCGACTTTAGCCACGGGCTGCTAGGTCTCTGCCATGAGAAAGAGTTCGGTTCTAGATCCCCCTATTATCATAGGGGCCTAGAGCTAGGGAAGGGAAATTTATGAAGCGCGATGAATCACAATTCGAATGGCTGGAATTAGCGGAACAGTGGCGTTATAAGCATGCGCCTCCGGCCGGCTTGGAATCGCGTTTGCTGGCCGAATTCCGCGGCAAGCATCGGAAGTCCGCACGAAACATGCGGGCGTGGTGGATGTCCGCCGCCGCTGTCGCTCTTATTACGCTTATCGCGGGCGCCTCGATTTGGAACAACAACCAACCGCAAAAACCCGCCGTGGCGTTTGATCGGGCAGAGCCGCAAAGCCCTGCCCCCAAGCCCGCCTCCGCTCCCTTGCAAGTGGCCAAGGCAATAACGCCTCAGCCGCGTGGGACCAGCAGAGCCACGAAGCGCTTTAAGCCCGCGGCCGGCAAAGTGATTCCTGTCATCAACGCATCCACCCAGGAAGTCTATACCGAATTCTTCCCGCTGGAGGAAGGTCTCATTTCCGTTGATCGAGGCAGCATTGTCAGAGTGCGCGTGCCCCGTTCGGCGATGTTCCGGGTTGGTCTGCCGGTAAATATGAATCGCATGAACGATTCCATTCAAGCAGACTTGGTTCTGAGTGAAGACGGCATCGCAAGGGCAGTCCGTTTTATTCAATAAACCGCAAAGATTCTTGCGGCTGTATGGTCATTACTTAGGAGAATAAAAAATGAAAATGAAGCTACTTATCGCGGGCTCCTTAACTGTGGGCGCAATGGTCAGCGGCCAGACGCCGGTGCACCAGGAAGTAAGAAAGGAAGTACGGGTGATCATGAACGGATCGCCGGTTGCCGCCACCGCCGGCGCTCCCATCACGGATACGTTGTCCTTCATCGCCAACCAATTTCGTTTCGATGGAAAACCCGTAGCGGATGCGCCGTATTCGGCCGAGTCGGTCACTGAGTCCGTCCAATTATTGGCCGATGGCAACCGCATCTCCAACAAGACCACGTCGCAAGTCTACCGCGATGGCCTAGGGCGCACCAGGCGCGAAGAGCCGCTTCCCTTGCCTGGATCCCTTGCCAAGAAAACGATCTTCATCAATGATCCGGTAGCTCATGTTAGTTACGTCCTTGATCCCGACAAAAAAACCGCGCGCAAGATCTCAGTTACCGGCAATAGCGCCTTTGTGATGTACCGGCCAAACACCAGTTCGGCATCCCAGACAAAAAGCATAAACCAAACCATCACAATGCACTCGACCAATGACGAGGTAGTATTTGAAAAGCGGGTGAAGAGCCCCAATGGCGAAGAAACGGTGATGCGCAAGGCCGGCGAGGAAGCCAAGGCTGAAGCAAACAAGCTCCATGGGAGCGCAGAAGCAGTTCAGATTCGAGGCGCGCACTCAATGGAAGCCGGACATGCTATCACCATCAGTGGAGCCACATCCTTGAGTGAATCGAAAAACGCCAAGGTGGATCAATTGGGCAAGAAAGTGATCGAAGGCGTTGAATGCACCGGCACAAGAACCACCGTCACATTGGCGGCCGGAACCATTGGCAATGAACGCCCCATCGATACCGTATCGGAGACCTGGACCTCAACCGAATTGCAAACGGCAATGCAAACCCGCCGCAGCGATCCGCGCACGGGCGAGACTTCTTTCAAACTAACAAACGTCCGCCGCACTGAGCCACTGCACAGCTTGTTTGAAGTACCCGCCGATTACAAAATCGAGGAAGGCGGCGGTCTTCCCGGTAACGTAATGTATTTCAATCACAAAGCGGACGGCCCGGTTCACTAAGTAAGTAGAATAGGAGTAGTGCTACCCCAGTTGCTCCACGAATTACGAGAATCCACCCTTTCAGCGGCGCTGGCCGTGCTCACCTCCATGATCACTCCAGCGCTGTTGCTGTCCGCAACGGGCACCTTCATCCTTTCCACTTCCACTCGCCTTGGCCGATGCATGGACCGTGTGCGGTCGTTGTCATTTGATATGGAGCGGTTGTTGAATGAGGAGCACCCGGAAAGTTTGCAAGTGGAACGGCAAAACATGATGGCCTCCCAAGTGGCATTGCAAAGCAAGCGGGCGCAATTGCTGCAACGCTGCCTGCGGCTGCTCTATATCGCTTCGGGCATTTTTGTGGCAACCAGCGTAGCCATTGGCGCGGCATCCATCGCATTCAGTAACTTCAGTTGGGTGCCGCTGGTTCTGGGCATCACCGGCGCGTGTTTCCTGTTCTACGCAACCATCCTTCTGATTGCGGAAACGGCGCTCTCCGGCGCCAGTCTAAACTCTGAAATCGAGTTCTTCAACAAATTGGCGGCGCATCACCTTAGCGACATCCGGATGAGCGACAAGAAAGAAGCGTAGGAATCTCTCACCCTCAGGACTAAGTAATCCGACTTAGTCAAGTAACTCATTACACTTAGTATTGCAATAAGCCGTTGACCTTCCACCAACCTAGATCTAAAGTTGGAATAGTTCCTTGCGCTCCTAAGTTCAATGCCCATGTTCAATGCCTCAAAACTCGGCTTCGCCGCGATCGCCTGTTTGCCGCTTCAAGCCACAATGGTGATCAACCCCACCTATGACGATGCAAGCATGACAGCCGCGGGCTATAATGCCGGCCAAATTACCAGCGTCCACAATGCGTTTGCTCTGGCCGCCTCCATGTTCACCGCTCACTTTAGCGACAACATCAATATAAATATTACGGTGAAGGCCAGCACAGCAGCCGGCTTGCTGGGTCAAAGCAGCACCTCACTCTATGGGTTTGGATTCAATTCCATTCGCGACGCCCTATACAACGATAGGACGACCGCCGACGACCGCATCGCTACGGGCCTGGGCGGGTCCGCTTCCTCCACCATGACTGATCCCGTAAGCGGAACCCATAACTGGTGGGTATCAAAGGCGCAGGCAAAGGCGTTGGGTCTGGTCGCTAACGACCTCAGCACAGATGGAACCTTCACGTTCGGCGTCAGTTATGCTTATGACTACAATCCCGCCGATGGTATCACCGTCAATCAGTTCGATTTCGTCGGTGTCGCCATGCATGAAATGTCCGAAATCATGGGGCGCATTCAGGGTTTGGGCGGATCGATTGGTGGATCTCCTGGTTACCTGTTGCACGATCTGTTCCGCTACACGGGCGCGGGGGCGCGCGGCAATACCTCAAATGGAGCCGGCGTTTCGTTTTCCCTAGACAACGGCAATAGTCTTTTGTACGGCTATAACAATGCTGCCCAAAACGGTGGTGATTCCTCTGATTGGGCCAGCGGCGGAAACGATTCCTTCAACGCTTTCAGCAACAGCGGTGTGGTCAATTCGCTGACAGGCGTGGATTACCGGCTAATGGACGCAATCGGCTACGATTATGTGCCGGGCCCTGTTCCCGAACCGGCAACGTTCGGCGCCATGGGATTGGCCTTGGCCGTATGCGTCGCATTGGGAACCAACACTAGCCGCCTTCCCGGATCAAAGTAAAAATCCGTCAGGCCTTTGACTAAAAAGAACAACTTCGACGCTGATCCCTGATGGTAATCGGGCCTCTGGTCGCGGATCAGGCGAGTTGCTAGCCATATAGGATTCGCGGTGTCCCGAATTAGGCTTGTCTAATGAACTTATCTTAACTGGCAATTGGGATCGGGAAGAAAGCAGTAGTGACTGACGGGGTAGACTGAAGATGTGTCACCGCAGCCCGTTCCGCAATTCACTCACGAGGAATATCTCGAACTGGAAGTGCAGTCTAATTTCCGGCACGAGTACAAACAGGGTCGAGTGGAAATGATGGCGGGCGGAAGCCACAACCACTCCTTACTGATTACCAAATCCGTCCGTTTATTGGACGCCGCCCTAGATGGCCATGATTGTGAAGTCCATAGCGAGGCAATGCTGGTCCACATCGCATCCGCCAATATTTCAACGTAGCCGGATACGATGGTCATTTGCGGTAAGCCTAACTTCTTAGATCGCCGGAAAAATATCGTCACAAACCCCATCGTCATCGTCGAAGTGGTTTCCCCGTCTATCGAACAATATGATCGAAATGAAAAATTCTGGGCATATCAACAAT
>JAYVXT010000236.1:0-7347 GCA_043785065.1 Bryobacterales bacterium | reverse complement strand
TTCTTTGAATGAAGGAGGCATATGAATTTAACGATTGACCTGTCGGATCAAAATGCCGCCGAACTCGAATCTCAGGCGCGCGCGGCTCTCAAAAGTCGCGCTACCTCGAAACGGGAGAATGTCCCGGCCACCAACTACTATAAGGGCGAAGAAGCATCTCCTCTCTTCTCGGCCTGATGACGCCACAAATCCTGAAACTCCCTGCTATGCTCCAGCAACTGAGGAAACGTTCCCTCGGCAATTATCCTGCCGCGCCCCATCACATATATATAGTCGAAGTGCCGCAGCAAATGCAGCCGATGCAGCGCCGAAACAATCGCTTTGTCTTTAAGCGCGCCAAACAAGTTTTCATAAATGCGAGTCTCCGTCTTTGGATCCACGCTGCTGGTGGGCTCATCCATCAACACCACTTGACTATCGCGCGCGGCTAGTATTCCTCGCGCAAGCGCCAAACGCTGCTTCTGCCCACCCGACAAATTCACACCCTTCTCTTGAATATTAGAGGCAAGCCCCTTGGGCAATTCCGCGATCACTTCCGTAAAGTGCGCCCATCGGCAAACTTGTTCCACTTCTTCTTCCGGCACGGGCAGATCCAGCGTGATGTTGTAGGCTATAGTATTCTCGAAAATTTCCGGTTCCTGCGGAAAGAGAGTTACTGTTTCGTTTAAGGTCGCCAAACTGTAAGGCTTGCCATCAACGGTGAAACTAAATCCTGGCTCAGGATCATAAAGGCCTCGTAGCAGCGCCAGCAATGTCGTTTTGCCACAACCACTCTCGCCGATTAGCGCCACCTTCTTGCCTCGCTCCAAATGCAGATGCAAGCCATGCAGGCTTTGCGGAGCATGCGAATCACTATAAGATTGCCGATGCGAAAAATTTAGATTTGTGATTTCTATCGTCCGCCAATCCCTCGGTAACTCCGCCACCGCGTCCGGCCGATGTTGCGTTTCCCACGCGCCGGCAATGCTCGAAGCCGTTTCCACATCCGTGTTGTACTGCACGATTTGCGTATACTGCCAGGCAACATCATGAAACACACTGGTAAACTGACCCACGTATCCAATTAAAGTAACCAGTCCACCCACATAGAACACTTCGCCTGGCCGCCAATGATCGTAAACGTACCCTATTGCGATAATGCAGTAAGTGGCGGTTACTAATGTGTCGGCCACGAACCATTTCCATTCATTAATGCGGATGTTGCGGCTGAAGGGGTCAAGCAGCCTTGCAACCTTCGCCATTAAACCATTTTCCATACTACGTTCCAGGCGCAAGGTCACCACGGTGCGGATATTCGAAAGGCTATCGAACAATGTAGCCGACAAAATATGTTCCGCATCGTTTACTTCCTCCTGGGTTGTGATGAGTGGCTTATCGAACTTGAAGATCACCCATATGATCAATACGCCAAGCAGCGCGCCAACCCCGCCGAAACGAGGCGAAAAGTAGATCATCGCGCCAAACGACAACACAAACTTGGCAAGCGCATGAATATACATAAAGCCGCCATCAAAGAAGTTCTTCAGTGCTTCATAGGCCTTGCGGATGCGGTTGATGGTGGCTCCGCTGTGGTGATCCTGATGCCATTTCAGCGGCAGCCGAAGCACTTGATGGTAGCGTTCCTGCAGAAAATTACGGCTCAAGTTGAACGCCAGTTGCCGTTCCATGATGCGCGCCGGACCGTGGAAGGCCCATTCAAGCAACTTCAACCCAAAAAAGCCTGCCCCATACCAAACTGTGCTTCGCAGTACATGCGCCGGTTCCTTCTGTATGCTGTCAACCAACCATCCGTACAAAACCGGTGTAAGCAACTGCGCAACGTTGGCCGCCACGAACATGAAATAAACCAATACATAGCGGCCGCGCTCGGCGCGCGCGTAACGCCAGGCCGCGCGTAGCAGCGATATATAAGGATTACCAGTGCCCAATTAGGACCTTCTCAGTTCAGCAATAGCATCGTAGTAGGTACCCACCAAGCGCTTTGTAATTACCGCCATGTCCCACTTATTCACTACTTCAGCGCGTGCGCGCGCGGCCATCACCGCCGCCGCTGAATCGTCGGCAAGCAACTCCAACGTCCTTGCGGCGAACTCTTCGGGTGAATCCGCCATTGCGCAAATATCGCCGTGCCGCTCGGTAAGACCCTCGGCGCCAATGGTGGTTGAAATCACCGGAATGCCAGACGCAAAGGCTTCCAATAACTTTACACGGACACCGGAGCCAGTCAATATCGGACAGACAAAAACCGCGAATTCACTTAGAGGAATGCGGACGTCATCCACGAAACCGACTAACTCAATGGCCGGAATATCAGGCAGCGAATGGCGCGGCGGAGCGTCACTGCCAATCAGAATCAAACGCACTGAAGGCCTCACAGCCAGCACTTTCGGAAACACCTGCGTGACAAACCACTCCAGCGCCTCCACGTTGGGAATGTGGCGAAAACTGCCGAGGAATAACAAGGTGTCCGGTATGCGCCCCGCCGGTTTGAATTGGTAACGCGAAGTATCGATGCCCGCGCGTAAACCAGCCTGCATGATTGGTTCCAGTTCCGGCTGAAAGCTTGCCAGATACTTCTTATTGGCCTCACTGCACAACTGGATGCGGTCCACCTTATGAAGCATTTGCAACTCATACTTCAGCGCCCGTAAATACTCAAACCCCGGTGAGAGTAGCTTCAACGGATTGCGGATCTTTTCAATCGCCCTACTCACGGATTGGAAGTAAACATCATGTTCAAATAGAATGCTTGGGATTCGTTTGAAGCCTCGCGCGTACTGGCCCATGTTCGTATATTCAATCTGGAAAACATCAATTTCATCAATGAAGATCTTGCGGTCAATCACCCAATCCAAATCCCGGTTGGCAAACTCCCGCACGGCATACGGTTCAATACTTCCCAACTGTCGCAACCGTCCGGTCATGCGTAGCATGTATTCGGTGGAAGAGCATAGCTTGTCCATTTCCTCGTGAGTATGCAACTGCCATTCCTCGTCAAGCAACGCAACCAAGTGCAAACGGCAATGCTTGACTAACTCATGAATGGTTTGATTCATGAACACGCCCCCGCCATGAATGGGCGGACAAATCGGGTAAGGCGAAAGGAACAACACGTTGAGCGGCGCTGGCCTTACCGGAAGTGGAAAAAACGTGTCTCGAAAATGGCTGCCACGGGTCCGCCGAAATGCCTCAGCGTCATTAATTAGGGAAAGCTCCCGCGCCCGAGACCGGCTTCGCGCCGCGCCGCCGATTTGCTTTGCCGCATTCCACAAATCCCGCAAGAACGGTCCACGTTCCCTGTTGCCGGACAATGCGCTGACGATTGTGTTGGCTATTGCGAAAGCGAAATGCCCGGCTAACTGCCGCGCACCATGGATGTTCTTCCAAACCCACAGCAGCGCGTTCTTCCGCACGGTCCGATCAATATAGCCCCGATCAAACTTCTTACCGATGGTCCCGCGATGCTCGTGAAACACGATGCTGGCTGGTTGATACAAGCACTTCCATCCGCGCTTCCAAGCCATATACCCAATATCGGTGTCTTCGTAGTAAAAGGGGCGCAGCAGTTCATCGAATCCGCCCAATTCCATAAACTTGCGCCGGTCAAACGCGCAGGAGCCGCCGCCGCCGTAAAAGCAAGGAAAAAGCCTGTTCACTTTTTCGTCGATTCGATGGCCAACCCACAGCCGGCCATTTTCCCACCAGCCTTCAGTCAGCCCTGTTTCTTCGCGATGCTTTTCCGGGTCGCTGAAAAATATCTGGCAACTAACGGCAAACACCTTTTCGTCGCTGAAGCCTTCCAGCAAAGGTTGAAGAAAGTGTCGATCCACACGCATGTCGCTGTTCAGAAGCACAACAATGTCATTCTTCACCGCCGCGAAGCCAGCGTTTGATCCGCCCCCGAATCCAAGGTTGCTTGGCAGCGCCAAAACCTTTACCGAGGGAAAGCGCTCCGCCAAAAACGCCGCGCTTCCGTCTTCGGAACCATTGTCCACAACCAGCAGTTCGTTATCCGGGTGGCCCGCTAGGGCTTCAATAAGTGAAGGAATGTATTTTTCTAAAAGGTCTCGCCCATTCCAGTTGGGGATCACTACCGTGGCGCACGCCGCGTTTGGCCTCGTGTCCGCCGGCAATGGCTTGCGTACTTTGAAGCGCCCCAAAAAATCGGAAAGCAACAACACACCCAGCGATAAGACTCCTATTAGAGGAGCAGCCACCATCACGGGAATTGCCGCCAGCAAGCGGAGCAACGTTTTCATTGGTTAACTTAGGTGCGGACCAAAGCCGAACTTACGGCCTAACTTGATCCACTTATTCTGTCCGGCGGCAGCCAATTGCTCTTTCAGACTGGCTACTTCAGTATTCAAACTCTGAGCCCATTTTGTTCGCTCCTCAACCAGCTCCTCATTTTGATGCAACAACTCCACTGCCTTGCTTAAATCGCCAAAGGCAACGGCTAATTGTTTTTCCAAATCCTCTTTCGTGCTGAGTCCCCAGGCTATCTTTTCCTTCAACTCCGCTTCAACCCTGCGCAACTCTAGTTCGTAACCCTCGGCCATCTCTTTCTGAGCCTGCTTTTGGATTTCGTTGGTTTTCCACGCCACTTGCAGTTGCTTATCAAGATCCAAGCCCCATGCGGTTCTCTTCTTCAGCTCCGCGTCAACAACCGTGTGAAGTTCATTCAGTTGTTGATGCGCCCCCTTCTCCTTCGCTAACCATTCGTCCTTCTTTTGCAGTTCCACTTCCAGCTTTTGAATATGTTCTTCACGTTCCAACAGAACATTGGCGGCGGTAGGTAAATAGACAAAGGTGGGCGCTCCCATTAATGGCAGCATGGCGCAAACCGCAACAAAGAAGTGCGCTTTCGCCGGGTCTGGCGCACTCACTTCCATGCGTAAATCCGCGGACGTGGCAGCTGTTGAACCCGTCGCTTGAAACACAATTCCGTCGGAATGATTTTCAAAAAACAGTGTCGTGTGAGGGAAAAACTTCGCGAGCGCTTCACGGAATTCGTCAAACTCAAATTCATGCGCATGATAAGGATTCGGCCCTGAAACAGCCCTCGTGGCCTGATAGTAAGACTTGTTCGGAGTGGAGACGATGAACTGCCCGCCTGCGGCCATCAGCCGCCGGGCCTCTTCCAACAGCTTGCGCCAATCCGCTAAATGTTCTATCACTTCAAAGGCCACAATCAAATCGAAGGTTTGATCGGGGAAGAGAACCGCGGCGGCTGACCCTTCCACGAACTCCACGTTTCCGCCGCCAGAAAAATGCTCCCGGGCATAACTCAATGCCTCGCTTGAAATATCAAGCCCCGTAACTTTCGCAGCCTGCTTGGCCAATTCTGCCGACCCGTAACCGGCGCCGCAACCCATGTCCAACACGCGTTTACCCCGCGCAAGCCGCGAGGCAAACGCATAGCGCGCGAAGTGTTCGTTCCAAAGATCGGTATCTACCTGACCGGGAATCACGCGCTCGCCGGTGAACTCAATTGCCATGAACCGTCTCCATCAAACGGGCATTTACTTCCACTCGGCATGGTAGATGCAGATAGCCATAAACGGTCCCTTCGCTATGGCCCATTTGCAGGGTGATGGCATTGTCGATCCAATCGCACATGCGGTAATTCTCCAGCGTGCCATCGGCTATGGCCGGAGAGAAAGAAAAGTGTCCGGGGTAAAAAGACGGTAGATCAATATGAAAATCCACCGTCCTGATTTCTTCCGCCGACATCGGTGCAAGTTGATGCCCTTCGCGCGTGGTGTTGGACCCCGCGAAGTCAAGCCCCAAGTGGTTACGCAGCATAAACCCGACATTGGGAAGGCCGATATATTCCGCGGCGCGAACGCTGACCCGCACAATGATTTTGGAGTCAGGCTCTAGAATTACAATTAGTTCCCCATGGGCGTTCATCACCGCAATGCCGATCACGCGCGCACGCGCATCCCCATGGCGATGGTCCATGTTTGGAATGGTGGTTACAATTTCCGGCGCATCCAGTTGGGCAGCCGCAGCCACCATCACTTGTGGCTTTGCCGGCGCCGATTGTTCCAGGTAAGCGGAATCCTTTTCCGCCATCATAGCCAGATATTTCTCCACCACTTGTTCGGTTGGTCCAAGTTCACGAACACGCCCTTTGTCCAGCCACAATACGCGATCCCCCACCGCTTTCACATCGCCTATTGCGTGCGAAACGAAAAGAATGGTTACGCCTTTTTGCCGCAATTCATGAACCTTGCGCATGCAACGCTGGCGGAAGTAAATGTCGCCCACGGCCAGGGCTTCGTCGACCAATAGGATTTCGGGGTCCACATGAATCGCCACCGAAAAAGCCAGCCGCACCGCCATGCCACTGGAATACGTCTTCACCGGGTGCCGGATGAAATCACCGATCTCAGCGAACTCTTCAATGGCTCTGTATCTCGCGTCGATCTCTTTTGTGGAAAGCCCCAGAATGGCGGCGTTAAGGTACACATTGTCGCGGCCTGAAAATTCCGGATTGAATCCGGAACCCAACTCAAGCAGCGCGGAAACGCGGCCCTGCACTTTGAGGATACCTTCGGTGGGCTGTAGAATCCCAGCAATCATTTGCAAAAGTGTGCTTTTGCCCGATCCGTTTTCCCCAACAACGCAAAACGTCTCGCCCTTCTTAACGTCAAGCGTGATGTCCCGCAGCGCCCAAAAATCCTTGTGATAGGATGCATGGTTGAACGTCAGAAGTTCTTTCAGACGGTTGGAGGGCGAATCGTAAATGGGGTAGCTCTTGGAGACCCCTTGTAGCTCAATAATATTCATTGAAGGATGCGGACCGGTGCTTTTATCAATGGTAACGAATCTTGAAGCGAATTCTTCCTCGCACGGAATTTGGGGTGGCGGCGTCTGTATGTGCATGAAAACCAAAATTGGCTCCGCACTGCTACTTTCCACGCTGTCATGGGCAGCGGACCAGTAGAAGATTTTCTCTTTGGCAAACCCTCAAACTATAAAGCAAATGGAAGAATTGGGGACGGTTATCCGGAGCATTACGCAGAACTCCTTGTTTGTGGATTCCGCCCGTAAAACAATAACGGTTAAAGACACAGAGCAACAAATTGCAATTGCCGATTGGCTATTGAAGCAGCTAGACGTTCCTTCTTCAACGGTTCCCGCCCCCGGCTGAATATAAGGCCGGGGATGACGATGTTGGGCAAGTGCGCCGTTTTCCCGTGTTGATGACGCTCCAGCAAATAATGGAAGTGGTTACTGGGGTCCGCCGCACTGTCGAACTCAAGCAATTGTTTACGTACACGTCGAACAATCCAGGAGCAGTGGTAATGCGAAGTACAAGGGCCGAACTGGCGATGGCTC
>JAYVXT010000235.1:0-7350 GCA_043785065.1 Bryobacterales bacterium | reverse complement strand
GCAAGGAGCAAACGCGAAGGTTGGCTGAACTATTCAAAGTTGTTCAGGATCTATTCATGTAAGTTGAATTTTAGCAAGCGCTCCGTTACTCTACCGGTTGCGGTCAACGGTTCAATTCTCCCCTCCGTCACGAACAGCTTTCTTGACTTCCGCGCCAACGAATATGAGGAATGCTGCTTGTTGTGCTCGATTCCAGGGAAGCACCTCACCATCGGACCGTCGGACCCTACTATTGAACCAAAGAGGGCACCTATGTTATTTTGGCGGAACCCTTAGCAGACTTGATGGAAGCGCCAATAACAATAACATCCGGGACATCCGGGTTCTCGTTCATGCTGATCTTACCGCCAATCCATCTTAGGAAGGCGAACGGTTTAATCATCGCCGCCCGGTCCACGGCTTTAACCACCCATGTTCCATCCCGTGCCTATAAATATGCCGAGCCATCGGCTTGGCATCCTCGCCTGGGCGCAGCGTTCCATGCTCCACATCCGCGCGTTGCACCGCTTGCCCAAACTCCGCCGCGATGGCATCAACCTTCCCGTTGTGCTCGCGCGTCAGGTCGCGAATCAGCTGGCGTTGCTCCTCGGTCCCCGGCTTCCCAGGTTTTTCGGCAACTTGAATCGGCAGCTTGGTATGTTCGTCCCACTGGATAGTGGCAAAAAAGCGTTCATGAAAGTTGATCGCGCCCGATAGATTCGCCCCCCGCAGGTCGGCATGAGACAAATCCGCTTCGGTCAAATCGGCCTCACTCAGTTCGGCCTCCCGCATATCGGCGTAACTCATATCGGCCCCGATGCAAACAGACTTCACCAAGCGCGCGCGCTGAAGATTAGCGCCGCTCAAACAAGCCTCGGAGAACAGGCACTCGGCTAAATTACGTCCCCGGAAGTTAGCGCCCAACAGGTTGGCCCGGCGGAAGCGGGCGCGCCCTACTTCAGCTTGCGAAAAATCGGCGCCACTCACATCGGCCCCAGCCAGTTGCGCTCCACGCAAGTCGCAACGTTCAAACATCGCGCTGTGAAAGCTCGAAGAACTCAGGTTCGCCTCGCGCGCGTCGGCCCCGCGAAAATCCGCAAGATCGAAGCTGGCGGCGCGGAAGTAGCTGCGAAAAAGATTCGCGCCCGCGAAATTCAGCCGGCCCAATTGCAATGCCGGCTCTGCCCGCGGCGCATCATCGTCGCTTGCCAATTGAAACCAATGAAAGAGCGCCGCGGGGTCGCTCAACCGGAAATATTGCAAATCCGGCACGGCCCCAGGATTGCCCGAACGAAAAGCATTCCACGCCGTTACTCCCGATTCAAGCAAGTGCGCCCAATCGATTGCCGGCTCGACCGGACCAAAGCCGAAACCCAAATCGAGCTGCTGCTCCATTATTTCTTCCGTGCCGCCTTAATTGGAGTCTTGGGGACGATCAAAAGGGTGCGGATCACTGGCACCAGCGAATTCATCTGCGCCGGTTGCTCGGCCGGTGAACGGTTCACAAGTTCACTGTTCAGGCTCTTGACGAATTCTTCGATCTGACGCTGCATCGCTTCCATCTTCTCCCGCATATTGAGGATGATTTCCACGCCCGCCAGATTGACCCCAAGTTCGCGCGTCAGCTTCAGGATCACCTCCAGCCGTTCCACATCCTCGTCGGTATACAAGCGCGTGTTGCCTTCACTGCGCGACGGTTTCAGCAATCCCTCGCGTTCGTACATGCGCAGCGTTTGCGGATGTACTTCGTATTGTTCCGCAATCGCCGAAATCATGTAACCGGCCTTGGAGCGTTTTGCCATGTGAGACTTCACTTCTATTCTATTCCCCCTGGGAACAGAATGGCTGAAAGGTTTAGCTTATTCACTACTAGAGGATTCTTCTTAGTACCACCGCGCCGATTATAGAGGTCCTAAGTAGTTTTGCTTGTGCACAAATCAGTGGAATCCGACGAAAGCATACTAGGGCCATCGATTAGACGGCATAGACACTACCAGATCCTAGAAATTTGGATTCATTCAAAAGAGAGTTCTTTAAGGAGAGAAATGAGAAGGATTGTAATTACAGGACTATTATTATGCGCGGGGAACATGCCGGCTTTTACGGCGGTCCAATTTATTAATGCGCAGCTAGCCCCGCTCTATGTGGCAGACTCCGTCTTATGGGCTCAGTTGGGTCTCAGTATGCCTCTTGGTCAAACGTTCACCGCCACCGGCGTCAATTCCGTTGTTGTAAATGGCGCATTCTCCAACCTCGGCGGCGGAACCACATGTGAAATCCTCGGGTCGAATTGCTTTTGGCCGCAAGGCGCCGGGTTCTCGGTAAACGAGTCTTTGATTTGGGCTGAAGATATTTCAGGTTCCGGAACAGGCCCCTTAATGTTCACTTTCTTGCCGCTGCACGGCGCCGGAGCCTTCGTTCAGTCTGTCGGCGACCTCAAATTCACCGCAAAACTGAACGCTTTTAATGGCAATTCGCTGCTTGGGTCTAATCTTGTGACCAGCAATGATCAGGGCGATCCACTCTTTCTTGGCGTTGTCGATTCCACCGCGGAAATTACCGGCCTTGAATTCAGTTTGACCGGTTGCAGCTCCAGCAGTGGTGTTTGCAATCCAACGGACTTCGCCGTTGGATCGTTAACCACCTTTACCGCCACACCCGAGCCTGCCACCATGTTACTCGCTCTTGCAGGCTTCGCCTTGTTGGTATTTGCGCGCGCAAAACAGCAGAGCTAAAACCATTACGAAAAGGAAACCGAAAAGAATGAACCTGAACCTAACTAGATTTCTGCTTAGCTCCTCGCTGCTTGCGTGCATCGGAGCCCAGGCCCAGGAACGTGTAGTTGATCGAACCACATTGAAAATCATTCCCGACTCCAAGGTGATAAAGACGTTGTCCGCGATATCCTCCGCAACCCGCGCACATTCAGTGTCGGGACAGGTGCCCGCCGGGGCGGCCCCAATCTTGCCTGTTTGGAAGTACTCGATAATTTCCCCTCGTGACGGTAACACTTATACCGGCAGCATCCTGGGCGGTAACCCTTTTAACCGTGGCGCGCGAACCACCACTGTGCCTGTCGTTCTTATTCCATTGCGGGTGGAATTCACCGGCTTCGTCCGGAATTTCGACCCAACTTCGCCCGACGCCGGTTGCCTTGGGAACGGGAATACGGCAATGTCGCTAACGCAACAATCCCCCATGTTCCAGCCGTATAACGCCGTGGTAAACGGCGTCAATATGGGCAACGTTACTTTTCCCGATGCCTTCCAACGCGCATCGTTTTGGCAATCAATCGGCACATCCGCACCGGCCTACCATTTGGCTTTCGGCGTGACCGTCGCTCCCAAGCAGACAATCTCCTTGGCCAACGGCGGACCCTACGGTAGTACGCTCAGTTCCGGAGGTTGTTCCACGAATCCAATCACCGCCGACAACCCAGATCGCTGGGGGACAATCGACATTAACTGGCTGAATTCCCAACTAAACACAATCATCGCGAACCTTGGAATCAATGCGGGTCAGTTCCCTTTCTTTGTCCTTTATGGAGTTGTGATAACCGATGCCGGCAGTTGTTGTATTCTTGGTTACCATAACGGTTCGGGAAACAATGCCGCGCCCAGTCAAACGTATGGAATCGCCGGCTACGATCAAGGCTACCTTTTCGGAGGGGGGATAAAGGATGTGTCCATTCTTTCCCACGAAATTCTTGAATGGGTCAACGATCCGCACGTAGCAAATCTGGTACCTGAATGGGGTAACACGGGTCAAGTTGGCGGATGCACGGCCCTGGGAACTGGCCAGAACAATCTTGAAACCGGCGATCCGCTTACAGGCGCCACAATGGCCCCTGTCACAATGCCCAACGGAGTAACTTACACGATCCAGGAACAGGCCTTCTTTTCTTGGTTCATTGGCGGACCTTATCCAGGCGCCGGCGGCAAGTATTCCAGCAATGGAAGCTTTGCTGGGTTTGCAAAACCCTGCCCGCCCGGTGGTTCGAATTAATCCGGCTGTCCAGCAAACCAGTGTGCGTTAGGGTGGCCCCGTGGTCGGCGCGGGACCCACCGGTTCGACTGCTCAGTACGGGAAGCCGCGTTGCAGGAACACACGCAAAACGGAGCTCCGGTGGAGACAAATCTTCGTGTTCCTCGAACATTGGGCGGCCCGCCACCGGGCCCTTTGCGCTTCGAAGCAGTCCGCAAGTTCGAATTTGGGGAATAAGACCAAGATAATGTCACTGCGGCGGCAGGTTGTCATATGCGTTCATTTCCGGCCGGTCCCAATCCTCAGCAAATGACGATAGCCTGTGGCGCAGACCGGCAGCCAGACTTTTATTGATCCTCCTGTCTTGAAAATCAACCTTCGTTCCTGGCTCGAACCAAGTTACTATAACGTGCGAGCCCTCGGCTCCGGCGATTGGCTCGAGTAGTTCTATCTTACCGTTACGGTAACTCCTTCAACTGACTTCACCATGGTCCCATTATGCCGTATTTGATATCTTCAATTTGAATTAGGCGGCGCGGCCATTTTTTGCGGCAGATTACATACCACTACTCCATCAAACTCTCGATACGTTGGATGAGCAGATTTGCCTCATCGGCGTCAACGTCAATGCCTTAGTGACGGAAATGCCGCACACCCGTAAACACCATCGCTAGCCCCAGCCGGTCAGCCGCCGCAATGGCCTCCGCATCTTTCACGGACCCGCCAGGCTGAATCACCGCCGTGATCCCATGCTTCGCCGCCTCTTCAATCCCATCGGGAAACGGAAAAAACGCATCCGACGCAAGCGCCGTTCCAGCCAACGGCAGCACCGCTTTCATCGCCCCCACCTTCACCGAATCCACACGGCTCATCTGCCCCGCCCCAGCGCTCACCGACTGCCCGGCTCTGGCATAAACAATGGCGTTTGACTTCACGTGTTTGACCACTTTCCAACCGAACTCAAGCGCCCGCCACTCTTCTTCTGTCGGCTGTCGCTTCGTCTTAACCTCCACCTTCGAACGATCAAAAGTAAGGTCGTCAATCGATTGGGCCAGCATGCCGCCACTGATCGACTTCACTACGTAAGTGTCCGCCGACGGCTCAACGCGCACCAGGCGCAGATTCTTCTTCGCCGCTAAAACTTGCAGTGCGTCCGCCGAAAACGAGGGAGCCGCAATGCACTCCGTGAAGATCTTCACCAACTCCGTTGCCGTCTCCCCATCCAATTCGCGATTGAACGCCAGCACGCCACCAAACGCTGAAACCGGATCGGCTTCAAGCGCCTTGCGATATGCCTCTGCTTGCGTCGCCTGTTCGGCGCAGCCGCATGGGTTGGTGTGCTTGATGATGGCACAAGCAGGCTCGTGGAATTCATGAACCAGCTGCCACGCCGCATCCAAATCAACCAAGTTGTTGTAGGAGAGTTCCTTGCCCTGCAACTGCTCGGCGCCCGCCACTCCACCCGCGCCATTCGAATAGAGCGCAGCTTGTTGATGCGGATTCTCGCCGTATCGCAAACCCACCGTTTTCGGTTGGCGGATGCTCAACGTCTCGGGTAGCACTGATGGCCGATCCACGAATCCCTCGCCATCCACCGCGATGCATTCTAGGCGCGCCGTAATCGCCGAATCGTACGCAGCGGTCAGGGCGAACGCTTTTTTGGCCAGTTCCCAATGCGTCTTCAAAGAGAGTGTGCCGGTGGCCGCGCGCATCTCCTCCAACAACGACTGGTAGTCACCGGGGGAAGTAACCACCGCCACGTCTTGATAATTCTTCGCGGCTGCTCGAATCATCGTCGGCCCGCCGATGTCGATATTCTCAATCAGGTGATCGACAGAAGCGTTCTTATCGGCGGCGACTTTTTCAAATGCATAGAGATTCACCACAACCATGTCGATAGGCTGAATGCCATGCGCCGCGATGGCAGCCATATGCTCGGCCTTCCCGCGAATAGCCAGAATTCCCCCCGCCACGCGAGGATGAATCGTCTTCACACGGCCATCCAGCATTTCCGGAAAGCCCGTGACTTCCGCCACATCCTTAACCGGAATTCCCGCGTCCTGGATCGCTTTTGCCGTGCCTCCGGTGGAGATTAATTCCACTCCAAGCCCGTTCAAGCCGCGCGCAAACTCCACGAGGCCCGTCTTGTCCGTGAGGCTCAGAAGAGCCCGTCTGATTGTCGCCATGAACCCGTCATTTTCTCATAAGGGGGGCCTTGGCGGATACAATAAAATCGTGTCCTAAAAAGTGACACTGATTCCCGGCGACGGTATTGGACCCGAAGTTGCGGATGCCGCCGTCCGCGCCGTGAACGCCACTGGCGTCTCGAATCGAATGGGAGCCAGTCGAGCTAAGCTCGCAAATTATTGAAGAAGCGAAAACCTCGGTTCCGCAGCATGGTGTTGGATTCGCCGGAGCGGACCAGGGCGGCTTCACCAGTATGCAGCGCTACGTAAGAAGCATGATCTTTTTGCCAAGGTGCGTTATCAGAAATCGCAAGATCCATACTCCACCGTTACGAACTTACGGAATTATGTTAGTGCGTCAATGTATTACTGTGGCGGAGTAAGACGCTCCACAATTTCCACTTTCTGAAGCGTGCTATCTATCCGAACGGTCGCTGTTTCTCGATTCGGCCCCGTAAAGGATACTCGCCATCCCGAGTTCTCAAGGGATACGCTCAGTATCTTCAATCTCGGTTCTGGAGTGAAAGCCAATCCTGGCAATTCGAAGAACTCTCGGCCAAGAAGAGGTGCTAAAGAAACCCAAGTGAACCATTGGATCATACCTGGCTTGTTTTTCCAAGTTACACGGTCGTTGTTGATTTCTGGCAATAGTTGATCCAAGGCAGCGATAGCCTTTTGAATAGCCTCATCAAAGCTTGTGGCTCTCGCTGTAGAAGTACGAAATAATAAAGAAGCTCCAGATGGGCGAATCAGTGTAATCGCATTTTGATCTAAATAAAAACCCCCATATCTCACAAATGAACCGCTGATATTAAAGGACTGGTCAACAACTCCCGTGGAATAGTTCCACCAATAAAGGCCTGAAGTAGGTTCAAAAAGAACATACACGGTCCATGACTCCTGTCTGGCGATTTGTTTTTGACTGCGAAGCCTTATGTTTCGATTCAATTCTACAGTGGCCGCGCGGGCCTCACCGGATACTTGGCCCTTGAATGCCGTCAGTGGCACTTGATGTTCGCCACGCCGAGTTTCACCAGCTTTTAGGATACGATGCTGCGCGGCAGCAATCGATAGATATATAAGCATTACTATCATAATTCGCCACTAGTGTCCGGCTATAAATCGAACAGAATCAGTTGGTTGACGGAAGCGTCAAAAGCATTCTGGGAATTTGACGGGTGAAGAGCCTGTAGAATGGGGG
>JAYVXT010000234.1:0-2195 GCA_043785065.1 Bryobacterales bacterium | reverse complement strand
TCACCCGGTCCAGACTAGCCGTCCGGGTTTCTTTGACTCGCAAGTTGTCGAACCGGGGCCGCCACCCATTATAACTCCGCAAGGAATATTTCTGGTTTACAACGGCGCCGACGACAAACTGGTGTATTCAACCGGTTGGGTCCTGTTCGACAAGAAAGATCCCACCAAAGTATTGGCGCGTTCCGAAAAATCAATATTTGCGCCCGATAAGGAATGGGAAAAAGTAGGACAAGTTCCCAACGTCGTTTTTGTCGAAGGGATGGTTCGCGATGGCAACCGCTGGCTGTTTTACTACGGCGGAGCGGACAAGCACGTAGGCGTTGCTGCGGCGCCAGTGCTATCGCATCGGAAATGATTCCGAGGCGTGTTTTTTTTATTTGCAGAGCGCGGCGGCGCCGGCAATGCCCGCGTCCTCGCCATAGTGTGCGAGCAACAGGGGCACTTCCAACGGGGTGGGGTTGATGCAGGCACCGCGCCAGCGTTCACGAATCTCGTCGAGAAAGGGTGCGAGAAGGGAAGAAACTCCACCGCCTATCACGATGACGTCAGGTTCCAGGAGATCGATGATGCTTCCAAGCCAGTATGCCAACAGATCCAAAGTCTCACCCATCACTTCTTTGGCAACAGGATCACCCGCGGCATGAGCTATTCCTACCATCTCGCTGCTGAGCTTCTGAATGTCTCCACCAACCATATCCCAAAGAACAGAATTTGGATTATGCTCAAGTATCTTGCGTGCGCGCCTGGCGATACCGGGACCCGAAGCCAACGTTTCGATGCAGCCGCGCTTCCCGCAATTGCAAACCGGACCGTTGTAGTCAATTCCCACGTGCCCGCCTTCACCGGCGGCACCTGTCTTCCCGTGATAAATGTGCCCGTCAAAAACAATTCCGGTGCCTATGCCAGTCCCAACGCTTGCGTAAAACACCTTTGCGTAGCCGCGACCTGCACCCCACTTCGCTTCCGCTACCGCGGCGGCGTTGGCGTCATTATCGATTTCCACGGGCACGTTATACATTCGGCGCATTTCGTCGGCCAGCGGGTAGTTATGCCAGATCGCCAGATTGGGGGGATTGATGATCACGCCCGTTTTCGGATTAAGGGGTCCAGGCGCGCAGATGCCGATGGCCGCAATTTGGTTCTGTGAAGAGGCCTCTGCGAAGAGTCCCCGAATCGCCTTCGAAACGGCCGCAAGTCCTGCTGATGGCGGACCTGAGTTCGCCATTGGGGTCTTGTATCTCGCCACTATTTCGCCGTGGACATTCACCAGGCCCGCCGCGACTTTGGTTCCCCCGATATCTACACCGACGACGACGCGCGATTCGTTATTCATAGGCTGGCGGACTCGAATTTGAATGAGGTATGGGAATGAGTAGCATCAACCGATTGCATGTACATGTAGACGATTTGCTCTTGAGTCCCATCTTTTGTCAACCCCTTAAGGCCGATTCTTCGTGCGCTGAGAGTGTGAATGTTCGCGCACCGGGATCCACGGATACACACTTGGCGAGGCTTACCGCGGAAAATCGTTCTGAACTTAGAAAGGCAACATGAAACTCAACTCCAATCTATTGAAGAGCACGGTAGTAGCGTCACTTGGCGGACTACTATTCGGATTTGACACGGCCGTGATCGCTGGCGCCACCCATGCGCTGACCGAAACATTCCACCTGTCGCCAGCGGCCTTGGGAATGACCGTCGCGTCGGCGCTCGGGGGAACAATCTTGGGTTCCATGCTTGCCGGCATTCCCGGCGATAAATTTGGCCGGCGTGACAGTCTCCGCGCTATGGCTGTGCTGTACTTCGTCTCCGCTCTCGGCTGCGCCTTCGCGTGGAACTGGACTGCTCTTATTCTATTCCGCTTTATCGGGGGCCTTGGCATCGGCGGTTCTTCGGTGTTAGGTCCTATGTACATCGCGGAGGTTGCGCCAGCTAAATGGCGAGGCCGGCTGGTAGGTCTGTTCCAGTTCAACATTGTTTTTGGCATATTACTCGCCTATTTTTCGAACTACGTCTTAGGAACAATGGGCTTGGGTTCGGCCGAATGGCGCTGGAAACTGGGCGTCTCTGCTGTTCCCGCCATCCTTTTTCTACTATTGCTTTTTGGGATCCCGCGCAGTCCCCGTTGGCTGGTCAAGAAACAAAGAATCGCGGAAGCCAGAGACGTCCTGAGAATGACAGGAGAAGAACACTAC
>JAYVXT010000233.1:0-21769 GCA_043785065.1 Bryobacterales bacterium | reverse complement strand
AGGACGAATTAGGGGATTGACCCAATGCACCGCTTGCGTCAAGCAATGACAATGCAAATATGAAAGGCCGAAATATCAAATAGGGTATTTTCATTGTTAACCTAACTAACTAACCGGCTAGAACTAACCCGTAGTGACTAATCAAACCAAACGGAAGCCTGTCCTTGAGCCCGATCATTCAAGAGCAGTAACGGGCTTGTTCAAATATTTGAATGTACTCCAGTTGTCCCCGCTGACTTACTAACTAATTAAGCTATAACCAGGGAATTTAATCTACTACCCAAAAGAAGTAACCGCCGGCGAAAGGAATTAGAAGTCACTAGTACTTTTCTTCGGGAGAGAAGCGAACATTGCTCCGGACTGAGGAGTTGGACTTACCAAGTAGTAGCCCGTCCATTGCTCTCATTCTTGTGGGTCAATCCTCTGGTATGCGCTTGTGACGGATTTTGAGGAACCGCGCAAAACGGACTCGCTCCGGCTAATGGAATCAGCGAGTTCCTTCAAATAGTGGAGCCGCGCCGGAGCGCCTTTGCGCTTTTGAGGAGCACCCGGGAACGAAGAGCCCCAAGTGCGGCGCGTGAGATCCGAGTTGTTGGATGCGAATATAGGCTTGCATTTCTGTTTGTTAGTAGAAGCATTGTGGTGACGGAATCAGCTAGGTAGGCACTCTTGCGGATAGGTCGTGAGCGGCTGTCGTTTCGATTTGGCGTGCACGATTTCCGGTGGACGTATGTGAATGGAAGGCGATTCTGGGATTTTGGCAC
This sequence comes from Bryobacterales bacterium, assembly GCA_043785065.1. Taxonomy (GTDB): domain Bacteria; phylum Acidobacteriota; class Terriglobia; order Bryobacterales; family Bryobacteraceae; genus JANXSF01. The sequence goes on along the minus strand of JAYVXT010000233.1, from coordinate 21,005 downwards.
GAAAGAATTGAAGACCTGCTCATCCCTTGTTTGGGAATTGCGCTACGCCATTCACTCGGGGAAGATCCCAGATAAGGCCCTTGGTAGCCTCGCCTAAACTTCACACCCGGGGATTCGTCGTGATCGTCAAGAACCGCGTCCATACCTGCCTTGTTGCATTCGGCATAGAGAGCCTCGCCGGCGGATTCAAGTCTTCGTCTTTCATGTCGACTGGCGTCATGATCGGGAGGCTAATGCCGTTGGCGTCATGATTGATACAGCTCCCCCGCGGCCCTAAGAATGCGTAGTCGTACTCCCTCTCCGTGTAACTGAAGCCTTCTATGGACAGTGAGCTATATTTTCCAGTCACAATCACAAGATAGTAATCTGAATGATCACTTTCTCGCTTGATTAAGGTCCACTGATCGTCATCTGAAGACGGAAACAATTCCATGCCTGCTGGAAAACAGTCCAACTCTAGCAAGGCCTGCATTACATGCCGCCGGTGTTCCTGTAGGTCTTCGTAAGTCGAACTTACGAAGACCTAGTATTTCCTAACCTCAGGGAGATTCATTACCCCGCCAAGCCCTTGCGCACAAAATCCACCGCCTCACCCACCGGCACTTCGGTCAACTTACCGGTGCGGCGCTCCACTACTTCCACGATGCCTTGCGCCAGCTTCTTGCCCACCGTAATGCGCCATGGAATTCCAACCAGCTCGGCATCCTTGAACTTCACGCCTGGGCGTTCATCGCGATCATCGAGCACGGCATCCATGCCTGCCTTGTTGCATTCGGCGTACAGAGTTTCAGCTGCCGATTTCAAGGCTTCGTCTTTCATGTTGACCGGCGTCACGACCACCGTGAACGGCGCGATGGAAGCCGGCAAGCTCATTCCGTTGGCGTCATGATACAGCTCCACCGCGGCGCTTAGAATCCGCTCCAGGCCGATGCCGTAACTGCCCATAATGACAGTAACTTCCTTGCCGCCTTCGTCCAGCACACTTAGTCCCATTGACTTAGAGTACTTATAACCTAACTTGAAGATATGACCGATCTCCACAGTTTTCATGATCTGTAGAGGATCGCCGGTTTCGACATTTGTATCGCCCGCGGCGACTTGGCGCAGGTCGTGATAATCGGCTTTGAAATCCTTGCCGGGCGTCACATTGCGCAGATGGAAATCGTCCTTGTTCGCGCCGCAAATCATGTTCTTGCGGCCTTCCAAAGCCTTATCCACAATCACGCGGACCTTTGTTTGATTTCGCCCGAGCAACGGAGTGGAGCCCTGCTCGAGCTGGACGCCGATGGGGCCAAGCGAACCGGGGGCGGCACCGAACCATTCTTGAATTTCATGCGGTAGAGCGGCGCGGACTTCCGTCGCGCCTAGGACGCCGGCCAGCTTCGCTTCGCTCAATTGATGATCGCCGCGGACCAGTGCTAGCGCGGGCTTGCCGTCGCCGACCATCACCAGGCTCTTCATCTGCGAGGTTGCCGGTAACTTAGTAAATGCCGATACTTCATCAATGGTTTTGATATTTGGCGTGCTGAATTCCTCAGGCGAAAGGTCGCCATCGGGATCAGCGGCCACCGGAGCGACTGGCCGTGACACCGCTTTTTCTAAATTGGCCGCGTAGCCGGTAGCTGGGCAGTACACTACGTAATCCTCACCTGCCTCGCTTTCCACCATGAACTCGTGCGACTGGCTGCCGCCCATCGCGCCGGAATCGGCTTCCACCGCCGTATACTTGAGGCCGCAACGATCAAAGATACGGCAATAGGCCTGGCGATGTTTTTCGTAAGACACATCGAGTCCGGCGGCGTCCATATCGAACGAGTAGCTATCTTTCATCGTGAATTGGCGGACGCGCAACAGGCCGCTTTTGGGGCGGAGCTCGTCGCGGAATTTCACTTGAATCTGATACCAGAGCTGCGGCAATTGCTTATAACTGCGCAGTTCGCCGCGGGCGATGTAGGTCATTACTTCTTCATGCGTCATGCCCAGGCAAAGTTCGCGGCCAAAGCGGTCCTTGAGCCGGAACATGTTGTCGCCCATCACGTCCCATCGGCCGGACTCCTTCCATACTTCGGCCGGGTTTAAAGCAGGTAGGTAGAATTCCTGCGCGCCGATGGCGTCCATTTCTTCGCGAACGATCTTGGTGATCTTCAGCATGGAACGCTGGGCCAGGAATAAGTAGTTGTAAATACCCGCGGAGAGTTGGCGGATATAGCCGGCGCGTAACAACAGCCGATGGCTGGCGACTTCGGCTTCCGCCGGATTTTCGCGCAGCGTGGGAATGAATAATTTGCTCCAAAGCATAATAGGCCTCGCCTTATAGGGACAGAAATTGGGTGAAAAGTTTCAGGGAGATACCAGGGAAGTTGGTTCAGCCGCGACTCTACAATCGCGGCGAAGTAGGCAGCGGAGGCGGGGCTAGGTTGGTTAAAGTCTTTATCACTTTCGGTTCCCTGATTTTACCATGCTTGCTACAATACGAAGCGCTCGGAGTTTTTGGGGATAACGGCGAATGCGGCGTGATTGTTCATCGGTGAGACGCAACGGGCGGAAAAAGTTCATGAATTCGTATAAGGGATCTGTTAGCTTAACGCGAACAACCTTGCCCGGACTGCTTTGAGGACGGCCGCCCCTCGATTGGCTGATAAAATTTCGCTCGATGCAGATGTTACAGGGCACTTCACCTCGGAATTAATCGCATACGGTGTGGGCGGAGGTAATATAATTTGGGAATCGACCCCCCGAATTATCCGTACCTCAAGGAGAGAACATTTTATGAAGAACCAAGTTATGATTGGCGCGCTTACGCTGGCCGCGTTTTCATCAATATTCGCGCAAGCGCCAAAGGATTGGAAAATGCGCGTCGACCGCAGCACTTCCGCATCCGACCCCGATGCCGCGGGTGACATTAAGTTCGTCACCATGGGAAGCGGCTTCCATGCCACTAATCCCAAGGCTGCTGTTTATTACAATCCGGCGAATAAGGCAACCGGCGCCTATACATTGAAGGCCAGTTTCAAGCTGATGAAGCCCAGCGGTCATCCGAATTACTATGGCCTGGTGTTTGGCGGCAGTAACTTGGATGGAGCGCAGCAAAGCTATTTATATTTTGTGGTTGCGCAGAATGGAATGTGGCTGATTAAGGGACGTGATGGCGACGCTACAAGCAATATTGCTCCGAAAACCGCGAATGATGTAGTGAAAAAACCGGATGCCGAAGGCCAATCGGTAAATGAATTGGAAGTGCGTGTTGGAGCGGAAAAGGTAGATTTTGTGGTCAACGGAACCGTGGTCCATTCCGCGCCGAAGAGCGGTGCGCTGGCTAAGACCGACGGTATTTATGGCATCCGCGTGAACCATCAGCTTGAGGTTCACATTGACGGGTTAAAAGTGACGAAGTAACTCGAAACGGAAGTACACGTTATGACCTTCCCCTTTGATCCTGACTTAACCACTTACAACCATGACGCGGCGAAGGTGCTTTGCGGCGCGTCGCACATTGCTTATGGCAGTGAAGCCACATGCCGCGCCTGGGCGATTGCAAATGGCTTCACGGAAGATTTCCAATTTATCGACACCTCACATCTGGATCCGATGACGGACACCCAAGCGTTCGTCGCCCAAAGCCCCGATGTGCTGTTAGTAGTGTTTCGGGGCACTGAGCCGCGAAAGATCGCCGATGTGACTAGCGATGCCGACGCGATTCGGTTGGCGGTTTGGGATAGGACCACTTTGGGCCAGGTACACGATGGCTTTTTCCGTGCTTTCTTCGCCGCGTGGGGTAAGCTGTTCGGAGGCCGAAAAATATTTCCGGACATGCTGCGCAATGCCGCGCCGCGCAAAATCTGGATTACGGGGCACAGCTTGGGCGGGGCGTTGGCGCAAGTGTGCGCCGCGCAAACCGCATTGCGGGATGGAATTCCGGTGCATGCGGTTTACACCTTCGGCCAGCCGCGTGTTGGGGATGAGCAGTTCGCCGGAGCATTGCATGCCGCGCTTGGGGCTCGTACCTTCCGGTTGGTGAACAATCAGGACATTGTGCCCCGGGTACCGTTCTTTACGATGCGCTACCGGCACTTCGGTCAAGAACTATTCTTTTCCTCCAATGGGCAACAGGGGCAGGCTGATTCGGTTGAAAATTTCTCGACGGCGCTTGAATCGCTGCGGCGGATGTCGAGCCTTCCAACAATCACTTCCGCATTGACGGGACTGCTGGGAGGATTATTGTCCGGCGATCCTCAAACGGCCTTCTTAACGGTAGAAAAGACTTTGGATCCGCGAAACTTATTGAAGCCGGGCACGGTGTATATTTCGGATCACCTGATGGAGAGCGGGTACTTGAAGTTATTTCAGGATGCATCCCAGTGATTCGTTTTCAAGTTCCAGCAGAAATTGATGGCCTACCGTAATCGCGACATCCACATCATGAGGCAGTACAGTCTCTTGGGGATGGTGGCTGATACCTGCAGGGGAGCGCAGAAACAGCATGACGATGGGGATTTGGCCGGCGATGATCATAGCATCATGGCCGGCGCCACTTCCCATCTTGTGAACATGGCGCCCTTGTTTGCGGAGGCTAGTTTCCAGCAACCGGATCAGGGTTCCGTTGCACGGCACGGCTGGTTGATTGAGTAAGTTAGTGGTTGCCACCGTGAGGGAACGGCGAGCAGCGATAGTTTGTGCGGCATTGAGTAACTTCGCGGTGGCGGCCAGACGCGTTGCATCCTCTGAATGGCGTACGTCCAAGCTAAGGCGGGTTTCTCCGGGAATTACATTGCCCGCGCCAGGGCTTACCGTGATGCGGCCAACAGTGGCAACCAGGCCCGGCGCGGTTTGTCCGGTTTGTTCCACCTCCAGAATCCATTCCGCGGCGCCGGCCAGGGCATCGTGGCGAAGGTGCATGGGTGTGGTTCCGGCGTGATTGGATTGGCCGCGAAAGGTGAGCTCATGACGGCTTTGCCCGTTAATCGCCATCACTAATCCTAGCGGCAAGTTTAAGCTTTCAAGCACTGGGCCCTGTTCGATGTGGAATTCAAGATAGCCGACGGTCCCATCGGCGTTGATCGCCGCTAAGGGGATTTCGCTTGGGTTCAGGCCAAAATCGCGGATTGCGTCCTTTATCGTGATGCCTTGGTTGTCCTTGGTGTCGAGCAACGCTTCGTCTAGCGAGCCAATCAAAGCACGGCTGCCGATGAAAGGCACGCCGAAGCGAACACCCTCTTCTTCACTGAAGGCCACAATCTCAATGCTGTAAGGAAGACGCCTACCTTCGAGGGCTTCGATCAGGTTGATGCCAACCGTGACTCCCAGCACGCCGTCAAAGGCTCCAGCGTTGGGTACCGTATCGACGTGCGAACCGATGATTAGGCGACGCCCTGTCTGACCGGGGTAAAGTCCGTGCAGGTTCCCCGCGTTGTCGATCCAAACGCCCATGCCAAGCGGTTCCATCCATTCCCGCAGCTTGCGGTGAACATCGCGCATGGGAGGCGAAAGAAACGTACGCGTGATGCCAATTGGCGTTTCGCTGAAAGTGGCCAGTTCCAGGCAACGTTCGATGGCTGTCATCTACGAACCCCGGTAAGTGCTGTACCCGAATGGCGAGACCAATAGAGGTACGTGATATTTACCCATGCTTGTGTCGATCCCAAAGCGGACGACCACTTCTTCGAGGAAGGGCGTTATACTGGGCACCAAGCCTTGCCCCCGAAAATAAGCGCCGATGTGGAATACAAGGTCATAGACGCCTGCTTTGAAATCTTCGCCCGAAAGCAAGGGTTGGACAGTTCGGCCATCGTTGTTGGTTTCAGTTTGCTTGAGTAACTTGCCTTCGTGAAAAAGCTCAATGCGCACGAAGCAAGCCGGGCGGCCGGATGTAAGATCGAGTACGTGCGTTGTAAGTTGACTCATGGCTAACGCTTCATTGTAAGGCCAAGGCATCCGTAAGGTGGCCGCGCGTCGGTATAGACTCCTAGAACTTCGCCTTCTTCGGCAATCGCGTCCCATGTGCGGTTGTTGGCTTCAAGGTGGATCTCGGCGATTTGAGGAATACCGGCCAGCATCTTGGTTCCCAGTTGATAAATAATCTCTTGAATACTACCCGATTCAAAACCTTGGAAGACCTCATGCACCATGCCCCGCACATGTGCCGCGATGGCGCCGGAGGAGAAGCCATCGGCGTGGTTACCGTAAGACCAATCAAGATCAAGCCACATGTGGAGTGGGCGGTTGGTGATATCGGGAAGGGTGGTGTAAGTATCGTGGACAAAGCCTTTGAAGGCGCTGCCGCCCAGCCGCAAAAGACGAAAACCACTAATGCCGGATCGAAGCTCGGTGATTCCGGTTCGTTCGATTTCAATGCGAACGGTTGCATGATCGGGTCCGGATGGGGCGAAGGCCATATTGCCATCAAGGATGCCCTGGTGAGGAATTTCAACGGCGGTGATTTGCAACCCATCCACTTGTGGGTAAATACCCAGGAACTTATCGCCCAAGAAGCGGACGTAGGATTCAAGGTCATAGCCGGCGAAATTGATTGTTTCGCGCTGAATGAAATTCTTCATGGAATCGGTGGCGATGAGGCCTGTGTTATCACCGGTTGTGTAAGTGGGCCAGAATGCATCGCCGTACAACAACATCAGCACGTTGGCGCCAAAAACCGGACTTTGGCCGGCCGGTGTTTTTCCATCGCGGTTTAAGCGGTAGGCAATTACATCTCCCTTGCCGTAATAGTTACGCTTTGGGCCTGAGGCAAAAGTGTTCATGAGGACTCCTTAAACATGTCTGTTAAACGAAACCATGCGATGCGGGCAATTTGCTCAAAAGCAGTAGTATGTTCCATCACTTGCGAGTTGTCGAGGCGGGCTTCGAGCGCGCGCAGGATGTCATGCTTACTGGCGCCCCTCACGGCGTAAATGAAGGGGAAGCCGAACTTACTTTTGTATTCGGAGTTCAGCCGGTGCAGTGTGCGGAATTCTTCGGGTGTAAGTTGGTTCAGGCCGGATCCCGCCTGTTCGCCAATGGAAGCGTCGCTCATTTTAGCGCGCGTTCCCAGGTCGGGGTGTGCTTGGATCAACGCCAACTGTTCCGCGGGTGTAGCCTGGCAGACTACATCAACCATGGCGGCGTGCATTGCTTCCCGGCTGGGGAAGGGCAAGGCGGAGGCCGCACGTTCCGCTACCCACGGCGAGTTTTCAAATACCCATCCGAATTTTGTAACAAACTCGTCCTTGGTCATACTTGGCATCCCGCCACCCAAGTAGAGACAATGCTTTCAGCGCCAGCCAGGGTGAAGATCGCGGCCAGCATCCGCTCCGCACTCCCGGCATTCTTCCGGACAGCTTCAAGCACACTGCCTTCCGGAGCTTGGATGCGAACGAAATCGGCGGAGCGGCCTGGCGCGAAATCGCCGGCATTGGCTCCTAAGGCTTCCGCTCCCGCGCCAGTAGACAAATAGAGTAAGTGAGCAGGAGTAAGTTCGTAGCCATTGGGACACAGCCGCTGCATCAAATAAGCTTGCAGGCCTTCCTTCAACATGCCGAAGCCAGTGCCCGCCCCAACGTCTGAGCCAAGTGCGAGCCGGACACCGGCGGACACGTGTCGCGTCATGGGAAACAAGCCGCTGCCGAGGGAAGCGTTGCTTGCGGGGCAATGGGCGACAGTGGCTCCGCCGGCGGCCAGGCGTTGCAATTCGGAATGGGTGGCATGGACGTTATGGGCCAGTACCGAACGCATTCCCACCAATCCGAACTTTTCGTAAACGGCCAAATAGTCAATGGCTTCGGGGAAAGCCTTTGCCACCGCTTGGACCTCTTCCTGGTTTTCGTTTAGGTGGGATTGGAACAGCAAGCCGGGGGTTTCGGCCACTAACGAGCGGCAAACTTCGAGCATTGCCTCAGAGCTTGACAGAGCGAAACGAGGAGTGACGGCATAGGTTATCATGCCCTTTGCATGATATTGCTGAATGAGAGCGCTGCTTTGCTTGTAGGCTGCCTCCGGAGTAATATGTAACTGTGGGAGTAAGTTGCAGTCTGCAATGATCAAGCCACTGGCAATACGCAGGCCGCTTGCACCCGCTTCTTCAAAAAACGTTCGCATTGCTGGTTCGAAATGCGCCCCGAAGACTAATGCCGTGGTTGTTCCGTGACGCGCCAATGCACGCAGAAATTCACGCGCGATGAGGCGGGCATAAGTGGCATCGGCCATGCGCGCTTCTTCGGGTAGGGCAGTGTGCTTTAGCCAGTCGAGCAGTGGTTCGCCCAGGGCTCCTATGATGCGGATTTGCGGGAAGTGAACATGCGTATCGACAAAACCAGGCAGAAGGAAACTACCGCGCCAATCGTAAATTTCCGCGCGGGGATTGGCTTTCGCAAGTGCGGCGAAATCCCCGCAGGCAAGAATATGCGCGTCATCAACCAACAGCCCGCCGTCGGAGTAAACTGCAAGCGCATGGCTTTCCCGGAACGGATTGCGGGGCGTATGAAATACCGAGGCTCTGAATAGGCGGCTAGTCAATTGCGTACCCTTTCGATCGCAAAGTAGATGCGTTCGGCGGTTGCAGGCGAGTCGATTTCAACTATGCGGGGCGCTCCAAATGCCGCGATAGCCTCGCGAATCGCTTCGCGCACGGAGATGGCCAGCATCAACGGTGGCTCCCCTACCGCCTTACTGCCAAATACTACGCCGGGCTCGGCGGCGCGCTCCAGCATCTTTACGTTGAATACTTCGGGCAATTCCGCCCAGGATGGTAACTTGTAAGTGGATGCGCTGTTAGTGGCAAGACGGCCTTTCGCGTCCCACACTAACTCTTCCAGCGTTAACCAGCCCGCGCCTTGGATGAATCCGCCTTCAATCTGTCCAAGATCGACTAGAGGGGAGAGGGACTGGCCACAATCTTCTAAGATGTCCACCCGCCGTAAGCGCATGGCGCCTGTAAATCCGTCCAACTCAACTTCGGAAACGGCGGCTCCGTAGGCGTAATAGTAAAACGGCCGGCCTTGTCCTGTGGCCGGGTCATAGTGAATTTCCGGTGTGCGGTAATAGCCGCTGGCCAACAGCGGTAGACGCTGCCGATAAGCCTCCTCCACCACCTTGGCAAAGGTTACGCTTGACCCATTGCCGCCATGGACTTCTCCATTTTCAAACTTTACGGTGGCGCATTTCAGCAGTTCCACGGCAACGGGCGTAAGCGTTTCTTGCAGCTTGCGGCAGGCATCCAACACAGCCGCTCCATTCAAGTCGCTGCCCGAAGAAGCTGCGGTGGCCGAGGTGTTGGGCACCTTGTCGGTGCGCGTCGGCATCAGACGAATTGCATTAGTTGACACGCCAAGCCCATCCGCCGCAACCTGGAGGATTTTGGTTTGTAACCCTTGCCCCATTTCCGTGCCGCCATGGTTCACCTGGACGCTACCATCCCGATAAATCAGCACCATTGCGCCAGCCTGATTGAACAAGGTAGCTGTAAACGAGATGCCAAACTTTACGGGTGTGATGGCGATGCCGCGCTTGCTATTGGGATGCTCAGCGTTGAAATCCGCGATAGCGTTGCGCCGCGCGGCAAACTTGCTTGATACCTTCAATTCCTCCCAAATTCGTGAGATGCGCGAGGCGTCTTTCACTGGCTGGCTGTAGTGGGTAACGTCGCCTTCGCTGTAGAAATTGCGCTCGCGCACAACGTCGGGCGCAAGGCCCAGAGTGCGGGCAATGCGGTCAAGAATATCTTCGATGACCAGCATGCCTTGCGGACCGCCGAAGCCGCGAAAGGCCGTCTGCGAGGTCTTATGTGTTTTCACCACATAACCAATAAGGTTGATGGCTGGGATGAAGTAACAATTGTCAGCGTGGAACATGGCGCGCCAAAGGATGGGTTCCGATAGATCGAGGCTCCACCCCGCATCGGCATAAAGGGAAATCTTCGCCGCTTCAATTTTCCCTTCGTTAGAAAAGCCTGCTTCGAACTTGGCAAGGAAAGGGTGACGCTTGCCGGTAAGAACCATGTCGAGCTTGCGTGGGAGGCGAACACTGATTGGCCGGCCAGTCTTCAGTGCACCTAGAGCGGCCACGGCGGCCCAACAATTGGCCTGCACTTCCTTGCCGCCAAATGCTCCGCCCATGCGCAAGCACTCCACGGTGACACGGTTCTTTGGCCAACCGAGCACGCGCGCCACGATTTCCTGGGTCTCACTCGGATGTTGCGTGGAGCAATGCATGGACATGCCACCCGATTCGTCGAGCCATGCCAGGGCGCATTGTGTTTCCAGGTAAAAGTGTTCTTGCCCGCCTATTCGCAGCTCGCCCGTCAGTTTATTCAGGCTGCCGGTAAGTGCGGCATCGGCATCGCCGCGATTCATGTGGAGGGGTGGCGAATGCAAGCTTCCGGCGGCAATCGCTTCGTCAAGAGTAACTAAGGCGGGTAACTGGTTGTAAGTGACTTTCACGGCGGCGGCGCCTACTCGGGCGGCCTCCAGTGTCTCCGCCAGCACCCAAGCAACGGGCTGGGCGTGGAACAGAACTTCAGTAGGAAATAGCGGCTCATCATGTCGATTTGGTCCGCAATCTGCTTCGCCGGGGGCCTCTGTTAGTGTAGTTACCACGCCGGGAATTGTAAGAGCTGGGGAAACGTCGATGGCAATAACAGCGGCGTGCGCGTGAGGCGACATTACAGGCCAGCCATGCAGCAGGCCGGGGAATCGCTTGAGTAGGTCGTTGGTGTACAGCGCGTCACCAGTAACGTGACCTCTTGCGCTTTCGTGCGGTTGCGGTTGGCCTACATTGTTCATTCAGGGGTCTCGCTTTGCTCGAACCAGAATTTTGCCAGCAAGGATTTGGCCATGGCCAGACGGTAGGCCGCGCTGCCGCGGTGGTCGTCAAGCGGCTTCAATTCAGTGGCTATAAGGGCTTGCGCCTGTTCCACTGTTTGCTGGTTCCACGGCATTCCGACAAGCAATTCTTCGGCGACGGTAACTCGGATTGGGGTTGCGGCCACTCCGCCGTAAGTGATTCGAGCTCGTTCGATTTTGCCCCCTTCGTTGCAATCGAGTGCAAAGCATGCCGCGATGGTACTGATGTCGTCTAACTGGCGTTTGGCTACTTTGTAGAAGCGGGCTTGATGCGGGAGAGGCTTAGGAATTGTAATTGAAACTAACAATTCCCCTGGGGCGAGGTGAGTCTTGCGATAACCCAAAAAGAAGTCCGATAACTGAACTTGACGGGCACCGGCTTGGCCGGTAATATTCAATGCGGCATCGAAGGCAAGTAGCAAGGGCGCCGCATCGCCGATGGGGGATCCGGTGGCCAAGTTGCCGCCTAATGTTGCCCGATTGCGGATCAGCGGCGACGCGAACAAAGGGAACCATTCTTTGAAAGCCGGTGGCGCGTCCTGCCATCGCAATTCTATCTCTGAAAGCGGCAGCCCAGCTCCGATTTCGATTTCGGATGCCGTTTCCGTGAACACTTGGAGTTCGGCTAAGGCTTCGGTGCTTACTAAGAGCGGCCAACGCAAGTCCCGCAAATTCGATTCCACGGCAACATCGGTTGCTCCCGCTACATAGCGGGCTCCTGGATTGGCAGCCATCAATTGGAGGCACTCGGAAATTGTCCTTGGACAGTGAAAACCGTTAGTTGCAAATGGCGTTGTAGAAGGTGCGCAAGATGTTAGGCGGGCGCGAAAAGCATCGTCTGGCGCTGGCCCTATTGATAGCGCCGCGTCTCGAATTGGCCGGTAACCGGTGCATCGGCAAAGATTTCCGCCCATGGAATGTGGATCGCAGGGGCCAATACGCCCGGGCCGGTATTGTTCGGCAAACAGGCTGACTACGAACCCCGGCGTGCAGTAACCGCATTGCGAACCGCCACCTTCCGCCATGGCGCGTTGCACCTCACACATCCCTTCGGTGGTGGCTAAAGCTTCCACGGTGTAGACTTCCTGGCCGGCCACCATCGGCAATAGCAGCAGGCAGCTATTCATCGGGACGTACTTGCTTAGTGTTGTGTCATCCGCTATTTGGGGACGCACAAGAAGGACCGTGCAAGCGCCGCATTCCCCTTCGGCGCAACCTTCCTTCGATCCGGTGAAACCTGCGGCGCGCAACCAATCTAGAAGTGTGGTGTGGGGATTGCCGTCAGGCAACTGGGTTTTCCGGCCGTTGAGGATGAAATCCATCAGACCCGCTGGGTGGCTCCTTTCATGGGATGCGGCAAGCATGGCGACAAGGAGCTTTCGCGTAAAGTACCCTTTCATTGTATCAATAGGCCGGAAAATAAGGCTGAGGCGGGTTATGAATCCTTTGCGAACGTAACAGCTTCTGGCCGCATAATAGGTCAATGGATCTGATCTCACAAGCTTTTACGGGCATGACTGCTCTGCATCTTTCAATCCTCGAAAAAATTCTCCGCCCGATTGCCGTGTACGTGGCTATCATCGTTATGCTGCGCGTGTTCGGCAAGCGCCAACTGGCTCAGTTAAACCCGTTTGACTTAACCGTGTTGCTTTGCCTGGCCAATACATTGCAAAACGCCATCATTGGCGACGACAATTCTGTAACCGGAGGCATCGTGGGAGCATTTTCCCTGTTGGCAATCAACTACGCCACGGTCCGCTTTTTTTTCCGTCATCGCAGTTTGGATCAGATCGCATCGGGTGAGCCTACCGTATTGATTGAGCACGGCAAGATTATCCAAGAAGCGCTGGCCAAAGAAATGCTGACTGAAGGGGAACTTACAATTGCGGCCCACCGCCAGGGTTTCAGCAGCTTGAAAGACATTGACCGTTGCGTGCTTGAACCGGGCGGGGTTTTTTTCATGTGCTCCATCGACGGTAATGCGGGGGATAAGCGGCTTAAGGAAGTATTAAAACGGATGGACGGTATTTCCGGCCAGATCCGTGAATTGGAAAAACGGCTTCCGAAACATGTTTAATCCGATACTCAGTGGTTTTGCCCGTATTTAGGGGATTTGCCGATACAATGCCGTTATTTCCTTTGATAGACTCAGGCTAGCAGGCTGCGGGGAGGATTCAGTTTCATGAAATGGTACTACGCCGAATCGGGTGTCCAACGCGGCCCCGTGGAGGACGAGGAATTTCAACAACTAACCGTGGCGGGGACCATTCAGCCCAATACCTTGGAGTGGCGCGACGGGATGCCGAACTGGTCCCGCTGGGACACACTTTCTGGGCCGCCACCCGTTAGTGGAACCGCTGGGTGTTTCCGCGGAACTACCGCCTGAAGGCGCCATGCCGCGACGTTTTATTTATATAACCGTGCTGTTGACCGTGGCGGGGTGCGCCTTTGGCGCTTTGGCAGTGGCCATGGACACGGAAGCGAAGAAGGTGATCATGCCATTTGAGCAATTGAACGGCAGCTCACGCGAACGCGTCGCGCGGGAGGAACATGGATTGGGAAGGGAATTGGATGGCAGGAAGGGAAGCTTTGCCGCTCAATTGATGCAGAACAATATCAAGGTCAGCATTCACCGCTTTGGCGCTTGGCATGACCTTTGGCGTCGGCACTGTACTTATTCTTTTTTATAACGGCGTTATTCTTGGCGCGGTGATATATGACTGCACTTCGAGCGGCGTGACGACTTTCCTGCTTGGCTGGTTGCTGCCGCATGGAGCCACCGAAATTCCCGCCATACTGCTTGGCGGCCAAGCGGGGTTGATCATCGCCCATGCGCTAATTGGTTGGGGCAGCCGGCAAAATAGGCGCGAGCGGCTACGCGCAATCGGCCCAGACTTGGTCACGCTGATCGGCGGCGCCGCAATGCTGCTTGTTTGGTCAGGCATCATTGAATCCTTCTTTTCGCAGTATCACGGACCTTTGTTGCCGTACTCAGCGAAGATCGCCTTCGGTGTTGTGGAACTGATTCTACTGACTACGTACTTGGCATTCGCCGGACGGAGGCAACGGAAATCGTGAGTTGGGCTGATAACCATGTCCTTACGATTCAAACGCCGGAGGGCGTAACCTTTCGTCTGCCTTTGGCTGGGCCCGTAACGCGGATGCTTGCTTGCATGCTGGACATGCTGATTTCCGGGGCATCGCAGCCATTCTTCAGAATCTGCTAAAGCCACTGGCAAGCCTGGGCCCGATTATTACGCGGCAATCGTCACATTGAGTTACTTCGCCATTAACTTAACTTACTCTATGTGATGATTGCTGTGAAATAGCATGGCGCGGACAGACGCCTGTGGCAAACGTCTTTTGAAGTTGCGCGTGGTGGATGCCCTGGGCTGCGCCTTGATGCAAGCCAGATCATCATCCGCAATCTATTGCGGCCCGTTGACATGTTACCGGTGTTTTATCTGCTGGGGGGAATCGTTTCCGTGTTCCATCGCCACGGGCAGCGGCTGGGCGACATTGCAGCGGGAACTGTGGTCGTGCGGGTGTTGGAACATAAGCAGCCGGCGCTGGATCAAGTGTTTGGGGCAAATACAATTCGCTTGGTGAGTACGGGCATTTGGCGGCGCGGCTACGGCAGAGGGTGTCGCCGCAAATTGCCTCGTTAACTTTGGAAGCGTTGCTGCGGCGCGGCGTGTTAGAGCCTCAAGCCCGACTTACTTTGTTTCGCGAACTGGCCGATTACTTCAAAACGGAGGTAGCATTTCCGGAAGAAGCCGTGGAGCAATTGGCCGATGAACACTATGGGGGCAATGTTGCCGAAATTCTATTTCATGCGGAAAAAACGCGCTAATTACGCCGAAACATCCGCGGACCATTCGCACCCGGACTCACGAGCCATTCGCCGGATGCTGTGATTTCAATTCCGTGGTTTCTTGTGGATTCCACATAGTTCAAGATCTTGCCGCTGTCGCGATCCAATTCAAATATCCAACCGGGTGATCCGTTCGGCAAGTTGCGCGGCTGCGCGCCCGCATACATCCTGTGGTTGCGGCTGGTCAACGAATAAGTCTTCCCCGTGCCCGTCAATTGACCTAGGTATTTCCCTTCCAAATTGAACTTCTGAATGCGGCCATTCTCCCGGTCGGCAACGTAAATAATATTGCGTTCATCAATGACGATGGAATGCGGCAACCGGAACTGTCCGGGCTCGCCGCCTTTCGTTCCCCATTCGCGGATCTTTCGTCCATTCGCGGAATATTCCAGGATGCGCGCATTCGCGTAGCCATCAGTTATGAATATGCGCCCGCCGGGTCCGAAGGCCACATCTGTTGTTCCGCAAAAATTGTTCGTGCATGGCGACGGCTGGCCGCCCACGCTGATCTCCATCAGCTTTTTACCAGTGGGGGAAAATTTGTACACCTTTGAGCTGGCCGCGTCCGTGGTCCACACATTACCCGCCGGGTCGATCCGGATCGAATGGGGCATCACATATAGACCCTTCCCCCAACTTTTCACAACCTTGCCTGCGCGATCCAAAACGACGATGGGATCCACTTTATCCCCGCGCTGCAAAAGATAAATGAGACCTTTTGCATCCATAGCAACCCACGAAACCATGCCAAGCTCCCACCCAACGGTTGGTGGAATAACGGTTAGCGGCGAACCGGATAAGGAGGCCTTAGGAGCCTTAGCCACCAGCGCTCGCAACTGATCTTCATCTGCTTTGGACGATGTCGGATTAGCGGACTGAGCCCAGGCGGTCAGGACAAATACAAGAGGAGCCATTAAAAAGATCATTTGCAGATCATAACCTTTTTCTTCAAGCCCTTTCTGGTGGCGGTGGAGAGCATTATTACAGCTCACTGGGCTTGACCGCGCGGGCCACAGGCCTTAAGGATGAAAAGCCTTGTGATTACCCATGGGCGCAAGGCCGATTGGCATGTCCCACATGTCGCCGAAAATGTCCGCACGCAGATCGGTCGCGCTAATGTCGATCAGGCGGCGAGGGCGAGGGCAAAACCGGTCGAAGCCGGTGCGATTGGCGCGGAGCGTTGCATCACCGGCAACGCGTGTAGCCATATAGCCTAAGTGGGCTGGGGCATCGCTTTGCGGGCAAGGGGTTCGCGAATTCGAAGACATTGATGGCGGAGGCGATAAGCGGGTTGGAGTCTTACGCAACCAACGGGATAGTGGTTTGCGGCATTCCGCGCCAAACCTTAAAATTATTCTTCCTCACCGAATTGAAGAACAGGCATCTCTCCCTCAATTTCATTACACCGGTCCATAGCGAGTTTTTCTAATCGCCGGGCCTGAGTCACAAGGGTCCGGCGCAGACCCTTTGATACTTCCCGTTCGCTGATCACTCGCGCTAAGTTGGCGATGGTGGAGGCCCTGCGAGCAATTCTAATGTCGGCATGCTTCCTGATGGCGTATAGTTCGTCGGGGATAATGCAGCCGCGATAGGAGAGTGGTAGAACGATCTCCTCTGTTGGTGTAATGTCCTTTTCATTGAGCACCGCCTGGAAGGTGGAGTTTTTCAGCACCGCCAGAAACACACTGTACTCGGTAGCGTTCAACTTCGCGATGGCTTCAACATCTTTTGTGTTTTTGCCTTCCAGCGCCAGAAGCGGCCAAACTTCGATTTCGGCCACCTCAAATGGATCAAGAACGTTCATCGCCACCGCGTCAGTGCGTTGGTTGGTCAAATGGCGCCGGATGCGAGTGCGTAACATCTCGCAAGTCTGGCCAACGTAAATCGGTTCGCCGTCGTAATCGAAGAAAGCGTAGACCCCGAATCTTGCGTTGCCGATCTTACTTCCCGCTTCGGTCTGGATGTCGAGAAATTCTTGAATCTTCTTACGGATTTCGGCGACGTCGTGCGGCACACATTGGGCGGGCCTCATGCGGCCAGTACTTTCGCCAACGATGAGGCCAGCGGCGTTAGTAGGTTTTGCGCCAACCATTCCACCACGGGGACGGCTAGTCCGTCGCCGAACAAATGGTAAGCTTCATTGTAATTCTTTGGTAACTTGTAGGTTTCCGGAACGCCCATCAACCGAGCGGCTTCGCGCGGCGAAAGAAGGCGCGTACGAACCCGGTTGCGGTTCACTACGATGATGATCTGGCGGCTGGAACCTCCGACAGGAGTGCGCAGGCAACCGGAAATCTGGTCGAAACGGACTTCGGCCCTTTGGGCGCGGCTACCTTCTCCTGTGGGGCGCGTCCTTTTATAAATTGTGCCCACTACCCGTTTGCGGAGACGCTTGGCTGCTTCTAGCTTTTCCAGGTGGAGGGGCGCCATCAGGCCGATGAGCTTTTGCGTTTGTTCGGGCGTGTGCCAGCAGACGCCTACCGGGTCATCCTCAATCAGATTGTTCAGAGGCGGAACTGGAGCGGTGGGTGCGGGAATGGACCACCAGACCCAGTTTTTCTTTAGACGTTCGGGAAGACGCAGGAAGGCCTCGCGCATTGCTTTCGGATGCCATTCCAAGTTTTCAGAAAAGGAGCAGAGCGCGGCCGGGATGGGTTGGGTTGCTTGGACGCCCACGATGAAGAGACGTGGGCGGGATTGTGGCAGAAATTTGATGGCGTCCATCACTATGGCGCCCACTCTGTACTCCGCTTCGGCCAGGCTGCGGACAATCGTATTGAAATCCTGCCCATTGTGGGAAGTCAGAGCGCCGACCACATTTTCCAGAACCACAATGCCCGGTTTGCGGTTCGCTGAAATCATGCTCTTGATCAATTTCCAGAATGGCCGGAAAGTCCCGCTACGGGATCCCTTTAATCCGGCGCCCGATCCGGCAAGGGACAAATCCTGGCAAGGAAACGAGGCCCAGACTAACTGGGGTGTCCCCGGAAGATTCTTGAGAGTCAGGTTGGCTACATCCTCGATTTTCATTTCGCCATTGTCGAACTGAGCCTGGTAGGATGCCGCTTTCTTTTCGCACCATTCATTGGCAAACAGACACTTCCATTTCGCGCCCAAACCAAGGCGAGCCATACCGCCGCCTGCGAAAAATTCGAAAAACGTCAACTGATTGTCTGCCACTCTGTTGGATTCTACTTGTTCTTGAAGAGGCCTGTCCATCCTACGGAGGCGGATGTCTTACATTGTCGCCTGAAACAATTTGCGGCGCTAGAGTTTTTGGTATTGGGCGCGAATTTGAAGTGGATATGTGGGGAGAAGCATGGCTGCGCAATGACCTGCCACTTTAGGCGAATTCAGATAACACTGCTGCTGCTCGCCTCCACTCACGGCTTCGCTCAAGATGCCGCCGTTCCGGAACACGGGAAGACGGTGCAAAGTAATATTGCCTCGGCCCGCTCCTTTAATTCCCACCTGCCGAACTTTGTCTGCAAGCAGGCAACGGGGCGCTTCCAAGGGGTTGACAGACGTTGGAAGCAATTGGACCGGTACGAGGATGAATTGACTTACTTTGAGGGCAAGGAGAAATACCGGCTGATTTCGCTCAATGGAAAGCCTTCGAAATTGCTGCACGAAAATTTGCGGCGCGGATCCGTTCCGAGGGCGTATTCGGTTCCATGTTCTCGCGGGTGTTTCGCATCGAATCGAAAACGGAGTTCAAGCGGACCAGGCCCGAATCGTTGGATGGCAAGCTTACGAATGTGCTGCGCTTCCGCGTGCTTAAGGAAAACTCCCAATGGAAAAGCACAAGTAACAGGAAGGTATATGTCCGCGGATTCGAAGGCTGGATTTGGGCAGACGCCCAGAATGATTCCGTTGTTCGCCTGCAAGCCGCGCCGGTTTCCGAAACCGGCGATCCGCAATGGTTACAAGCTGCCCAGATAAATTTGCGTTACGGATTGGTGAGCGTTGGCGGCATAAACCAGCTTCTTCCCATCCGCGCCGAAAGCAGGATTCAAGGCGCGAAAAACGGCCGAAAGAACGTCTCGAAGTTTAGTGAATTCCGGCAGCATAAATCGCAAGTAACCATCCTGTTTGATGAAGTGAAATAGTTTGCTGAAGAATTTTCCGTTCGTCTCCCAAAAAAAGCTTGCCAACCTTACCACCCTCTGGTAAGCTAGGCGAAGAAACAGCGAACCTATAACTTTACTTGCTCAAGGAGGCCCCGGCGCATCCGTGATCGCGTATAATCGGCTTTCCGAGGAAAATAACCAACCAATGGACGATAAAGAAAAAATAAAAGCGCTTGCGGCGACACTAGGCGCACTTGAAAAACAGTACGGCAAAGGATCGGTTGTCCGTCTCGGCAATAAAGAAGCCGTGGTGCCGATCGCCTCCATTTCAACCGGCTCAATCTCGCTTGATTACGCCTTGGGAGTGGGCGGATTTCCGCGCGGCCGCATCATTGAAATTTTTGGCCCGGAATCTTCGGGTAAAACCACGGTGGCCTTGCAAGTGATTGCAGAAGCACAGAAAAATGGCGGAGTTGCCGCATTTATCGACGTCGAACACGCGCTCGACCCGATCTATGCTCGGAAGTTGGGCGTGGACATCGACAATTTGCTGGTTTCGCAACCCGATTATGCGGAGCAGGCGCTTGAAATCACCAATACTCTCATCGCATCAGGCGCGGTGGACGTGCTCGTGGTCGACTCGGTGGCCGCGTTGGTTCCCAAAGCCGAACTGGATGGCGAAATGGGAGATGCCTTCGTTGGCATTCAGGCCCGGTTGATGTCGCAAGCCATGCGTAAGTTGACGGCCGTGGTCTCGAAATCCAATACCTGCTTGATCTTCATCAACCAGATTCGCGAAAAGATTGGCGTTATGTTTGGCAATCCGGAAACAACATCAGGTGGCCGCGCGCTGAAATTTTACTCCAGCGTCCGGGCCGATATTCGCCGCATTGCCGCCATCAAAGATGGGGATGTGGTGACGGGAAACCGCACCCGCGTCAAGATCGTGAAGAACAAAGTGGCTTCGCCATTCCGGGAAGCTGAATTCGATATTGTCTACGGAGAAGGCATCTCCAAAGAAGGCGATTTGGTCGACCTTGGCGTGGAGCATAATCTGGTTGAAAAATCCGGATCCTGGTATAGCTTTCGTGGCGAACGCATTGGCCAAGGCCGGGAAAACGCCAAGCAGTTTCTTAAAGAAAATCGCGATATGTATGGCGTGATCGACGTCGAGTTGCGTAAGATACTAGGCCTAACTCCCGGTGTGGAAGTGGTAGAAACTCCCGCGCCCGTCCCCATTGCCGCCGCAGCCGGAAAAAGTAAGTAGAAACCCGCCTTGATGATTGCCGGCAGCCTCGGAATAAGGTTGCCGGCTCGCTCACTTAACCCTTTGATCAATCAATCAATCAAGCGTCTAATCAATTGGTTACTACTCCTGGAGGATTGTTATTTTTACGGAAAATCACTTACTCTTTGAAAGAGGCACTAAGTACAAGTAAAAGTCACACCACTGGCCGGAGGATTGGTTGCATTTGCAACCACGATTCACCCGTCCGCGTCGTCTGGAACTTTTAGCGTCACGGAAACCCCCTTTCTTGAACGCCACCTTGAGCCTTACCGAATTAGCCAGCATCACCGGTCGATTCACAAACATTGCCGGCCATGGCAGCGGCTTCGGAATTTGCAATGGCTGCCGCAACGGTGGCACGGCGAAGGTGGGGCGTTAGGCGGGCTAATTACTTGGCCGAGTTGGCTGACGAGCAGCGCTGATCGCGCCCAGCGTGATTACAAGGTAACCGAGGAAGGCTTGTAGCGTTTGATTAAATGGATCACGTCCGTCAAAGGTCCAACCGGGCGTATAAAAGGCCCGAACCCAAAGGCCAATAATCACCAGCGACCATACCAACAGCAGCCATCGCATTACCCCGTACATGGCGAGCCCGGCAATCAGCACGCCCAGTAACCCCAGGCCGATCAGCCAGGTTGTCAACTCCTGACCCGACCATGGAAGCATCTCCAACTTCAAATCAAGCGAACTGAATTTCGCAATCAACCCCAACGCCAACATTGCGATGGCGATGACCAAATTGACAACGTAGCTGAGAAATCGAAGGAGTTTAGCAATCATGGCTTAAGATGAACTCCCTATTCTAGCAAAGAGGTCGCCGCTATTTACTCGTGGAACATAAAGAGGAGTGCGCGACTTGACCGGCCAATCTTTCCTCATTTTTCTGCTGAGGTGATGCTATCCAGTTGAGCGGCGACGTCAAGGAGCCGCCGGTCGAGGCGTTG
>JAYVXT010000232.1:0-2199 GCA_043785065.1 Bryobacterales bacterium | reverse complement strand
TTCAACGCAACCCTGGGCGTTTGCAAGACTTAACTTTGCCAGGTGGTGAGAAATCCACTCCCAAAAACACCGGCGGCGTTCCTCCTCCATGCAATACTTCAATTGACCTTAGTTGACTGGCGAGTCTTTAGCCATGGGTTAATAAATCCGGCCATGAACGCTTTTAGGAAGTCTGCCCCTAACTAACTTAGCTAGAGCCGGTTGCGACCCAACGTAAAGAAAAGGCTAGGAGCCTGTCGGAGATAGATTGGTCTGTTTCCGATTACACCGAAACATATTTGTGTAAAAATGTTTTATCCAGCTTATCTTAGGTGAGTGAGCAAGAACTTCCGGACCTGTGATCTCAATCAGCCGTTTCTGATGCCCCCTTCTTTACAGGACTGGCTGCCGGAAAATCATTTGGCGCACTTCGTGGCCGAACTGACCGAAAGTCTAGACCTGTCTAAGATTTATGATTTTTACGGCAGGCGTGATGGACGCGGAAAATCGGCCTATCACCCAGTGATGATGGTGCGGTTGCTGCTGCACGGATATTGTGTGGGAGTGATGACACCATTGCCGGGTTCCGGAAACAGCACCTACCGGTGCTGGCAGGGCTGTTCACGCAAGTGCTTGAGCTATGCAACAAGGCGGGGCTGGTGAAGTTGGGGCATGTAGCCATCGACGGAACCAAGTTGCAGGCTAACGCCAGTAAACACAAAGCGATGAGTTACGGCCGGATGGAAGAGAAAGAGAATCAACTCAAAGCGGAAGTGGAAAAGCTGCTGGCCGAGGCCGAGCGGACCGATGCGGCCGAGGACGCGTTATACGGCAAAGGGAAGCGTGGAGATGAGTTACCCGCCGAATTGGCGCGGCGCGCGAGCCGGTTGAAGAAGATCGCCGAAGCCAAAGCAGCGCTGGAGTTGGAAGCACGACAGCGCGCTGAGTCCGCAAAGAAGGCCGCCGAACAGAAACTGGAACAACGGCAAAAGAAAGAAGAAGAGAGCGGCAAGAAAGCGGGGGGACGTCCGCCGCAAGTTCCGGACCCCGAGCAAGCCCGCCCCGATCCAACCGATCAACGCAACTTCACCGATCCCGAGAGCCGGATCATGCCCGATGGCGGGCGTAAGGGAAGCTTTGTTCAAGCCTACAATGCGCAAATCGCAGTGGACAGCAAAGCACAGATCATTGTCGCCGCCGAGATCACCCAGCAAACCAACGACAAACAGCAACTGGCACCGATGGTGGCGCAAGTGGAGAAAAATGTGGGAGCCAAACCAGTTGCCGTCACCGCCGACGCCGGCTACTTTAGCGAGAGCCAGGTAACCGATGAGAGGGTGCAAGGCATCGAGTTGTACATTGCCACTGGAAAGCAGAAGCACGATGAGGCTGCCCCAGCCGCTGTTATGGAATCCGATAAACCTCCGCCGGGGTCGGGGTCGGAGTCGGAGTCGGTAAAAGAAAAGATGAAACAGAAGTTGAAAACCGAAGCAGGCCGGGCTTTGTATAAGATGCGCAAAGCGATTGTGGAGCCGGTGTTCGGGCAAATCAAGGCCGCCCGCGGCATCCGTATGTTTCTTCTTCGGGGAATCGACAAAGCCAGCGCGGAATGGAAGCTGATCTGCGCCACCCACAACCTCTTGAAATTATTCCGGGCTGGGCAGAACGCTCAACCCGCTTAGGGACCGCTCCATAACTGACCTCGCCAACCGCAAGCCGGAAATATCGAGCCTACCTGGATCGTTCCTACTTCCGAAAAGACACATAATGAATCTTCGTTAATCAATAGTCCCACGTTGACATAATTTCAAAATTTCACTTCTTCGAGCTTGGAACTTGCTACCCCCCACAGCCTCCACCGCTGCGGTCAACAATCCATCTATCACTTCACCCGATGCAAATGCCGTGCGCCCCAAATGCACTTCATATAACCGCCGCCCAATGGCGTTCATAGAATGCACTTCCAGCCTTTCCCCCAACCGTGGCTCGTTGCTGATTAACCGGCGCAGCTTCGTCTGCAAAGTGCTGGCCAGCGTGTCGGAAAACGTAGTCAACAAGACACGCGCGTCGGGATTTTCCCTGGCCAAGAATGCAGCGCGGTGCAAAGCTACTATGGTCTTACGGTAGTGGGTCAGTTTGAAATTTTATGGCTTGACCGCTCAAGCATTTTCTGGCACGCTAAAAGCATGGCAAAAAAGGTAGAGCGAAGAGACACTAATA
>JAYVXT010000231.1:0-7381 GCA_043785065.1 Bryobacterales bacterium | reverse complement strand
TTTGCCCGTAACACGGGAGTAATCCCGAGAGGCACGGATGATTCCGAGAGAACCACGTCACTTCTCCAACTTGCCGACAAGCGGTCAAAGTGGATCGCTTCCGTGTTGGTTGGGGAGCCGCGGTCAATTCTCCGTCGGCTTCTCCTCAATGTGATCGATCACCAGAACCGGCATGGCTCGCTTCTGCATTTGTAGCTTCAGACCGAGTTGCTTGTCGACCGCCCAAAAGATTGAAATACGAGGCCCCTCTTCCTCTTTTTTCTCTTTCTTCTTCCTGTCGTTCGGGGGGGGCGGTGCCGGGTGAAACCTCAATGTGAAATCCCAGGCGCCCTGAAGGCCGGTCCCGTCCACCACCGGGTATCGGATGTAGGACTTGGCGATCTCCTGCAAGCTGTTTGCGAATTGCTCCATCGTTACGTTCCGGCAGATCGCCTCGCGTGGCGGCGGGCCTTCGCCTGGCTCTCTCGGCGGCTGTGGCGGCCCCATGCGACAACCCGGACGAGTCGCCGGATCGGCCGCATTAAGCTTCGGCTTGTTCGCCAGTAGCGTATAGACTTCCACCTGCCGGTCTTCGTAATGCGATCTCATCTTGAAGCGCTCGACCAACAAGGCGCGCAACATCTTCTGTAGGTCATCGGCGAAGATTTGCGTAGGACTCGCCATTGTGCTGGCCGGCGCTTTCGCGAGGATGTCGAAGCGCGCGTCCATCCACTTCGGGGCTCCGACGATTACGGCGTGAGCATCGGGATCGAGATTCCACGCCAGTCTGACCAAATCCCGAAGCGGGATGGCGCGCCATGTCAATCGGCCACCTGGATGATATTGACGTGCGGGCGGCGGTGTGTGGTTATCGTCAGACTTGTTCGGCCTTACTGACGCCACTTCAAACTCGATTGGCTCAGAACCGCGCAGGCTCGCCGTCCCTCCCGACGAATTTTCAAGCGGCTTTCGATTCACACTGTTCACCACCAGCACCGGCAACGGCATGGTGTGCTCCTCCAAATGGATGCCGAGTTGGCTATCCATGGCATCGAAGAGTGATATGCCACCGCGCCCGTCCCTTAGCGGCCCTCTCGGAGTCCACTGGAAGTCGAAATCCCAGGCCCCTTCGAGGCCGGTCGTATTTACTACGGGGTACATCACATATTCCGCCGAAAGCCCGCGCAGCATAGCAGCAAACGCGTCCATGGTGACGCTGCGGCACGATGCGGCGTGGAACGGTGGCGCACCGGGAGGCACTTTCTGCGGCGGCTCGGAGTAACATCCCGGATTGCCGCCAACATCTGCACGCTTCAACTTCAACTGCCTCCTGCCGCGTGACAGCACAAACGCTGGCATGGCCTTTTTGTCTTCGTGGACGTAGACCTGAAACCGTTCGGCTAGCAAATTTCGAAGCATGAGCCTGGCGGTTTCCTGTGATGCGCCGGGCGGGACCTTCGCGGTTATATCGAACCGGTCCCAGTCCATCCAAGGCGCACTCCCGAAGATCGTGTCCGCATCGACGGTGTAGGCCGTTTTGATTAGGTCCATCACCGTCGCTTGACGCAACTCGTACTTTCCTGCCCGGAACAGTCCGCCTTGCATAGTGGCGTTCCAGAGAGGCGAACTCGCGCGAATATCCGCACTTTCAAACGCGGGTGTCGCTCTACGTGCTTGGGACGAGCCAGGATTTGGCAGCAGCCCTATTAGAAAGGCGCATGTCAACGGTCGCATTATCAGACATATTGTAAGCTTTCGCGGAGACACTCACAACAGCTCAGCGAGGCCGCCGTACGGAAGCGACCCAATGTGTTGTTCATCGCTGTGGATGATTTGCCTGGTCGATTTCCAGAGGTCGACATCGTATAAACTGTGGGCATTGGACTTCCGTGAGACCAAGCTGCACGAATTCGGCACGAAGGTTTCGGCCCCTAGCCCAGCCATTCTGAAGGGGACCCCAGAGTACACTGGCCGGGTTAAGCTAGGAAGAGAGGTTCGATAGCAGAAGCAAGCTAAGATAATGAACCGCGAAGAGATCATAGCCCGATTGCGCGAAAACGAAGCAGCCCTACGCAAGCGTGGTGTGGCGCATGCTGCTTTATTTGGATCACGGGCGCGCGGTGATCAACGGACTGAAAGTGACACCGACATCATGATCGAATTTGATCCATCAGCCAGGATCACGGTTTTTGATTATGCTGGCTTGAAAAATTACATTGCAAATTTATTCGACGGCCACGTTGACGTGGTCAACCGCGACGGCCGGAAATCTTACGTCAAACCGGCGGCGACAGCTGACGCAATCTATGCCTTCTGACGCGACGGCAGTGTTGCGTGACGTGGCGCATCACATCGCCCTCGCATTCCAGTTCATCGAGGGTTGTGACTTTGAGGCGTTTCGAGATGACACCCGCACAGTGTATGCCGTGACGCGATGTCTTGAGGTTATTTCGGAAGCTTCCCGCCGCTTGCCCGATAACTTAAAAAAACGGCGCCCATCCATTGCTTTAAGAGAGCCGTGTTTTGGCGAGGGCGTTGTTTGGATGTGCAACACTTCTTGCGCCGAGGTGAGGAGGCCGGACAGGCCCCTTCTGATCAACAACAAATCAGCGGCCTTCGCCGCACTCTAGGGCCGCCCTGGAGTAGTGAAGAAAAACTTGCTTCGATAGCCGCCTGGATCGCACTCGAATTCCACGGAACGGAGTTGCGTCAATCGAAAACACGACTTGCGGTTTGATACAGAATATTGCGCTTGTCGTCTTCGCTGATCGCCAATTGAAGAATCTTAGACATCTCGATGTTTAGATTCTCCGGCAGATCAGAGCCTATCATCAAACGCGCACTAGGCACGCGGTGGAGCACTTCAAACACTTGATGCGGCATAAGGCTCGAAAGCTCAAGGTAAATATTAGGAAAAAGAGTCGCCGCGACAATTGCTTCTCCTAAGAAGATTCCCCCGCCACCGCAATGGGCCATGATTATTTTCAGTTGCGGGTAATCGCGGGCGACCAACAGATACATCGATGGCAGAGAAAACGGAATTCCCGTGCCGGTATGGACAATAAGCGCCATCTTGTTTTCCAGGGCAGCTTCAAAAAGAAAGGCACTTGATTCAAGCAACGGATTCAGCGCCTGGTATTGCGGTTGAAACTTGAGTGCGCGGAAGCCGTATTGTTCGCGGCAGCGCCGGATTTCATCACGAAATTGCTGTTGAGGAATGAATGGATTCAGGCATGCCGCGCCCACAAACCGGCCGGGGTAATCTCGAATAGCCGCGCCAATTTCGTCATGTTCATCGCGGTAGTCCTCCACCACCGGAAAGGGAATGGCAACGGAACGCTCCACGCCGAATTGATCCATCGCCGCCACAATGTCAACCGCGTGATGGCGGCGTCCACTGTGGCGGGCAGAGCCAATATGCGTGTGCGTGTCGAAAATTGCGAAGCCGTCTCTCATTGTTAATTTTCGATGAGGCAAATTTCATACTAGCGGATATACCCATACCAACCAAATGAGATAATGTGAATCGAAGGCAACCACCTCAACCATGTCTACCGCACAGCTCACCCCGGAACTGGAACGCGAGTTCAATCCCTGGCTCAATGCCGACATCCGAATTGAAGAAGCAGCCACTAAATTGGGACTCGACGATGGCATCAAGAAAATCCTAAAGTCGCCTTCGAAGGAACTCACCGTACATATCCCCGTCGTGCTAGACGACGGCCGCATCGAAGTATTCACCGGCTATCGTGTACAACACTCCGTCGCGCGGGGTCCCGGCAAAGGCGGCATCCGCTACGCGCCCGACGTAAACATCGACGAAGTACGCGCCCTTGCCAGTTGGATGACCTGGAAATGCGCGGTCGCCAACCTCCCCTTCGGCGGGGCCAAAGGCGGAGTCATCTGCGACCCAAACATAATGTCGGCCGGCGAGCTGGAACGGCTGACCCGCCGCTACACTTCGGAAATCATCGACATCATCGGGCCCGAAAAAGATGTCCCCGCGCCCGACATGAACACTAACGAACAAACCATGGCCTGGATCATGGACACCTACTCCATGCACAAGCGGGAAACCACTACCGGCGTGGTCACCGGCAAACCAATCAACCTAGGCGGTTCGCGCGGAAGGGCCGAGGCTACCGGACGTGGCTGTCTCTTCGTTACGCTGCAAGCGTTGAAGCATTTCAAAATCGCGCCTACCACCGTGGACGTGATCATTCAAGGATTCGGCAACGTCGGCGGCATGGCTGCCCGGCTGATGGCCAGACAAGGTATCCGCATCACCTGCATCATTGAATACGATTGCGCCGTTCACAACTCCAGCGGCTTGGATATCGAAAAGCTGATGGCTTGGAAGAAACAGCACGGATCGATTCGAAACTTTCCTGAAGGTGAAACGATTTCATCCGCCGATGCCCTGTTTCTTAAATGCGACGTGCTTGTACCGGCCGCCAAGGAAAACGTCATCACCTCGGAAACGGCCGGCAAGATCAACTGCAAAATTCTGTGCGAAGGCGCTAACGGCCCCACGACGGCTGTGGCCGACAAAATTCTTGAGGAGCGCGGCATCTTCATCATCCCCGATATTCTGGCCAATGCCGGCGGCGTAACGGTTTCTTACTTTGAGTGGGTGCAGGACCGCCAAGGCTACTTCTGGAATGAACAACTGGTAAACCAGCGCTTGGAAGAAATCATGAACGAAAGTTTCTGGGAAGTTATCCGATACGCTGAAACGCACAAAGTGAATAACCGCATTGCGGCTTACATGCTTGCACTAGATCGTGTGGCGTTCGCCATCCGCCTTCGCGGCCTCTACGCCTAATGACAACACCGGAAGCCTCAACGCCGGTAATGCGGCAATACCAATCCATCAAACAGCAAGTGCCTGGGGCATTGCTCTTTTTCCGTCTTGGCGATTTCTATGAAATGTTTTTCGACGACGCCATCACGGCTGCGCGTGAACTGGAAATCACACTCACAGCGCGCAACAAAGATAAAGGCGAACCCATACCGATGTGTGGTGTGCCGTATCACGCGGCCGATGGCTATCTTGCCCGGCTGATTCAGAAAGGCTATCGCGTGGCCATTTGCGAGCAAATGGAAGCGCCGTCCAAAGCGGTAAAACTGGTGCGCCGCGAAGTAACGCGCATTTTGACTCCGGGAACCGCCACCGATTCGCAGATGCTGCGTTCGCGCGAGAACAACTACTTGGCCGCTGTGCATCGCAATGGGGATCGCGCCGGCATGGCCTATGTGGATGTTTCCACCGGCGAGTTCCGCGTCACCGAAATGAGCTTGGCCGAAGTGGCTCCGGCGCTTGATGCGTTGAACGCACGCGAAGTACTCGCTTCCCCGGGCTTCCACCCCGATCCATCTCGTCTTCGCACGGAAGTGGAAGCCTGGACTTTCGCCTACGATTTCGCTGAGCGTATTTTGAAGGAGCATTTCAAACTGCTCAGCCTCGATGGTTGCGGGCTCGATCATCGTCCGCAAGCAGTAGCCGCTGCTGGCGCGGTGCTGCACTACTTGCGTGACACGCAGCGTTCAACGCTTGACCATTTGGAGCGCCCGGCGTTCTACGATCGCAACCAAGCCATGGTGCTCGATTCGGTCACCGTGCGAAATTTGGAATTAGTAGAGCCGCTGTTCTCCGCCGAACAAAAAGATTCCACGCTCGCCGCCATCATCGATCAAACCTGCACTGGCATGGGTGCGCGGTTGCTTCGCCGCCGCCTGCTCCGCCCTTCCGTGGAGATTAAGGAGATCAATGGCCGCTTTGACCAGCTTGAGAAGTTCACCAGGAACACCATCCTTCGCGCTGAGGTTCGTAAAGTGTTGGACCGCATTTTGGACATGGAGCGGCTGCTTGCAAAGGTCACGCTCGGCTCCGTTACTCCGCGAGAATTGCTCGCCTTGGGCCGGTCGCTGGAACGCCTTCCGGAATTGAACAGGCTGCTTGGCGAAGCACGATTCGACGAGCTCTCCGAAATCCGCACTCGTGTTCTGGAAGGCATCGCCGACGAACCGCCACTATCCATCGCCGACGGCGGAACCATTCGCTCTGGCGTGAACGCCGAGCTTGACGAACTTCGCGACATCAGCAAGAACAGCAAGGGCTACATCGCCGCCATTGAAGTGCGCGAACGCGAGCGTACCGGCATTCAATCGCTGAAGGTGCGCTTCAACAACGTCTTCGGCTACTACATTGAGATCACCAAGTCGAACATGCATCTGGCCCCCGCCGATTATGACCGCAAGCAGACTTTGGTAAACGCCGAACGCTTCACCACCCCTGAGTTGAAGGAACTGGAAAGCAAAGTCTTGGCCGCCGAGGATCGGATCATCACGTTGGAAAAGGAAATCTTTAATGAGATCCGCGCGCTCGCCGCGACGCACGCCGGCGGAATACGTGAGGCCGCTTCAGGCGTGGCCGAACTCGATCTGACCGCCGCGCTGGCCGAAGTGGCTGTGGTTAACCGCTACGTGCGCCCTACCATGACCGAAGGCGGCGAGTTCCGAATCGTTCAGGGGCGTCACCCTGTTATAGAGAAACTTGCCGAGCGAGAGGCCGCCCGTTTCATCCCCAATGACGTTTCGCTAGACCCGGCAGCCAACCACCTGGCGTTGATCACCGGCCCCAATATGGGCGGCAAGTCCACTTACCTTCGCCAGACCGCGCTGATTTCGTTGATGGCGCAAATGGGTTCATTCGTTCCCGCCACCAGCGCGACATTGCCTATCATCGACCGTGTCTTCACTCGCATCGGCGCGGCTGACAACTTGGCGCGGGGCCGTTCCACCTTCATGGTGGAGATGACCGAGACGGCCGTGATCCTGAATACGGCAACGCCGAATAGCCTGATCATTCTCGACGAAATTGGCCGCGGCACGTCAACCTATGACGGCCTTGCGCTAGCCTGGGCCGTGGTGGAGCACATCCACAATAAAATCGGCGCCCGCACGTTGTTCGCCACGCACTATCACGAACTCACGATCCTCGCCGGGCAATTGAAAGGCGTGTGCAATCTTCATGTTTCAGTGAAGGAATCGGGCGACGGGATTTTATTCCTGCGCAAGGTCGCTCCAGGTGCGGCCGACAAGAGCTACGGTATCGAAGTGGCCCGCCTGGCTGCTTTGCCCATGGCTGTAATCGAACGCGCCCGCGAGGTTCTGGCGCAGCACGAAAAAACCGAGTCGATTGTTACCGAGGAGCTGACGCCCGAACCGCACCATCATCAACCCATGCAGATCCGCCTGTTTGAACCGGTGGGGGGAGGCATCGCCGAACGCATCCGCGCACTGGACCTTGATTCGCTCCGGCCCATTGAAGCGCTGCAATTGTTAGCCGAATTGCAAAAGGAGTTAAAGCAATGAGGATTGCCGGCATCATGAGTGGTAC